>JAYEND010000061.1:0-21864 GCA_034721895.1 Campylobacterota bacterium | reverse complement strand
TTATATATTTTATGAGGTTTCTAAAACGAGTGGCATCTACTGTTGTGTAAGCTTTAGGTACTGTCGTGTTAACCACTTCACCCTTTCAATGTCTGGTAATATCCAACTCCGATCCAATAAGGCCTTAGCAGGAGAATAGAAGAGGATCATCACGAAGAAAGCACGCCCCGGTTCAGTGGGTGTGGTTAATAGTCATGTACAGACACAGTTTGGTTTCCACCTTCTAGAGATTACAGAACGTTCACAAGAGTTTATGGCGTTCTTATCGCTTTGTGTTAAAATGAAGACATAAGCTACAGTTTAAGGAAAGCGAATGGACGAATTAAATGAAGAAGAGATGGTATCAAAAAGAAGTTTAGTCGAAAAGATAAAAAAAGCTGAAGAAGAAACAAGAAACAAGGCCATAAAAAATCGTGACCGTTTTTTTGGACTTCAGATTTTGCCTACGGTTTCTATTTATGACGATCACGACAAACATGTTCCTGGCGAAAATAACTGGAAAAAATATGGTTTAGATATACACCCACAAGTAACTTTCTTTTCTGTAGCTATCCTCATGACTTTTATTGTCTTAACTATGATGTATCAAACAGAATCAAAAGAATTTTTTTCTTCATTCCTTAGTGCTATCACAAGTGGAGCAGGTTGGTTTTTTATTTTAGTGGCAAATCTTTATGTGATAGCTGCACTCTATTTTGCTTTTGGCCGTTTTGGTAATATTCGTATTGGTGGGAAGAACGCCATGCCAGAATTTTCTACACCGGCATGGTTTGCTATGTTGTTAAGTGCAGGTATGGGAATTGGGCTTATGTTTTGGAGTGTGGGTGAACCCATGTTTCATTACGCTTCTCCTTCTCCCATGTTTTCTTCTGTTTTGGCACAGACCCCTGAGTCTGCACAGGCAGCATTAACTGTAACCTTTTTTCATTGGGGATTGCACCCTTGGGCAATTTATGCTTTGGTCGGACTAGGACTTGCTTTTTTTGCTTACAACCGGGGACTTCCTTTGACTATCCGCTCTATTTTTTACCCTATTCTAGGAAACAAAATTTATGGCTTTTGGGGTAATCTTATTGATACACTTTCTGTACTTGCCACCATGATAGGTATTGCAACTTCCCTAGGATTGGGTGTCCAGCAAATTAATGCAGGTCTTCATTTCCTTTTTGATGTAACGATAAGTACAGAAATTCAAGTAATACTTATTGCGATAATTACAGCTATTGCAACCATGTCTGTCTTTACCGGACTTGATCGAGGGGTAAAATACTTGAGTACAGCCAATATGTATCTTGCAGCCATTTTTATGGCTTTTATTATTGTCATTGGACCTACCTCTTATATTTTAGGCGCATTTACGCAAAGTTTGGGGTTTTATATTACAGAATTGCCTGAAATGAGTTTCTGGACAGAAACTTTTAAAGGGACGGATTGGCAACAAAGTTGGACTATATTTTACTGGGCATGGTGGATTTCCTGGTCTCCTTTTGTAGGGATGTTTATTGCACGTATTTCTAAAGGACGTACTGTAAAAGAGTTTATATTTGGCGTAATTTTGATTCCTACACTTCTTTCTTTTCTTTGGATGTCAGTTTTTGGTTCTGCTGCACTGTATGCAGAAATGCATGATGGCGTAAAGCTTGTTGCTGCAGTGAAAGAAGATGTTTCTACAGGGATGTTTGTATTTTTGAAAAGTTATCCCTTTGCTGAAGTCTCTTCTTTTATTGCCATTATTCTTGTAGCAGTCTTTTTTGTAACTTCTTCGGATTCTGGCTCATTGGTTATTGATCATTTAACTTCAGGGGGTAAACTTACTTCACCAACGGCACAAAGAATTTTTTGGGCCATACTGGAAGGTATTATAGCCGCTGTTTTACTGTTAGGAGGAGGCTTGAGTACTTTACAGTCTGTTGCTATCTCTACAGCACTTCCTTTTGCTATTGTCATATTGTTTATTATTTATGCGCTATATGTAGGTTTTTCTGAAGAACAGTTTATTGAAGATGCAGTTAGTGATCGTATTGAAGAAGTTGAACAAGAGCACTTCATAGAAGAGATTATTGAAAATACGGTGATAGACGAATCTTTAGAGGCAAATACGTAAAGAATAGACTAAAAATAGTAGCCAAAATTAAGATTTAATCGATAATTCCAACGGTCATTTCCGTTGGCACCAAAATCGCCTACACCCTCATAAATATTTGTATAGTCATCGCCTTGATCACCTACAAATAAGTTACCATTAGAATAAGCTAAATCGGTATAGATATACCAGTTGCCTCGTGACCAAGCTGACCCTAAAACGAATAGGTCAGAATTGTTTTGTGCCCCATCCTTTTTGATTATCGAACTGTATTCTATATAAGGTAACATATAATCAAGCCAACTTACATCAGGGGTTTGTATTTTATAACTCAAAGAGACTGCGGGTATCCAAGCTTTACTTGCAATAGGCCAGGTAAAATCAAAACCACCTGCAGGAATGAAACTGTCAGTATTGAGTAAGTTTTGTTTATCAATATCTATATCATACCATGTGAGTTGGGTTTGTAGTGTAAAGTTATTCCAAAAATTCTGCATATGCCCAGAAAGTGCTAGGCGTGTAGCATCGTTAGCTTGTGTGCCTTCTAGACCTCCATAAAGAAAAGAAAGACCTACCTTTGTATGTGTAAGGTCATAGATTGCTCTGAAGTTCAATTGATGCTTTTCTTCCCAACCATTTACGTCAGCAGCAGAGATTGTCCCATCATTTTGAATACTGCTTTCCCATAAGGCTATATCATACCCATATCTAGCTCCTTGATCCGAAGAACCAATGCCATTTGGTCCGCCATTATAAAAATAAGCAAAATCAAGTGTAAGGTTCCCAAAAGAGGAGGTATACTTAATCCCTAAGTCCATGTCATCACTTAACCCTACATAATAGTGCTGATCGAAAAACCAGCTATTGGATATACCATAATCTCCAGGACCAAAAGGCACACGGGTGATACCTACTTCAACCTGATCATTCTTTTCAAATTTATAACCTAACCAGGCTGTATGGATAAAGCTATAGCCATTATACCAACGGTATTCAAATTTTCCAATATATGGGCCCTCTTCAAGGTCAATGTTGATACGAACCGTATCTAGCTCAACATCACCCCACTTCGCTCCTCTGTGTGCACCCGAATAATCTGATGAAGGAAGCACATAGTCCCCTTTCACATAATTGGCTCTTAATGCTCCACCTATTTTGAATGGACCTACTTTTATTGCATTATAAGAAGAGTCCGGGAATAAAGGTAGGGTTAAAAGTAATAGGGTTAAGGGGAAGTAGGTTTTTCGCACGATAAATCCTTTGTAGAAGAGCAAAAGTAATTGATTCTACCATTAATTTCTATCAAAGCTGTAGTAGTACGTATGGAACATCAGTATGTCCTTCAGAATATAGCGTTACAACAAGCTTTGACATCTATTCTTGTTAGATAAAAGTCATCATGCCTTAATGAAAAAACTAAAACCTTATAATCTAACATATTTTATAAGGTTATTCGCTGTAGCGACGTTTAGAGACCTATTTTTTGCACCTTCTCATAGAAAACGTCATAAAACATGCTATATAGAAGATTTTATAAGGAAAAGTATCTTGGTAAGAGAAATATTTTTAAGTTTAAAACTTTAGTATTGATGAGTTAAAAAATGGACATATGGATTTTTCAAGATACACGTATATATGGGCTTTTCATGATGTCCATTTTCCCCAAAAAAATTTGTATAGTATTTGCCTTGGCACTCTTGACTTCAATAAAATGGAGCACATCCCTCTTTTGTGCGATGATATCAATTTCACCAAGTTTTCTCGCATAAAAATTTAGCTCTATGATCGCATAACCTTCGTCTTCGAGATATCACGTGGAAAGTGTTTCACTTTCATTGCCAAAAGTTTTCAGCAACGCTCTTTCGTAGCTCATAGTATCTCCTCCCTTTGTCAACAGTTTGACATAAAAAAGAGAAGAAGTAGAAATTATTTCACTATGATATATTATCCGCAGGCAATCTGTCCATCTGCCGGCATAACGGTCACCCGTAGTGACTTAAACCGTGCCGTCAGTATCAGCTCGTCACACTCATCCCCAAATATCTCGTTAATACGTGATTTACTATGATGGAAGGTGCTGAAAAGAGTCTTCTCTCTTACTTTATCGGTATATCTCACAGGGAGCGGAGCAGTCTCACCATGTTTGGTCTTAAGTATGACATAATCACCGAATTTCCCTTCCGCTTCCAGTGGTGCCAAGAGAACATCTTTATCATATTTGCTATTGAGTCTATCGCTTCGCTTGGTTTGTGCCGCATTGTTGTAATGTGGCAATGTCCGTCCGGTAGTCAAATAATACCCTTCAAGCGAGTCATTATAAAACTCACCTTTAAGAATCTCCTGGATCATTCCTCTGGGTTCATACTGTTTATAGACATATTGCCCCAGACCATCTTCGGTACGGAAGTCCAGCAGGTGAAGTACCGGGGTATCTTCATGATAGATAGGCCACTGCATCCCTCTTTTTCTGTGGCGCGCAAGTCTATAATAAGCAGCTCCTGAAAATCTTCTGGGTGCGACTTCCCTCACTTCATTCCATACATCTTCACTGGTTTTAAAATCAAAATTTCCGCCCAGTTTATTATCCATTATTGTCAAAACTTCCCAGTCATCGGGGAGATCACTCTGAACCAAAGGCTGAGAAAGATGCAATCGTCTCATTGCATTGACATAGACTCCAGTCTTTTCATAGGCAGATTTCACGCCGATAACAATATCTGCCCTTTTGGCGATATCAGTCATAAAGAGCTCCTGAGCCATAATGAACTCCAGGTGACTCAGTGCTTTTTCGATCTTATTGACATTGGTATGAATATGAGAGATATCCTCGCCCATATTAAGCAATGCCTTGATACGACCTTCGGACATCGCATCGATGAGCTGCGGTGTCATCATCCCATCAACTTCGGGCTTTTGGTAATCAGGGAGATAATAGGGAAGACAGCCCATATCACAAGCTCCCTGGACATTATTCTGTCCACGAAGCGGCATCAGGCCGGCACCGGTTTTACCAATATTTCCTGTCATCATCGCCAGATGCGTGATCGCCATAACCGCATAAGAACCATCCAAATGCTGCGTAATCCCAAGTCCCCAGAAAATCATCGACTTTTTGATCGCATATTCTCTGGCAATATTGGGGATCATCTTGGCCAAATGCTCATACCCCTCTATCTCTTTGAAAAAAGCAGGATTTGCATAGGGATCATTGAGGATCTTCTCTTTGAATGCTTCAAATCCGTTGGTACGGCTGGCTACGAAATTCTTGTCATAAAGCTCCTCATCTATAATGATATAAGCCATCATATTAAGAATCAAAAGATTGGCCTCATAGGGAACAACACAGTTATATTTTGACAATTTGGCCAATTTTGTTTCACGGACATCGATTACAGCCAGATTATTATGTGTTTTCGCCATATCCACGATACGGTTGGCTATGATCGGATGAGCTTCCATGGTATTGGAACCGATGACAACCATAAATTCTGTCTCATAAATATCATTGTAGGGATTGGTCGCTGCCCCCTCTCCAATCGTCGCACGCATCCCCTTGAGTGAGGGTGAATGACAAACTCTCGCACAGTTATCGACATGAGGGGAACCCATCGTTTCGCGACAGAACTTTTGAAAGGCATAGGCACTCTCACATGAAGTCCTCGCCCCACCAATCGCACAAAAACTATCACTGCCGTACTTCTTTTTGATCTCATCAAGTTTCATGGTTGCCGCGGTCGTAGCACTCTCAAGATCGCAGGTCATATAATCATTGTCAAACGATGCCAACTTATCTGCTATTGCCGCCTCTATCTGAGGGTTTTTTTTCAAAAAGCTTTTTTTGATACGCGGCTGACGAATACGGTCTTCCGCATCCACAAAGTCATAGCCATACTTTCCCTTGATACAGAGCTTTCCCTGAGAGACTATTCCATCCTTCTGGGCATAGATTTTAACGATCTTGTTATCTTCAACCACGCCGGTAATATCACATCCTACCCCACAGTAGGTACAAACACTTTCGATCTCTTGAGTGTCATATTTTTTTGTCATTGAAAAAACCTTTTTGAGGACTTTACTGAAAAACCCTTTATAATCTTAGGTGATAATAGCAAAGATAGCTTTAGGATTGACTAATGTATAGAGGGAAAGGAGTGGCAATAATCTGCCACTCCTTATAATATTTAGAAGTATCTTTTACTTGAAGTTTCCAAATACCAGAGGGGCTTTAAGATCAAGTGTCTTGACTTCTGCCATGACTGCCTGAAGATCATCGATCTTTTTACCACTCACACGCACTTCGTCCCCCTGTATAGACGGGGTCACTTTGATCTTCATGCCTTTGATCGCCTTGACGATCTCTTTCGCTTCATCTTTGTCTATCGTATCAACAATACGATAGATCACTTTGGTATTCCCGCCGGAGATACCCTCGGTTTTGACTTCTTCGAGTGACTTGCCGGCAATCCCTCTTTTGATCAGTTTGGAGATAAGGATATCCTTTAATGCATCGATCTTACTATCGCTTGAAGAGCTCAGACTAAGCGTTTTCGCTTTTTCATTGAGATCAAACTCAGCAACCAAACCTTTGAAATCAAAACGTGTCTGCACCTCTTTTTCTGCCATCACAATGGCATTTTTAAGCTCCATCATATCCAGCTTTGCCGTAATATCAAAATAGTGATCTTTTGCCATATTGCACCTTTGTTATTTTTCTATTCTCATCATAGCAATCTCACCATGCACTACATCCAATTTGGACAGTGCAGTGATTGCATCCTGCATTTTGCTCTCTTGACAAATATATGTCGTAAAAAGCAACTTGGCTCTGTCTTCATTTTTGGTCGGTTTTTGCAACATCGATTCGATCGAAATACCAAACTCACCCAGGGTTGAAGTGATGATAGCCAGAACTCCGCTTTGGTCATCGACCTCAAGCCTGAGGTAGTACTGAGAGACAATCTCATCTTTACCGAGCAGTTTCAATCCGCTCTCCAACCCTTTTTTGTACCCCAGCATCGGGCCATGATTGCCCCGGACGATATCAACGATATCTGCGATTACGGCTGATGCCGTGGCATCTCCACCGGCACCCGGTCCATAGTACATCGTTTCACCGACTCTGTCACCTACTACAGTGACGGCATTCATCACACCATCGACTTTGGCAATCATGGATTCTTCAGGTATCATGGTGGCATGCACTCGCAGCTCGACACCATTTTCTACTTTTTTGGCAATCCCAAGCAGCTTGATCTCATATCCAAATTCTTTGGCGAACTCTACATCTGTCTGGGTGATATTTTCTATACCTTCAATGAGTATATCTTCAGGCTTTGCATCGATACCATAAGCAATACTCGCCAAAATAAGCAACTTGTGTGAAGCATCAAAACCACCTACATCGAATGTAGGGTCAGCCTCGGCATAGCCCAGTTCCTGAGCCTCTTTGAGGATTTTATCATACTGTACACCTTCATTGATCATCTTGGTGAGCATATAGTTACAGGTACCGTTCATAATCCCCTTGATAGACTCGATATGGTTGGCTGAAAGTCCGTTTCTCAGGGCACCAATGATAGGAATCCCCCCTGCAGTACTCGCTTCATACATGAAAGGGATATCTCCCGAAAGTTCCTGAAGCTCATAACGATGATATGCCAGGAGTGCTTTATTGGCTGTCACCACTGCTTTACCATTTTTCAATGCTCTTTTAACAAACTCATAGGGTTCATCCACGCCGCCCATTAACTCTACAACGATATCGATCTCAGGATCATCGATCACATCCGAAGGATTGTCGCTCAGGGAAATAGAGACACCACGGTCTTTGGAGAGATCTTTGACCACACCGGTTTTGACTACGATCTTTTTCCCTGCTCTCGCTTCGATAATGTCACCATTCTCTTCAAGAATTTTCGCGACACTCGTCCCAACGGTCCCTATACCCAGAATTCCAACTTTGATCATTACTTATACTTCCTCATCTTTGAATTCAGCCAGAAACTTTTTAACATTTTTAGCAGCCTGGCGTATACGTTTTTCATTTTCGATCAGTGCAATACGGACATACTCGTCACCATACTCGCCAAATCCGATTCCGGGACTGACTGCCACATTCGCCTCTGTCAATAAAAGTTTGGAAAATTCCAGAGAACCAAGATGTCTCATCTTTTCGGGGATTTTTGCCCACACGAACATACTGGCATGCGGCTTTCTCATCGGCCAGCCGGCATTGTCGAAAGCTGCCAAGAGTACATCTCTTCTATTCTCATATTTACTAATGATATCACGCTCTACAATATCACCATGCTCATCCAGTGCAACCGTAGCGGCTACCTGGATCGGCGTATACATCCCATAATCTATCCAGCTTTTATATTTCTGAAGAGCGCCGATAAGTTTTATGTTTCCGACTACGAAACCGACCCGCCATCCGGCCATATTGTAACTTTTGGAGAGCGTATAGCTCTCGACTGCCACATCTTTGGCACCCTCTACCTCCAGGATAGAAGGTGTTTTGTAACCATCAAAAGTAATATCCGCGTAAGCAATATCGGAAAGAATATAGAAACGCTCTTCTTTCGCCAATGCAACCAATCTTTCATAAAATTTCGGTGTCACCGTTGCCGTTGATGGGTTGTGAGGAAAGTTGACAACAAGGTATTTTGGCTTGGGTACAGAGTTTTTCAAAGCATGGTCCAGATCAGCAAAAAACTGATCTTCATCCACTTCAAAATTCTCTTCATTGAAAGTCAGCGGCATCTTTTCCACATTCCCGCCTGCCAGGACAAAGGCATAAGAGTGGATCGGGTAGGTCGGATCAGGAACAATGGCTACATCTCCAGGATTGGTAATTGCCTGTACGAGATGCACATATCCCTCTTTGCTTCCCATGGTAGCTACCACTTCAGTTTCCGCATCAAGATCGACATTGTATTTGCGCTTATACCACTTCGCCATCGCCAGCCTGAGCTTGTATATTCCCTTGCTTGCACTGTATCCATGTGTTCTGGGTTTTTGTGCTGTTTCGATGAGCTTATCAACAATAGGTTTGGGTGCCGGACCGTCAGGATTGCCCATACTGAAATCGATCACATCCTTGCCATCTCGTCTCGCAGCCATTTTGATATCATTTACGGCAGCAAACACATATTTCGGCAATCTGTTTATTTTGTCAAACTGTATTTCGTCAAACATTCTTTTCCTCTTCTCTCATTTTCTATTGTTCTTCTGTTCTGTATTCGTTCACGGACAACTCATGGACACCGGTACTGTCCAATCTAAAAAAGAATTCTCCCTCTCCGCCGAATTCTGTAATAACACCATTATCAATAAAGGTAAACTTAGCATTCTCGGTCGCGAAAAGCCATTCATTTTCTTTGACATCGATATCAAATTTATTTTTTCGTTTAAAATAACTTCTCTTTTTTGAATCAAGATGGAATAGATTAAACCACATTACCCCCTGAGGAAGCAAAGTAATCGTTTCACGGGAAGCCAATGAGGTCAGATCCTCTTCAGAACTGTTAGCTTCAGTTGAAACGATTTTTTCATCTGTCAACATTGTTTCACCCTGCTTTTCCGATCCAACGACAGCCGCTTCCTCTTCCTGCATAGCACTCTGGTCGGTTTCTGCCTGCCTATCTTCAACTGCATGCATAGCATTCTGGCTTATTTCCGGTTGCTTCTCTTCTGCAGCTTCGGCTCCGATACTTTGAACTGCCGGACTCTCTGCAGCACTACGCTCTTTGACTGCCGCTGTTTTTACATCTATAAAAGAAGTGTCTTCATCTTGCAAAATCGTGCTATTAAGGGACTTTACACTCGGCGGATCCATAGGGGTAATTTTTTTATGATAATACTCCGAAAAAAGATACCATGCGCCATATGCAATCAATCCCAGAAGTACTGTGGCCAATATTTTTGGGAAATAACTTCTCTCCTGTCTGATCGGCTTCAACACCGTCAATCCCTGATCACTCGGGGCATTCTCGGCAAAATAATCTTTACACTCTTCACGCAATGCGCTCAAGTCAACATTATATTCCCGCTCAATGATCGACAGTGCCCCCAATAGCTGCGGCTTTTTCAGGGATTTAAAATCTTTACTTAACAGTTTCTCAACAATACCAACCGTTAAATTGGTCTTTTTGGAAATACTGGCAACACTCTGCTCTTCCAACAAATCTTTAAGTTGCATACCTTTGGATTGCAAATCTTTTTGTTCCATATCATCTAATGGCATATCCCATCCTGTGTATTAAAATAGCCGCTGCGGCACTGACATTCAATGAATCAAAAGAACGTTTCATTGTGATAGAAACCGTCTCTGAAATTCTCGTTTTCGCCTTTTTGGAAAGTCCCTCCCCTTCGCTTCCGAGAACCAATACCCTTCTGGGGGCAAAAAGAGTCTCTTCGACCGGGCTTCCCTCCATAGAGGCACCGTAGCTTACAAAACCGACCTGATGCAGTTCATTGAGTACATCAGCAATATTATGTGTCACCATGAAAGGCATATCCAGCAGTGCTCCGGAGCTGGTTCGGGTAATGGCTGCATAGTTGAGCTGCTTCACCCCTGTGGCGATCACGGCATCGGCACCCAGGGCATAGGCGCTGCGAACAATCGCACCGATATTTCCCACATCAGTCAACCCATCAAGTACAGTGATAAAATCATCTTTTTTGACCTCATTCAGTTTACTCTCTTCAAATTCGGCAATCTCGAGCAGAATTCCCTGGTGGTTTCCCCCCTTGCTCATCGATTGTGCCCATTTGTTTTCCAGAAACTTTATCTTCGGCTTGTATTGGTCAAAAAGAGGTTGCGGTAACAGACCTTTTTTTGCCAGATAGACTGTTTTAATGCGTGTTTCATGGTGCTTAAGTGCATATAAGCAAACCTGTTTGCCGTAAATTATCATAGATTGGATTTTATCCAACTTTTGCTGTCACTCTCTTTTTAGGGCACCTCTAATAATAGGTGATACCCACAACATCTACAGCTTTCTCTTAGGCTAGGCACTCACTTGAAGAACTAGCCGTAGCTAATTCGAAAGTGAGTAACGACGCATAAGGAAAAGCTGTAGATGCCCGCAGGGTGGGCAATAAAAGCACAATCTTTCACAAGATGCTTACTTCGTCTTAACTATACGAGTCCTTCAAAAATCTGCCTTGATTATGAACGAAATCACTGCATTAAAAGTTCAGACATTTAGTTGGTGCGGTGATCATCACGGCTTATCAGCTTCTCATACCAGCTTTTGACACTCTCCCCGGTCAGATTGGCAAGAAGTTTCGCCTTGGGTTTTGGCGCGAGATCCAAAGTCAGAATATCTTCGAGATAAAGCGCTTTACGTTCACTTTTCTGCGCCTGTATGATAACAACCCACTCTCCCCTGATATGCTCATCTCTGAAGCTTTCCAATAATTCTTTTGCTGTTTTTTTGTAATAGGTTTGGAATTTCTTGGTCAACTCTTTTCCCAGAAAGAGCATCCTCTCAGGATCAGCGATTGCAATCTCTTCAAGCAACTTCATCAAACGATGGGGTGACTCATAAAGGATCGTATTGTAGCCGGTATTGAGTGCTTCATTCAATGCTTTATTGCGCTCACCTCCCTTATGAGGCAAAAACCCAAAAAAGAGAAACCTACCCTCTTCAAAACCACTGGCAGCATAGGCCGTCACAACCGCAGAGGCGCCGGGAAGAACATCGTAGGCAATCCCCTGTTCCTGACAATAAGCCACCAGGATCTGCCCAGGATCAGAGATCACGGGCATCCCTGCATCACTGACATAGACAACCTCGAGTTCTTTAAGTTTCTCTGCCACTTCTATAAGACGCTGTGAACCATTATGTTCATTAAAAGAGAGATATTCTGCTTTGGGACAGCACATCTCATATCGCTCTTCCAATAAACGCATCAATCGCCTGGTCTCACGTGTATCTTCGCACAAAAAAAGTTCAGCTTTTTCAAAAAGCTTCATTGCCCGCAGTGTAATGTCTTGGGGGTTACCGATAGGAGTGGGAATAAAAGTTAACATATTTTTGGGGACATTGGTTGAATTTTGCAAAGCAAAATTAAAGCTGTGTCCCCCTCCAGCTTATGAGAGTTTATATTTATTCTTAAACTTCTCAACACGTCCGGCTGCATCAACGATCTTCTCAGAACCTGTGAAGAATGGGTGACATTCATTACAGATATCGATAGACATTGTATCTTTGTCAGATTTGACCGTAAACTCATTACCGCATGCACAAGTAACTTTACACTCGACATAATTCGGATGGATATCTTTTCTCATCATTTTACCTTTGTTAAAATTTTATGATGGGCAACCAACCCATTCCAGCTATATTTGCTCTTCCGGCAATAAACAAACCGGGTTGCTGCAACATTTCAGAGACAGCTCTTTCCTCTTGTTTTATGAAACAATAAGGAAATTTTAGAGCGGTATTATACCAAAAAGAATTTAATATATTATAAAAGAAGTTTGCTTGCCGCAGCACAAACTGCACTCTCACTCTTGAGTATTAACGGTGTATCCAGTCCAACAACCCTGTCTTCAGCAATACAGCCACACTCATCCTCACTGAAACCGCCCTCTGCTCCGATCACGAGTGTCTCGATCATACTGTTTTCACCCAGTCTCTTTTCTGAAAAGTTCAGCATCCAACTCTCAGGATTTTCTTTCAAAAACAGCTCCAGACTCCCCTTCTTGTCCAGCTCCATCATGATACTCCGACCGCACTGCCGGGAAGAGTTCAGGAGTATCTTCTCCAGACGCTTGAAGTCCAGAGAAAAACTCTTTTGGCTGCGTTTGCAGTAGATAAAAGTCACTTTGGCAACTCCCATTTCATTGAGAGAGGGCAAAACTTTCTCAATACTTTTGGGATCGATCATACACCATCCGATGTGCAATCTTTGCTTCGCCTCTACTTCATATACTTTCTGATCCTGAAGCAGCAACGATGCACGCTTCCTGTCGATCTCTTCTATCTGATAGCGATAGAGCGTCTTATCTCTCAGGTTGCGCAGATAGAGTGTTTCTCCGGCTCTATGCCTTCTGACTTTGAAGAGGTAGCGATGTTCATCTCCGGTCAGTTCCAGTTGCGGAGTACCTGCCTCCTTATGATAGAGATATTGCACCTTTTTTCTCCATGATCATTAAGATCACCATAGCAACAGTGACAATTATTTCAAGCGACACATATTTCCAAGAATACGCCACACCGCTCTCTCCGAGTATCCATATCTTTTTGAGTTTGATACTTCTGGCGATCTCCAATCCGGACAACAGAACCAACACTGCGACCATCAGACTCATCGCATGATTCCAGGATAACTCGGCAATAAGATAGAGGACCATTCCCGTAAATGCTACCATGGCAAGCAGGGCTGAATAAAGAAAGAAAGTGATACGTGTCGCTTTGATCTCTCTGACCCTCTCACTCCTGAAAAATAGAGGAACAAAAAGATTGATACAAAGCATCAAAAGAAATAATTTGATCATCACAACATGATAAAGCAGTGTCTCTTCAACCATAGGCAAACTCCTTAAAACCGAATTATACTCTATATTTGCTATAATCTTTGAAAATCCTAAAGGTGAATCCTATGGCTGTTTCTATTACCGAAGCACTTGATATTATCGAGAGAGAGGTATCGTCTCTCTCCAGTGAAATCATCCCCATCGAAGAGAGTCTCGGACGTACCGTTTCCAGCGATTATGGTGCACGTTACGATCTTCCGCGTTTTGATAACTCTGCAATGGATGGCTATGCAGTCAAAGTCAATGATCAGGACAGCAGCGTCAAGAGCGACAAACTGATCTATGCCGGTGACGAGGACCGCTACACACTTCAAAACGGTGAAGCAATTCGCATTATGACTGGTGCGCCTGTCCCGGAAGGCTGTGAAGCCATTGTACCGATCGAAGAGGTAACAGTTGATTCAGGCAGTGTCTCGCTGCCAACCGAGATAAAGCCTCATGCCCATATCCGAAGAGCCGGGGAGGATATTAGAAAAGGTAAAATCTATATCACAAAAGGGGAAACGATCACTGCCTACACTCTGGCTGTTTTTTCCAGTCAGGGGGTGACCCACGTCTCCGTCATACGAAAAGTGAGGGTGGCTGTCTTTGGAACCGGAGATGAACTTCGTCCGCATTATGAACATATCCAATCGCATCAGCTTTATAACTCCAATGCCCCTATGTTCCTCGCCAGAGCCAGAGAGCTAGGTTGCGAAGTCACATATATCGGCGGCAGCGGAGATACTATCGACTCTCTCAAATCCTGTATCCGGGAAGCACTTGATGCAGACCTTATCATCACCAGCGGAGGGATCAGTGTCGGAGATAAAGACTTCACCAAAGAGGCCTTTGCACAGCTGGGCATGAAAACACTCTTCAGCGGAATTAAGATCAAACCGGGAAAACCGACAAGCGTTGGAAACATAGACAATACTTTCGTTGTCAACCTCCCGGGTAATCCACTTGCCGCCATGGTCAACTATGAAGTGTTTATCAAACCTATTATCCTTAGGCTATCAGGAACAACAGCTTGCCACCCTGCTCCGATAGAGACAAAAATGAAAGAAGAGTATCGACTCAAAGCAGGTAGATTCACTGTTATCCTGGGAAGCCATGATGGTTCAGCTTTCACCCCCCTGCCTCATCAGTCACCCGGGATGGTTTCTCCTCTGCCGCTTGCTGATGGACTGATCATCACAAGTCCTGAACTCAGCCATTTGGAAAAAGGGAAATCAGTAAAAATGATACCGATAAAATGGGGACTTTATTCTAAAGAGAAGAGAGAAATTTTTACGAAATAATATTTATGGATGAGGAGGGAAACCTGAATCTCTCCCCAAATCACATAATGAGCTGACGAAACTATATTGCTTCTGCCTCAGAATAAAAAAACTTTACCCTGAATTTTTTAGTGAGCAGCTTCTGTGGCTTTACCAATAGTAGCGTCACCGGCTTTTTTGACAACCCCTCCAGTAACATCTGCTGCCTTTTCTGTCGCTTTGACAGTTCCTTTGGCAACTTCCGCAGCAGCATCTCCGGTTCCTTTGACAGCTTTACCAGTTACATCAGCAACATCTTTTGTTACGTCTACCGTACCTTTGGCAACTTCCGTAGCAGCATCTCCGGTTCCTTTGACAGCTTTACCGGCTGTATCTGCAGCATCCGCTGCAAATAAAGTAGCGGCTGCTATAACAGAAAGAATTACAATTTTTTTCACTATGATCTCCTTTATACTTCCATTTTTTCGAAAGTACATTAAATCTGAATTTAGTATAGATAACTATACCATCCGATATTATACTACACTTTATCCGGATTTATCAAGTTATTTTTGGCAAGAAGTTTATTCCAGAGCTCAGGATCGCTCCATTCAGAAGAGACCTGAGCAGAGAAACAGATATCCTCAAGTGAAATTTTACCCATCAGTTCACTGTGTGCATCTTCTCTGAAACCCTGCGCATAGCCTGTCTCCGTCTCGTGAACAACAATACTGTGCAGTTTCACATCCCGCTCACCATTTTGCATCTTCGTGCAGGCCAGGACACGTTCCACTATCAAATAGATCACTCGGGAAAACTGCTCAGCCGAAGGAGAGACGGGCAATTCAATCCAGCGATTGCTGAAACGCTTCATCGAGGCGATATATGCCGGATCATCTCCGCTCCAGAGAGTGATCGCATGGTCAAACGAATCGATCATCTCCTTAATATAGAGCTTGGTCAACCCGAAATCATAGACCATTTGTCCATGGTCAAGATAGTTTGACTCCAGCAATACTTCTATTTTATAAGAGTGTCCGTGGATATTTTCACTGCATCTTCGCGTAGAGCAGCCACGTACAATGTGTGCATTTTCAAATTTGAAGAGTTTGCGGATAATCATTCTATTTTTCCTAATCGGAGTGCATTGCTCTGATTCTATCCAATCTAACTAAAAAAGAGTTTTTGCTTTTTTGAAATCTATAATTTGCTAAAACCAAAAAGTGATATAATTAAAAAAAGGGTTGATTATGGCAAAAAGGGATGATTTGAATTATGATGCGTTTGAAAAAATACTAAAAGAGAGGTTCGTGCAGATTGAAGACAATATAACACAGCTTCAATCAGAGTTAGAGACTATATGCAATGATGATGAGATCAATGATGTTGAAGATCTTGCATCTCTTAACATAATCAGTAAAAAAGACAATACTATTTTGCGTCAGCAGGAAAATGAGCTCAAAGAAACCCTGCATGCACTTGGGAAAATAAAAAATGGAACTTTCGGGATATGCGAAAAAAGCTCTGAACCCATACCGGTTGAAAGATTAAGAGCAAATCCTATAGCAAGATTCAAGGCAGAAATAGAGGACTAAAGGATAGCATATGAAAAGCGGTGTGAATATTGCAGGCTGGTTCGTGACAGAACAGGCTGCAGCAAAAGCGCATCAAATGAAGTATTATGAGTTAAAAGATATTTTTGATAATTGTTCGGAGTTTGGAGACGCCTATGATAAAACCACTTAATACTGATAAGCTCTATAATTATTGTGACTTAGAGATGTTTGATTTTAAAACTACTGCAGAGCTGAAAGAGCCTGATGAGATCATAGGGCAGAGCAGGGCGCTCAAAGCGATCAGCTTCGGAGTCGGCATAAAGAAGGAGGGTTACAACCTTTATGCAATGGGAAAACTTGGCAGCGGCAAACACAGTGTTGTGGAAAAGTTTATTCAAAGTAACGCAAAAGATGAGGAAAAACCGGGTGATTGGTGTTATGTAAACAATTTTGAAGATCCCAGAAAACCAATCTCTTTAAAGCTTCCGCCCTCCATAGGCGTACAACTCAAAAAGGATATGGAGGAGCTGATCGAGGAGTTGCAAGGCATTATCCCCTCTATATTTGAGAGTGAAGAGTTTAGAGACCAGAAACAGTCTATTATCAACAAGCTCAATGAGATGAAAAAGCAATCTTTTCAAGAGGTAAAAGAGAGAGCAAAACAAGAGTTGATAGCGATCCAGTATACAGCATCAGGCTATACACTCTCTCCCATGAGTAAAGATAACAAGATTCTTGAATCAGAGGAGTTTCAAGCCCTCAGCGATAAAGAGAAAGAGCAGATCCGGGAGAAGATCAAAAAATTCAAAACCCAGATAGAAAATACTGCACAGGATATGATGATACAGAGCAGAAAGCAACAAAAAGAGATCAGAAAACTTGAACAGAGTATGACAAAAAAAGCTGTAGACAACAGTATTGATGAGTTAAAAAGGAAATATAAAAAATACGAGAAGGTCGCAACCTATCTGAAAAGTGTCGAAGAGGATATTGTAAAAAATTCTCAGGATTTTTTAGTCTCTGCACAAAACAACCTCACCTCTATGGGAATTAGATCAGCTAAAGAGAGTGGCATATTTAACAGATATACTGTCAACGTCCTTGTAACCCATAAAGATGAAGATGGTGCACCGATCATCTATGAGAATAATCCAACCTATGCAAATCTATTTGGAGAGATCGAGCATATTGCGCAGATGGGCACACTTTTGACTGATTTCAATCTTATCAAACCAGGTGCATTACATAGAGCCAATGGCGGATATCTGATCCTGGATGCTTCAAAGGTACTGATGCAGCCTTTTGTCTGGGAAGGGCTCAAGAGGATGCTGCAAGCCGAGGAGATCCGCATAGAGTCTTTGGCTCATTCTCTTAGTCTTATCAGTGCACTCACACTGGAACCTCAGACAATAGCATTGGATATTAAGATCATTCTGATTGGCAGCAGAACACTCTATTATCTATTGTATAACTATGATCCAGAGTTCAAAGAGCTCTTTAAGATCAATGCAGACTTTGAAAACCATATAGAGAGAAATGATGAAAACAGTCTGCTCTATGCCAAATTGATTGGTATGATCGCCAGAAATAATGCACTTTTGCCATTGGACAAAGAGGCTGTAGGCAAGGTGATTGAGTATAGCTCTCGCATAGCTGAAGATAGCCAAAAGCTTTCAACACACCTGGAAAGTTTAAATGACCTGCTCCAGGAAGCTGATTTTATTGCTGCACAGAAAAAACTGCACAAGATCACTAAGGCAGAAATAGATGAGGCGATCCTGGAGAAGATCGAGAGGTCAGACAGGATCAAAGATCAGATGTACGAAGCGATCCAAAGAGGAACGATCCTCATACAAACTGATGGGAACGCTATAGGTCAGGTAAATGGTTTAGCGGTATTTGACCTGGGAAATTTCTCTTTTGGGCATCCTTCAAAGATCACAGCGCTTACCAGACTGGGTCAAGGCGGTGTAGTCAACATTGAGAGAGAAGCAAAACTAAGTGCTCCGACACATGATAAAGGGATGATGATACTCTCGGCATATCTGGCAGCCACATATGCCAAAGATTTCCCACTTAGCATAACGGCAACACTGGTATTTGAACAATCATACAGCAGAATTTATGGTGATAGCGCTTCGTGTGCAGAACTGTTTGCTTTGCTTTCTTCAGTGAGTGAAGTAGCTCTGGACCAATCCATCGCTGTAACAGGCTCGGTCAATCAAAATGGTCAAGTCCAGGCAGTAGGCGGCATCAATGAAAAAATAGAGGGCTTTTTTGATGTATGCAGTCTCGCAAGCAAGGCTAAAAGAAATGGCATTATTATCCCGGCATCAAATATAAAGCATCTGATGCTCAAAGAGGAAGTGTTGGAAGCCGTTAAAAGCGGTGCATTTGAGATCTATGCCATTGAGAGTGTTGATGAAGGGATGGAAATACTCACTGGCAAAGTAAGCGGTACCAGAGATAAAAACGGCAAATTTCCAAAAGGGAGTATCAATTACCTTGTAGAGAAGAAGTTAAAGCTCCTTGCCAATAAAAGTAATCGAAAAAAGATTTAGATTTGGCGTTTTATACACCTTGTGTCGTATCAAAAACACGAATATGCAGTCTATCGCTGTATTTGAACCCGTGTTTCATACAAAACTCAAAGACTGCCTGATCATTTTTCCAGATCGTATCCCGACTCTCTCCTACCGGCATGCAGTAGATCTCCCTCCGGGGGAAGGGTGCAGTGATCTCGATGATCTCATCATAGGCACTGCTTTCTACCAGCGCTTTATCGATCGTAAATTTAAAAAAAGCCTCTTTAGCATTTTTCCCTATCTCTCTCAAAGCTTTTAGATTGATACGCTTCTCTTTGGGTTCGCCACTATTAGCCAACTTAATAGAAAGTGCAAAAACTGTTTCTTTATAGGCAGGGAATTCTTCAAAATCTATCGCTATGGTTCCATTGGTTTCGAAAGTAATCTTCACGCCTTCGGAGACCAGCCATTTTATGACATCATAAAAAACCTTATCCTGATGATACATAAGAGGCTCACCGCCGGTGATCACCACATGAGGCTGATAGCCTATCTCGGCAAATTCCTTCTTTAGCTGATCAATCAGTGTTTTACTATCCTCTACTTTGGTCCACGATTTGGCAAAAGCACTGTCTACCGCAAAATAGGTATCACAGCCATACTGCTTCACGCCTTCCACTTCATAAACAGCACCAAACCCCGGACAGTTCAAATTGCATCCGCCTGTTCGTAAAAAATAGGAAGGGGTACCTGCATACTTTCCTTCACCCTGAATAGAGAAGAATTGCTCGGTCAGGTAAAACAAGGGTGATCCCCTGTATTAGTGAAGAGTGAAGAGTGAAGAGTGAAGAGTTGTGGTTTGTTTTTCTGCGAAAAACTTTTATCTAATATAATTAAAAATAATAAGAGGGGCCACCACACCGCATACAAACACTCTTCACTCTTCACTATTAACTCTTCATTTGATCGCACAGCGATCACCCTCCTGTTTCATAAAAAGCTCTGGTAGAAGCTTCGTGCTCTCCGCCGTTATCCTCTTCATTCCAACGGTTCTCTTTGGGTTTATCTTTGAGTACTTTTGCAAGAACTTGCGAAGCACCTTCAATATCGCCTTTTTTAACCGCTTCAGCGATACTCATCGCTTCATCAAAATAGAGACATGGTATCAGATTTCCTTCTGCTGTGAGCCTGATTCGATTACAGTTTTCGCAAAAGTCATGTTTGTGCGGATCTATGAGCCCGAACTCTGTACCGTCTTCCAGCACATAGTTGAATGAAGGGCTGGCACCCTCACGTCCCAATGCTCTGATGGTATGTCGTTCTTTGACCTTCTCTAAAATCTCTCTGCCATGCATCCCCTGAATAGCTTGACTGGCATGTTGGTTTTCCATATACTCTATAAATCGTACTTTTATATTGCGTTCTTTACAGTAGTCGATAATATCTAAAATCTCATTGTCATTGATACCTTTGAGCGGTACCATGTTTATCTTTACACCCAACCCCACTTCCAGTGCTTTATCGATGCCTTTGAGCACCTGATCCAAAACATCTTTTTGAGCAATCTGCTGTGCCACTTCAGGCTTAAGTGAATCAAGGGAGATATTCAGTCTTTTAAGTCCTGCATCCTTGAGCTTTTGCGCAGTTTGGGGGAGGAGATACGCATTGGTAGTAAGTGCCAAATCAATATCCGGCTTATAATCACTGATCATTTTGATAAAAGAATCCAAATCTGCTCTAAGCAGTGGCTCACCGCCTGTGATACGTATCTTGTTCACACCCTCATCTATGGCTACTTTCATAAATAAAAAAAGTTCTTCGAAAGAGAGTAGATTTTCTTTAGGTACCCAGGAGAAAGGTTTTTCAGGCATACAGTACTGGCATCTAAAGTTACATCGTTCTGTGACTGAAACCCTGAGATAGTTGACTGTCCGTCCGTGTCCGTCTATAAGCATTAATAATCCAATAGTTATTTTTGCTTAGAGTAACCAAATGTAGATAAAAAAGGGGTGATATCAATCAAGAAAGTATAAAAAGTAAGTGTAGCCACGCATTAAGCGTGTCTAACACTATAAAACGACTAGCCGCGCGAACCCACTGTTGAAGTGGACACAGCGCCAGTCATCAAGAAGAAAAAGGTGCCAAGATGGCACGTTCTTCTTTGGACAAGATGGGGCTTTGTCCTATTCACGTCCTGATCTAATGCAGATCTTTCCACATAGATTTCTTCCATAGGTATGCCAAGACAGTAAAGATAACAAAGAAAAGAATTACATATGGCCCAAGGGCATCTCTAGCCGGTTTGCTAGGGTCACCGATCTCACTCATGTAAGCTTCCACTTTCTCATACCCTTCCGGGCTCAAACCAACTCTAGGCATAGAAGTACCGGCCAATTGTGATTGGGGATTCTCTACAAAGGTCTCCATAAAGTGATGTGATCTCGCTCTGTTGATCATTGATAGATCCGGTGGCAATTTACCCATATAGGCTTTGACCAAGTCTTGCTCTTCTAGAATCTTGACCTTGTATGCCAGTGCATCTTTCTCATATTTAAACTTCGGGATATCCCCCAGCTGTGAAGTTTTCGCATAACGCATGGCATGGCATCGTCCACAGGCTTCTGCAAATGCCTCTTTAGTTGTAACTTCACCTGCTTTTTTAGCCATTATGTAAGCAACTACATCCGCGATCTGCTGATCATCAGGGAACATTGATGAAACTGAACCCATTGGGTGCATCATCGGGTCCGCATACTTATGATCGACATTGGATGCCATTGCCGGATTTTTAATGAGTCCGATAAGATAATTTTTATCATATATCGCACCGGCATGGTCAAGCACTGGAGGAATCACACCGCCCATATTTGCTCCGCCTTCCATGTGGCAGCCTGCACACATAGCGAAACCG
>JAYEND010000060.1:0-6530 GCA_034721895.1 Campylobacterota bacterium | reverse complement strand
ATTACATATCAGGAAAGATCAAAGAAGGGAATATACTGATCTTTATCTGATGCTTTTTAGATTGTGGTAGAATTGGTGATATAGAATAGTTGGCTTGTTTGGGAAGTGGGTTTTTCAGGGTTGACTAAATAATTTTATAAGGTTTTTTGTTTTACTGAATATTATAAAAATAACAGCAGAGCATTAATAGAGAAGTATAAACTTTGCTATACTTGCGAAAACAAAGCCAGTGAAGAAACATGAAACTATTTAAACTGCTAACACTTTTATTAAGTCTAACTATTTTATCGGTAGCAAATGAGGCTATCAAACATCCATTTTTATGGGAAGTCAAAAAAGGGGAACAAACTTTTTATCTTTTTGGGACGATGCATTTGGGTGATCCTAAGTTGCAAACGCTTCCTAAGGCACTTAAAGTTGCCATAGACAAGAGTGATGAAGTTCGTACTGAGATTCCTATGGACGCAAGTTTTCAGATGAAGAATGCTGCCTTGATGTTGAGGAGTGATAACAAAAGTTTGCAAGAAATCATCCCTAAGTCACTCTACCAAAGAACAGAAAATTATATCAAACAGATCAATCCGCAACTGAACCTCGTACCTTTTGATAAAATGAAGATCTGGGCACTCTCTGTAGTGATTTCCATGTTAGAAAATCAACTTAAATACCCTATGGTAAAAGCGATTGACAGTGAGATATATCGTTATGCACAAAGCAAAAACAAGAGCGTAGGTGGTATTGAGACCATAGAAGAGCAGATCGCTGCGATGGATATGTTTACTTTAGAAGAGCAGATCATGGGACTGGAGTCGATATTGGATTATCTTGAGCAGAGTAATGGCTTTATAGAGGAGATGAAAAGCCTCTATATGCTAGGTGATGAAAAGAAGATGATGGCTTTCATAGAAGGGACGATGTTCAAGATAGAGAAGTATAAAAAGTTTGAAGAGAAATTTATACAAGTGTTGCTTTATGATAGAAATAGACTGATGACACAACGGATAGAATCGTTACTCAAAGAGCATCCAACAAAACGTTACTTGTTTGCATTTGGTGTGATGCACTTTTTAGGAGAGAAGAGTGTTGTAGAATATCTTGAGTATAAAGGCTATAATGTAAACAGGGTGAATCGACTGAAAGGAAAAAGTATGAATTTTGAACAGCTAGACAGTTATCTGCTAAAGAAACCAGGTGCTACTTTTGATTATCCGTTTGATGAAAAGGTACGTGTGTACCGCATCGCAGAAAAAATGTTTGCATTGACTGCCGATGATGTACCCTTGGAAGTTAATCTCAAATGTGATCCCATTTATGCTTTGGAACTTCGTTCTATCTATGAGGGAGTAAGAGCAGGGTATCATATGAATAAGAAGCATTGGAATACAGTCACCTTAACCGATAGTGATGTAGATGATGAGAGTGTTAAAGAGTTGATAGATCACTCCTATGATTTGGTGTTTTCCAAGTTGACCAAGAAACAAAAAGAGATGTTGCAAAGAGAGATGCTGTAGTTTGCATAGGATCCATCTATTGAGACATTTCCGTGTGAATGATAAGCAAAAAGGCTTAATGGATGCAGATGATTTTTTAACATGATTGAGGAGTCACAGCTTTTGTTTATGCCCTTGTGGAGCACTCAATGATAAAACTAAATGATAAAATATTTATTGACTTCAGCCAAAAAAGATGATATACTTTAATAAATGTGCCAATATGGCACAAAAAGGATATATTATGGCTGCAACATCACCTCGTATTACCGCTAGAGTAGATAGTGATACTCAAGAGCTACTATCAAAAGCTGCGGCATTTAGCGGCATATCCAGCATCAACTCTTTTGTACTGAATGCTGCCATAGAAAAAGCAAAGGAGATTGTGGAGCGTGAAGCATTTTTAAAGTTCAGCAAACGAGATACGATGCTTCTTTTGGATGCATTAGACAGACCTGAGATCGTAAACCCCAGATTGGGACAAGCATTTAAAGAGTACGAAAATAAAACACAATGATGACTACCGTACAGCTTGATAAAAAAAGGCATGAGCGAAAGCGTTTTGATTGTGGTGTTGATGCACTAAACAACTACTTGAAGCTGATGGCAAAGCAGCAATCAATCAAAGACAATAGTAGAACTTATGTTTTGGAAGATGAGAAAGATCCTAAATATATTATGGGATATTATACTTTGACGATGGTAGCTATTGAACTTAAATCTCTTCCTTTAAACTTACAGAGAAAACATCAAAGCAGTCACTCCGCCGGATTTATAGCTCGATTGGCTGTAGACAAAAGATATGTTAAAAAAGGATTTGGAGCCTGGCTGCTTGTGGATGCACTCAAAAAACTTTTAATGGCTAGCGATGTGGTGGCTTTTCCTCTTATTATTGTTGATGCCAAAGAGGGTGCCTCTGCATTTTATGAGAAGTTTGGATTTACTGCATTTGAAGATGAAGACAATAAGCTGTTCATCACCATAGCTGATGTGAGAGCTGGTTTTAGTAGTTAGAGTCTTTAGGGATGTGAGAAAAATTTGAGTTGCATCCACAAGTTCGTTTAATATTTATTTAAATAATAAACTGCTAATATACCAGTTGAACATACTACTGTTTTGATAAAGCTAAACCTATCGTGAGGTAGGGACAGAAAGCCATGGGTCTCGGTTGAGATCGCCAGGTTACCGATAGAAAACAATAAATAGCATATGTGATCATTATGATGCATATGCTATTTATATATTAGTCTACATGTAACTTTTCGATAAAACTATCCTGTCTTTTTGTCTATGAGGGTGCCCAAAAGGCCCATTGTAAAGAAAAGGATTTTTATGCAAATTTCTAACACTATGATCAAATTCATTTTGACCATTACTATTCCACTATTTCTCGCTAACTGTGGCGGTGGCGGAGGAAGTGACGGAGGAAGTGCAGACTCAGGTTCTGCTGCTGCCCCGGGAACTGCTCCTGGTGCTGCCCCGGGAAGTTCAGCTACAACTGATCCAAAATACAGCTATGAGTATGAGGGGCTCAAGATGTATGCGCAAAACATGTCTGCTGATGCCTATCAGTTGGCGTCGCTAAACGACAGCGAATTCAATGCGCTAAACAGTTCGCAGAGAGAAGTTGTGGCAGATAAGCTGCTCAGTACACTCTATTTTGGCATGCCAAGAACTCAAGTAAAAAGCTTGATTGATTCAGGTAATTTCATCAGTACGATACAGACGATGATCACCGGGAAGAAAAATGACTTGGAAAAAATAGAATCACGCCTCAATGACAGTGACTATGAGGATGATAGTGCGGAATTCAGTTTTTCTTCCTGGCCGACAGGAACGGCGGAGGTCTCCAGGATTCTGGCAAGATTCTATGCTATGGAATATTTGGATAAACACTATGTTGATTACTGGAGCGCATATGTCCTGAGCTCGACCATCATGTTTTCTCCGGCCTATGAACTGGCATCATCACATGCGCCGAACATCGACAGGGTCTATGGTGCGCTTGTACGAAATTTCAGAGAAGAAGTCACAGCAAAATATGCGACATTTTTACATATGATCAGTGATGACAACTGGCGGAGGTTTAGAAGTCCTGAAGATAATGGGCGCGAAATGATGGAGATCTATCTGATGGATTTTGATGATACGCATGTTCCTGTCGCCGGACAGGCACTGAAAAACTGGAAACTTGACCGGGACAATGACACACTGGTCATCGGTCTGGATGAAAATACCAAATCGCTTCAGCTGTTTGGAGCAACGATCACAGACGGTTTTGATTTTTACAGAGAGTTGGCAAAATCTCCGGATTTTAACAAAGGTGTGACCGGAAGGCTTGTTGAAGTCTACTTTCCAACTTTCTCACCTACATGGAAGAGCTCAATAGTCGATGCAATTATTTCAAGTGACCCAAAGACATGGCAGGATATTCTGCTTCAGATCGTCTTTTCTAAAACTTATCTGCTCCACTCAGACAAACCAAAAAGTGCGGAAGAGCTCTTCTATTCTCTCAGCAGAAAGATCCATTTCGAGCACCGCAGAGGTTTCTTCAGTGATTTTGCAAGGTCGTTGGCAGAGATGAACCAGGCCTCTATGAAATATAAACTGGGTAAATATACTGAGGTTCCTTTGGATACCCAGTCATTTATCACTTATCATAAATTTATCAGAGAGAAAGTACTGATCAGAGACAAAAATGAGTGGTCAGGCGGATGGGTTCCGGAAGTGTTGATCAAGGATGAACTGTTTGAGGGGATTTCGTCTTATGAATATCAGCAGATCCTGGATACATTGATCGACCATCTATTCCTTTCTACTATCGCCAGAACAGCAAGCAGCGAGGAGAAAAACCTCTTTAGGAAGCATATGCTCCAGGATGACGGTACTTACAGTAGATATTTTGAATTGTTCAATACCGATGACAATCCTCTAAGCGGACGCATACGGGCTTCTATCACGATAATGGATTATATCTCAAGACTCTCTCAGACATACAGATTTGAAAAGGTGCAATAATGAATAGAAGAAATTTTTTAAGAACGACCAGTATTGTAGCGGCGGCGGCTCTCATGCCAAATATCTCTTTGGCAGCTCCTATCGATTTCAGCCAGGTAGGGTTTGACTCAGGTGTCTATAGCAGTAATAATGCTCAGACGATCATGATCTTTCTCTATGGAGGGGCTTCTGAATTGGGTGGAAATCTGACCAATATTGCACAGATAAAAGCCAATTCACAAAGCAGTTATGATAACTATTTCAGAGGGGTTACAACGACAACAAACGGCTTTTGGCAGGAGGCTGGCGGCATGATCATGGAGGAACTTCTGGCAAACGGCGACATGAATATTTTTAGAACATGCTACAGTAAACTCAGGGATGATGAAGGCAACCGTTCACATGGAAGATGCGTCTCTCAAAATCAGCGAGGTGTTGTTAATGATGAAGATACAGCCGGCATATTCTCTGTCATTGCCAATACGCTTTATAAAAATGGTGCGATCAATGGAAATACAAAACTTCCATTTTTGACCATGGAAGGTGAATCGACATTTTTCAGCGCCCCTGATTTTACATTGCCAAGCTTTCTAAAGCCGACAGCACTGAGTTCGGATCTCAGCAATCCGTATATGAGACGTAATGAGAACCAGTCATTTTACTATACAGATGACGAGAGAAGAACAGATGGCTATAGAGATCGACGCGCTGCATTGGATAGGGCGATGGACCTTCTCGGCCAGAGAAAAAACAAGGCTGGAAAAATAAAGGAGAACTTCAACAAAAGGGTAGAGCTTAATAATTTTATCAACACTATGAAAGAGGCACCGACACCCGAGGGAGTTGCATACCCTGACAATAGTTTCGCAGAAAAACTCGAAACGTCTATAAAGATCATGGCGAATAACCCCGATACAAAGATCATTTCTCTTGGCAGCGGTGGTCTCGGCGGGTGGGACGATCACAATGAAGCGAGAGATTACCCCATCAGGATGGAGAATCTTTTCTCATCGATCAAGGCCGCAGTTGAGCATATCAAAGCCGAAGGCAAAGAGGGCAATATCAATATCATGGTCTGGGGAGATTTCGGAAGAGGGGTTAATCTGAATAGTGCATTGGGCTGGGATCACGGCAATCTTCAAAATCTCTATATGTTTGGTGGAAAAAACTACCTGAACCATGTGGGTGTCGTCGGTGAAACAGTTGTTTCCAAAACCGGTTCAATTAACAGGATGTACCTGAAGCCAAAAACCGGTTCCTACTGGTTTGAACCGGCCAGTGTTGCTGCAACACTTTACAGCATCTATGGTATCAGCAATCCGCAATACCTGACAGGCGGCCATTCTGCCATTGGTGCGGGCTTGTTGAGCTGATATTGACAAACTTTCAAGGGGCCTTGCATAGGCTCCTTTAGACGTTAAATAATTTTACGTGATAGTACACCGCTGATGCACTTCTTTTCTTGAGCATTTCGGCGCTTGAACCCTGATTGACCTGATTGACTACCAGTATGACTGAAACCAGCATGAAGATCAGAAAAAGTAGAATGATCCCCATAACCAATGTAATGTTTTTATTGTCTTTCTCTCTTTTTTGCAACATTTCTCATCCTTTTCACTGTAATTATTAAGTATAAAATCATTATGTGTAATTAGTGTGTAGCGATCGGATGAAATTGTGTATGAATTCGGAATATTTTGTAGGAGGTGGATGCTAGTGCTCTGTACACCCTAAATCTTCGTATTTAACACATCACAAATGCACCACAGTACAAGGCGCACTCTCGCAAGCATAGAGCCACCCTATGCCAAGAGAGTGCAACGTGGTAATGGTACATTTGTGATATGCCCTTTGGGTGAAGTGATAAGAGGCCATCTGCTGCGTTATATCCACTTGAAGTAGCAGGCTACTCCTACGGAACGACCGGAAAACCAAAAGGTGCAATACTGGCACATGACCAAATGATGACCCACACCATCAATCATTGCAAACTGGTCAACTATCAAAGTGATGACAAGACACTGGTGTGTCTGGCGTTCTCCA
>JAYEND010000059.1:0-21924 GCA_034721895.1 Campylobacterota bacterium | reverse complement strand
TGCATAGTACCCATTGTAGAAACATCGTATTGACCGTTTTTGACACAGTCAGCTACCATTTCTGCGTGGAACATTGCATAAGTACTATCAGGGATAACAGCCACACACTCAACAGCATCACCATTTCTATCCCACTGCTTACCACCTTCTCTTACCACTACAGGCATAGAAGCATCGATAATTACATCGTTTGATGCGTTGAAGTTTGTTGTACCTTTATCAGAATCAACCATTGCAAGTTTTGGAGAGTCAGAATCAAGAGCAGCTTTAAAATCAGCTAAAATTTCAGCTTCTTTTGCATGACCGGCAATTTTTTTCTCTAAGTCAGACATACCTTGGTTAGGTTTTACACCCACTTCTGCAAATGTATCTGCATGTTTAGCAAATACGTCTTTGAAGAATATTTGGAAACCATGACCAAACATAATAGGGTCAGAGATCTTCATCATAGTAGCTTTAAGGTGCAGCGACCATAAAACATCGTTTGCTATTGCATCTTCGATTGTTTTTGCATAGAAAGCATTAAGTGCAGAGATAGACATAAATGTACCATCAAGAATCTCACCGGCAATTGCATCAACAGAAGTTAACTCTTTACCATTTAAAGCGATAGTTACTTTTTGATCTTTATCTAAAGTTACAGATTTTTCATTTGCAAAGAAATCTCCATTTCCTTCCATGTGTGCTACATAAGACTTAGGATTTTCAGGGAATGGTCTGAGTTTATGAGGGTTGTTTTGTGCAAACTTCTTAACAGCTTTTGCTGCTCTTCTGTCTGAGTTACCTTCTCTTAGTACCGGGTTAACCGCTGAACCCAGACAAGTACCATACTTAGCTTGAACTGCTTCTTCATCTGCATTTGCCGGATTTTCAGGATAGTCAGGGATATCATAACCTTGACCTTGAAGCTCTGCAATACAATCCTTTAACTGTCCTACTGATGCTGAAATGTTTGGAAGTTTAATAATGTTTCCATCTTCTTCTAAAACAACTTCTCCAAGCTTAGAAAGCTCATCTTCTGCAAGACCCATAGCTGCAAGAACTCTACCTGCAAGTGAGATATCAGAAGTTACAACTTCAACACCTGCTGCCTGTGTAAACGCATTTACGATTGGTAATAATGAGTACGTAGCAAGTGCTGGTGCTTCATCGATTTTTGACCATATGATCTTTGGTAATTGTGACATTTAGATTCCTTAAATTAGATTTTTTATGCAATTAGTATAACACTAAATTGCCATTATCTAATTTAAATAAATGATAACATAAAAGTTATCATTTTTATTTGTTTCTTTATTACACAGCCAATTACTGCACAAACCGGACAAGATGACTTGTTCATTGTTGAGCTATTTACTCTCACTGCTTTCAGATCGGACAAATGCCTGAAAGAGCATTGCACCTGTAGCATAAAACATGATCATATAGGCAATTAATTTTGTCAAGCCGGATATGACATTCCCATACGGCAAAACATGAAGATACGAAAAAAGGTAGTTAAAATCGTGATAGGCATCAACACCCAGAAACGACTTGCTGGCCGGCAGGATCAATCCCTCGTGTGCAGTTGACATATACCATGCAGTATATTGGAGGGAGAAACCGACAAAGAAGAGTGCGATCATGGCAGCAAAGAGCTTGCCTCTTCTTTTATAGTAATAGCCGATCATTGCAGGGAAAAGCAGTTGAAAAACCGTTCCATTGACAACCATTATAAATTCCGGGCATGGAAGAATGTAGCAGACACCATGACCCGCTTCATGTACAATACCCAGGGTTTGATTGGCTACAAAAAAGTAGAGAGTGAAGATTTTCTGAAGTAGGGAATGGTCTCCGACACTGTTCTGGGAAACCCACGGAACATAGTGTGGGAAAAGGAGCAGAAAGAGAAGAAAAATGACGGCTGTTGTTTTTTTGGCTGTTGGTGTCATATGATTTGGAACCCTCGTTATTCAACCACCAACGCCTCTTCCAGATAAACCCCAAGTTCCTTGGCCTCTTCCAGCATCATTTCACTCACTTTCATCTTCGACTCGATGATGACATCGGCTAATTTACTTTTGATATGCAGCTCTAATGGACGGCTGCCAGGGTATTTTTCAGCCAGGCAGAAGAGCTCTTCAGCGATCTTGGCATCCGGCATGAGGTTGAGTGCCAGTATGAGTGGCGGTTGTTCAGGTTCAGGTGTGTGTTTTTCTTCTTTTTTCACTTTGATCTTCTCTTTTTTTGCATCTTTGAGGGATTCGATCTTAAGGATATTCATTCGGGTAAAATCCCCATCTTTGGTGATTTTGACCTTAAACGCGATAGGTTTGGTGATGTCAAAATCCTCTTCCAGCTCTTTCAGGCGATTTTCGAAGAGCATCAACTCGATATTCCCATGCAGGTCCATGATAGTCGCAATACCGAATTTGTTTCCTTTTTTGGAAATTTTTTCAGTGATCTCCTCAATTTTACCGATAAACAATGCCTGAGAACCGTCGGCCAAATCTTCGATCTCGGAACTAAGCGTATAGTTGATGCCATCTAGGGTTTCGCGATATTTATCCAGAGGATGCCCGGAGACGTAAAAACCAAGAGACTCTTTCTCAAAGTCAAGGATTTGCATCGGTTCGAATTCATCCATATTTGTGATTTCGAGTGACACAGATGTCATCTCTTCCCCGCCACCGAACAGAGAACCCTCCGCCATCTTTTTTGCATCTGCTGACTTTTTGGCTGCATCAATGATATCTTCTATCTGGGAAAGTATTGCATGTCGGCTATGCCCAAAGCAATCAAATGCTCCGGCTTTGATGAGGGATTCTATGACCTTTTTGTTCACTTTAGAGGAGTCTATCCGCGAAACAAAGTCACTGAGATCCTTAAACTCACCCTCTTCTCTTGCTTTCAAAATATAATTAATAGCGATGTCCCCGGCTCCTTTGACACCACCCATACCAAACATGACAACCTCATCACCCTCGATACTGCGTGCTTCAAACACCAATCCTGACTTATTTACATCGGGCGGGAGAAGTTTGATGCCCATTCGCTTGAGTTCATCGACATATTTGACTACTTTGTCGGTATTATTCTTTTCCAGTGTAAGTATTGCTGCCATAAAATCTGTCGGATAGTAATGCTTTAAAAATGAAGTGTAAAATGTCACCATTGCGTACGCAGCCGAATGAGATTTGTTAAACCCATACCCCGCAAACTTTACGATAAGGTCGAAGAGATTGGCTGCCTTGGTTTTGTCAAATCCTTTTTTGGCTGCACCCTCGGCAAACTCCTCCTTGAGTTTGTCCATCTCCGCTTTGACCTTTTTACCCATTGCACGACGCACGAGATCTGCACCACCGAGGCTGAAGCCGCCGATAGTCTGCACGATCTGCATGACCTGTTCCTGGTAAACGATGACCCCGTAAGTAGGCTTCAGAATAGGTTCAAGCTCTGGAAAATCATACGTGATCTCCGCCCGTCCGTGTTTGCGCTCGACGAAGTCATCAAGCATTCCTGATTCCATCGGGCCAGGCCTGTAGAGAGCGAGCATCGCAATGACATCTTCAAACCCATCTGGTTTGAGTTTCTTCGCAAGCTCTTGCATCCCTGCTGATTCTATCTGGAAGAGTCCGAGCGTCTCGCCCGTGCCGATATAGTCATAGACACCTTTGTCATTGATGTCTTCTTTGATAAAGTCGATACGTTTTCCATGTCGTTTTTCCACCAGTTTATTGGCTTCTTCGATAACGGTCAGTGTTTTAAGGCCAAGGAAATCAAACTTGATGAGGTCCACATCTTCAACATACTTGCCACTATACTGTGTAGCCAGAGTATCAAGCCCTGTAGGCTTGAAGAGCGGTGTCTTCTGCCAAAGCGGTTCATTGGAAATAACCACGCCTGCTGCATGTGTCCCTGCATTACGGTTGAGCCCCTCCAGTGCTTTGGCAAACTTCCAGACTCTGGCAGCCTGAGGATCACTCTCAAGGAGCGCTTTGATCTTGGGCTCTTTTTCAAAGGAACCCTTTAGGTCGATACCCAACTCATCAGGAACGAGCTTTGCCATCGCATCAGCTTTTGAATATGGCATATCCAGTACCCTTGCAACATCACGGATCACCCCTTTGGCAAGAAGTTTACCAAAGGTTATGATTTGTGCCACGTTCACACGACCATATTTTTCAACCACATAGTCGAGAATCTCCTGCCTTCTCGCCTGACAAAAGTCCATATCGATATCCGGCATCGAGATACGTTCCGGGTTCAAAAATCTCTCAAAAAGCAAGCCGTAAGGCATTGGATCAATATCTGTAATATGCAGTGAATACGCTACCAGTGAACCAGCTGCAGATCCACGTCCAGGTCCTACGGGTATCCCCATCTGCTTGGCTGCATCCACAAAATCCCAAACGATCAGCATATAGCCCGGGAACTTCATAGAGTTGATGATATCGATCTCAACCTGAAGCCTCTCTCTATACTCCTGATGTTTTTCCTCAGGGATATGCTCAAGGCGCCCTTCGAGCCCTTTCTGAGACTCATGAATAAAAAGCACTTTGTCATTTTCAAGTGAGTACTCCATCTCCGGTTCCGGCAGTGTCAAGCCTTGAAGTTCTGACTTCTGCCGTGTAAATTTAAAGTTTGGAGGGGTAGGATTCCCCAGTTTGATCTCCAAGTTACATTTATCCGCAATCTCCTGCGTATTCTCCAGAGCTTCGGGAATATCAGCAAAAAGTTTTGCCATATCTTCAGGACTTTTTACATAAAACTCATGCACTGAGTGACGCAGCCGGTTAGGGTCATCATAGAGTTTGTTCATCGCGATACACATAAATGCCTCATGGGCATCTGCATCTTCCTGAATGGTATAGTGTGTATCATTGGTTGCAATGATCTTGATTCCTGTTTCCTGAGAGAGCTGGAGAATCTGCTTATCGATTCGGTACTGATCTCCAATACCGTGACGCATCAGCTCAAGGTAAAAATCGTCGCCAAATATTTCCTTGTACTCAAGCGCAATTTTCTTCGCCTCTTCGTACCCTTTCGCACCAAATTTGATATTACGATCCGAGAGGTTCATGTGCCAGTTGATCTCTCCCTGCAAACAGGCAGAGGAGCAGACCAATCCTTCACTATGTTCCTCGAGAAGCTTCTTGTTGATACGAGGATAATAATAAAACCCATTAATATATGCCTGGGAACTAAGATACATCAGGTTCTTGTACCCTACCTCATTTTTGGCATAGAGACAGAGGTGGAACCGTTGACGCACGCTCTTGTCACCCAAGTCATCCTGATTATGCAGATAACATTCCATCCCAATGATCGGCTTGATCCCCTCTTTGCGCATGGTATTATAAAAATCGATCGTCCCAAACATATTCCCATGATCCGTCATCGCCACCGAATCCATCCCCAGCTCTTTGATCTTGCTTGCCAACGCTTTGATCTTGTTTGCGCCATCGAGCAGGGAGTATTCGGTGTGGAGATGAAGGTGGGTAAATTTAGGTTTTGACATAGGGTGCCTTTAGTGAAAAAATAATGGATTGAATATAGCAGAGTTTAGGTAAAAATGGAGTAAAGGGTCAAACTAACTATGCTATAATAGGTTAAAAATGAGAGGGTTGTAAAGATGGACGAAGCGTTAAAGTTGGAAAATTATACCTATGATGACTATTTGGATATCGACCAAAGCACAACAGAAAACATAGAGCTGATAGATGGAAAAATCTATATGATGGCAGGAGCAAGTGCCCTGCATCAAGACACTGTTTTAAATTTAGGCTATTTATTAAAAAATCTATCAAAGATAAATCAAAAGTGCCTCCCTCGTATAGCCCCTTTCGACCTCAAGCTTATCAGCTACGATCGCACCAACATCGTCCAGCCCGGTCTGATGCTTTTTTATATCAAATTGTAGTGCATATACGATATTATTGCGGTGTGGGAGTTTGTTTGTTGCCTGAAGTGATGTATGCATTACCACGGACAGAGGCTGTGCAAGAACTTCTATTTTTGCTTTCGGGGCTTGGACTTCAGTCCAAGAGTCCCATGAAATGGGACATTGTTAATGCGACTGAAGTCGCATCCCCTAAAAATATGTAGTTCTTTCACAGTCTCACACCGTGGTAACGAGGAAATCAATACACCTTCAATTCATTATACAGACTATCCCGCTCCACCGGTTCAAATCCGCTGTTTTTGATCAACCCCACAAACTCATCCAGGTTCATCCCATGACTGCTTGCAGCGCCGGCTGCAGATTGGATCGACTCTTTTTCTATCGTACCGTCGAGGTCATCGGCACCGAACTCCTGGGCGATCAGTGCCAACCCAATCGAAGCAGTGACCCAATAGGCTTTGATATGAGGAATATTGTCCAAGAGTATTCGGCTTATAGCATAAGTTTTCAATATCTCCTGACCTGTCGGAAACTCTTTCACTCTGAGAAAGTTATTGTCCCGCTGATAGACTAAAGGAATGAATGCATTGAAACCGCCGGTCTCATCCTGAAGATCACGCAGACGGATCATATGGTCAATGCGGTGTTTGCGTTCTTCGACATGTCCAAAAAGCATCGTTACATTACTCATGCGGCCGCGCTGATGCCATTTACGATGGATATCAAGCCACTGCTCGGAAGTCACTTTCCCTTTGCAGATAAAGTCGCGCACCTCTTTGTCGAAGATCTCGGCACCGCCTCCGGGCATCGAATCTACACCATTTTCGATCATCATATCGAGTACTTCGTCATAACTCATCTCATACTCTTCCGCCAGGAAATTGACTTCGGCAGCTGTCAATGCCTTGACATGAAGATCAGGATATGTCTCTTTGATCTTTCGGAAAGCACCCATATACCATTCCAGTCCCGCTTCAGGGTTGTGTGCAGAGACAATATGCACCTCTTTGGCACCGTTTTCATAAGAGTGTTTAGCGATTTCAAGAATTTCATCGTGACCTAATGTATACTGGTCTGGATTTTTCCTGCTGGCTGAGTAAGCACAAAATTTACAGATATCTTTACAGATGTTAGTGGGATTGATATGGCGGTTGATATTAAAATAGCTCTTTTCGCCATACTTGCTTTTTCTGATAGCATCTGCAAGTTCTCCCAGAGTATAGAGGTCAAGATCATAGAGTGCTACTCCCTCTTCCCTATTCAGGCGCTCACCGCTTTTTACTTTTTTGATCAAATCTGTCGCAGCAATCATAAATGTTTCTCTTTCGGCACAGGTGGCAAAATTCGTCCCTGCCTAAGTTTTTTGGTATTATAGCACTAAAAGATTAGCCGACAGGATACCGATGACTACCAAAGAGAAAATTGAAGAACTTCTTTACCTCAATGCTGATGATTTTGAGCTTGCCAAAGTACTCAAAGCCGATATCAAAGCTTATTTTGAAACACTGGATGAAAGCTTTGCTACCTCAGGAGGAAAGGATTTCCTCGTCAAGCATACCAAAAAAATAGATGCTATACTCAAACTGATCTATAGAATTGCGATGCGCGGAATGTTCAAGCAGTATCAACCGATGAAAAATGCACTTCCCCTGACCATAGCTGCATTGGGCAGCTATGGACGGGAACAACTCTGTGTCCACTCTGATATCGATCTGCTGATCGTCTACAAAGAAATACCCGGCTATAACGTCAAAGAGACGATCGAAAAAATTCTCTATCTGATCTGGGACAGTGGGCTGAAACTGGGTCACCGCGTACACCCGGTCGATGAACTGCTCGATATCTCCAGGACAGATATTACGATCAAAACTGCACTGATCGAATCACGATATGTAGAAGGATCCCACTCTCTCTGGACAGAAACGCAGAATGTCCTGGACGCCATCAGACATGACAACCCGGAAACTTTTATCAGGCAAAAACTGCAGGAACATGACCTTATGCACCAGAAGTTCCCTCTCAGTATGGAACCCAACCTCAAAGAAGGAGAGGGGGGCTTCAGGGATGCCAATCTGGTCTACTGGATCGGAAAGATCCGATACAATATTGACCGTATCAGCGATTTGCCCAACACTATCATTGACGAGACTGAATACAGAGAGTTTCGCATGGCTCTCGAATTCCTCTTCCGCGTACGCTCTGCCCTGCATCTGGTAGCCGGCAAAAAAGAAGATAGACTTCGACTGTATCTGATCCCGGAGGTCGCTTGCCATCTTGGCTACGAACAGGACAGGTCCTCTCATATGAAATTTGCCAAAAGAGTCATTACCAATCTCAGGACCATACAGCTCTACTCTACGATCTGGCTTGATCTTCTCTGTAAAGAATATGACATAAAAAAAGAGGGGCTTCTTTCTCCTGTCATCAAAAAAGAGAGCAAAAGCCTCCTAACAATACTCAAGGTTCTGAATCATGAAGCAAAAAGTGAATATCGGGCATCCCCTGCTCTGCTTCAGCAACTTCTCCGGGCTTCAAGACCCGAAAGAATTGGTCAGGAATACTATCCTGTAATCCGCAAAATCTTTCAGCAGAATCATGCCCACTCTATACTGGCAACACTTTATGATGCTCATCTTCTTTATCTTGTCATACCGGCACTTAAAAAAGTGATCGATCTGCCTCAGTTCGACGGCTATCATGAATTTCCGGTTGGCGTCCATCTTCTCCACTGTCTCTACTGGCTGGAGCACATCCAGGATGAATCGATCCGTACTCTCTATGAGGCTCTCGACCCTCAGGAGAAAGAGATGCTCAAACTGGCCACTTTCCTTCATGATGCAGGAAAAGGCCGGAAAAGAGATCACTCTCTGGTTGGTGCTTCACTCTTCAAATTCTTTGCCAGGCAACTTGGTTACGAAGAGGCAATGATACAAAATGGAATCACACTGATTCATTACCATACCCTCATGAGCAATATTGCCCAGAGGGAGGATCTCTACAATGAAAAGACCATTCTCAAATTTGCATCCCGCTTCAAAACCAAAAAAATGCTGGACATGATCTATATCCTGACCTATGCCGATATGAATGGTGTCAGTAGCAAGATTTACAATACTTTTACTGCACGTTTGCTTCAAGCACTCTACACACAATCCATCAAAACCCTTGAACACGGTGAAATGTTGAATATGACCGCCAAACGAGTCAAGAAGGAGGAGAGCCTCAAACGTTCAAAACTCTTTACCGCATTGCCAAGAACAACACAGAATAAGATCCTCTCAATCCCTTCAAACCTTATGTTTTTGCGCTATCGTCCCGAAAAGATCATCCAAGTCGCGACCGAGGCTTTGCGTATTGACCACTACACTTATACAGTAAGCAACCGTCACTTTCTCACAATTGAAGTGATCCGAAAAGGAGATTTCAATCTCGGCTATCTACTGGGCAAACTCTCACATCTCAATCTTATAAATATGGATATCTGCAAACTCTCCAATGATCTCAAATATTTCCAATTTGACTTCAGTGAAGCGGCTGAAGAGGATGAAGTTTCTCTGATTAAATCATTTACAGAGGAGGCTTTCGAACCAGAGAGAAGCCTTACCCTCCCCGTTCCTGTCATCAAAGAAGAAGAGTTAACTATCGACTGCAACTACTCCCGAAGCTACGCGAGAATGGAACTTCACACCAAAGATCAAAAAGGACTCATCGCCTACATCATGACCCTCTTCGATGAACTGAACATCGATATCGCTTCAGCCAAGATACATACCCAGAAAAACCGTGTTCGCGATCTCTTCCTCATCGAAAAGAATGGAAACTTTTGTCATAATGTCGATAAAATTGTCAAAAAAATGGGAACGGAGAGCTAGATGTGTGGAATTGTCGGATATTTGGGAAAGAATGAAAAGAAAGAAATTTTACTGGACGGATTGCAGGAACTCGAATACAGAGGCTATGATTCAGCCGGTATCGCCGTCATTGAGAACGACAAGCTCAATGACTTCAAGGCAATCGGGAAACTTAAAAATCTCAGAGAGAAGACCAAAAACTTTAGTTCAGAAGGCTTTGGTATCTCAATCGGCCACACCCGCTGGGCAACACATGGAAAACCAACCGAACTCAATGCTCACCCCCATCTGGGGCAATACAGTTATGTGGTGCATAACGGTATTATCGAAAACTATCAGGAGCTTAAAAAAGAGCTGCAGGCAGAAGGGATTGCCTTCCTCAGTCAAACCGATACAGAAACTATCGTTCATCTTTTTGAAAAATACTACAAACTCACCAACGACCCATTCGATGCTTTTAAGAAAACAATCACACGTCTTGAGGGTGCCTACGCAACACTTCTGATCACAGAAGCTGCCCCCGATACTATCTTTTTCGCCAAGAATGGATCACCGATGCTGATCGGTTTTGAAGGAGAAGATGTCTATTTTGCCTCTTCGGATACCCCTATTATCGGTAAAGCAACAGAAGTCTACTATCTCGAGGATGGGGAATATGGCTATGCCAAAAAGGCTGAAGTCAAACTTTTTGATGCTAAAGGTGTCAGAGACTTTCAGAAGCAGGCACTTACTTCTGACAAGGTATCGGCCCAGAAAGATGGCTATCGCTTCTTTATGGAGAAAGAGATCTACGAACAGAGTAGTGTCATCAGCGATACGATGATCGGGCGGGTCAGTGAAGATGGTATTTTCTTTGAAGAGTTGGAAGGTGGACTTCTTGAGGGGATCGACAATATCAAGATCTGTGCCTGCGGTACCAGCTACCATTCGGCTTTAACCTCGAGCTATCTTTTTGAACGACTGGCCAAACTTCGCTGTGATGTGGAGATCGCCAGTGAATTCCGATACAAAGAACCTCTTCTCGACAAAAATACACTTTTTATCACTATTTCTCAGAGCGGCGAAACCGCTGATACACTGGAAGCGCTGAAGATGGCAAAACGGGCGGGGCTTAAAAGCCTCTCTATCTGCAATGTTGACAACTCGTCGATCATTAGAGAGAGCGATACAGCAATTTTAACGCGTGCCGGTATTGAAAAGGGTGTTGCCAGCACCAAGGCCTTTGCTACACAAACGATGGTTCTCTGGATGCTTTCCCTCTATATGGCATTTAAACGGAAAAGCATTAGCAAAGAGAAGAAGTTTTCTGAAATTTCTGCAATGCTTCATACACCAAGGGCTTTACTTGTGACAGATAAACTGCACAGCAAACTGACCAGACTATCAAAGCGTTATCTTCACGGGCACGGTTTTTTCTTTATAGGAAGAGATATCTTCTATCCACTGGCGCTCGAAGGGGCACTCAAGCTCAAAGAGATCTCCTATCTCCATGCAGAAGGCTATCCCGCCGGTGAAATGAAGCATGGTCCTATCGCCTTGGTAGATAGTGAACTCTTTACTGTTGCCCTCATGCCCAAAACCATACTCTACGACAAGATCAAGAGCAATGTTGAAGAGCTTAGCGCACGAGATGCCACCATCCTGGCTATCTCACCCGAACCTTTTGACCTGGCAGACGATTTTGTCCAAACGACACAGAAAGGACATCCTATGCTGGAGTTTTTTGAAATGATGATCGTGACACAACTCCTGGCATTGGAGATTTCAGTCAGGCTGGGGAATGATGTTGATATGCCAAGAAACCTGGCAAAGAGTGTAACGGTAGAGTAGCATTCAGTATTGTATGCTGCGTGCTACGGAAAAGGGCGAAATAATTCAACTCATAACATTACTCTTCCGTCTTCAACTCCATCAACTCTTCGAGTAGTTCAATGATCTCATCCTCTTCGAGTTCTTCTCTGGAGAGATCTTCAAGAATAGCATAACATTCCGTACGCATCTCTCTAAACTCTTCAAGCTCCTCTTTTTGTACAGAGCTGGCACTTTTCGCTTTGTCTATCGTTTCATAAATTTCGTCAATCGCAGTTTCAAGATCAGGGAGGACTTCAAGTTCCAAAAGATTTTTGAGTTTTTCACTATTTTGCATTGCTAATGTCCTTTTTTATATAACCTAAAGAAGATGACCCAGTTCTTCTTTTTTTGTTTTAAGATAATTCTCATTGTAGGGGTTGGCAGCGATCTTGATAGGGAGACGTTCAACGATCTTTATTCCCTTAAGACTCTCTATTTTTCTGGGATTATTGGTCAGAAGTTTGAGCTTCTTGATCCCAAAATGGTTGAGGATAAACTCTACAACCTCATAAGTACGCTCATCAGCAGAAAAGCCCAGCTGATGATTTGCTTCAACCGTATTAAGCCCCTTATCCTGAAGAGCATAGGCATTGACCTTGTTCAGTAGGCCGATATTGCGACCCTCCTGACGGTGATAGATAAGCATTCCACCTTCTTTTGCGATCAGCTCAAGAGCAAAATGGAGCTGCTCTCCGCAATCGCACTTCACAGAACCAATAGCATCCCCGGTCAGACATTCAGAGTGGACTCGGACAATAGGTATATCAGGGAAATCATCTGTATAGATCGCCAGATGTTCTTTATCCCCCTCTTTGAAGGCTTGGATTTTAAAGGTACCATATTTGGTTGGCAAGGTTGCAATCTGAGATATTTCTATAGTTTTCATAGGCGCATTATACTCAATTAGTGTTAAGCACTAAGTGCTAAGTGCTAAGTATCAGGAGATATTATTGACAAAACGTAACATGTAACACGTAACACTTAGCACTGATAATGTACAATACAAAAAATAACTGTGAGGACAAACCGATGTTTGCACGTTTTAGAAGAAAAAGAATCAATCCAGTCCTGAGAAACCTACTGCAGGAGACCCACCTGAGTGTCGATGATCTTATCTATCCTCTCTTTGCCAGAGGCGGTAAGGGAATCAAAGATGAAGTGGAGTCGATGCCCGGCGTCTATCAGATGAGTGTCGATGAAATTGTCAAAGAGTGCGAGGAGCTCAAAAAACTTGGGATCTATGCGATCATACTTTTTGGGATCCCTGATATCAAAGACAGTGTTGGCTCAGATGCGATGTGCGAACATGGGATCATCGCCGAAACTATCAGAGCTGTCAAAAAGACACATCCGGATATGTTTGTCGTGACCGATCTCTGTTTCTGTGAATATACCGACCATGGGCACTGTGGAGTCATTGATCCTGTCCTCGAAACCGTTGACAATGATATCACTCTCGACAATCTTGCACTCCAGGCTATCATTCATGCCAAAGCCGGTGTCGACCTGATCGCACCCAGCGGTATGATGGATGGGATGATCACGGCAATCCGAAACGGTCTCGATAGTGCCGGGTATGAAAATCTGCCGGTGATGAGCTACTCCAGTAAATTTGCCTCAGCATATTATGGACCTTTCCGCGATGTCGCCGAGTCATCTCCAAGTTTCGGAGATAGGCGCAGCTACCAGATGAATCCGGCGAACAGAAAAGAGGCTATCCATGAAAGTATAGAAGATGAGAAAGAGGGGGCTGACATCCTCATGATCAAGCCCGCCCTTGCCTACCTTGACATCATCCGTGATGTCAGAGAAAATACCAATCTACCCCTGGCCTGCTATAACGTTTCAGGAGAATACTCCATGCTGAAAATGGCAGCCAAAGCCGGTGTCATCGACTATGACAAAGTAATGATGGAAACACTGATGGCTTTCAAGCGTGCCGGAGCAGATATCATTATTACCTATCATGCAAAAGAAGCAGCACTACTTTTGAGAGAGGAATTAGGAATTAGGAATTAGGAATTACGCTTTACTTTTCTTCCAAAAAGCTTATTGCTGCATATTGGGAAGTGGAGATTTCAGTCCCACTAAAAAATATTTGATAAGAGAGAATCTCTTCACTTCCAAAAGAATTTACTCCAGGAGCCTGTCTGACTCATCTGATTGAAGCGAAAAATTCAATCTTTTAGGCATATTTTTGGCTCGTTTGAGGCGAATAGCTGTAGCTATTTAACGAAAAGGAGCTGAAAATAGGACAAAAGAGTGGATTTTGCAGCCAATTAAGCATGAGTCCGACAGGCTCCTAGCAGAATTCAGACAGCGTACCGCTTCTCACCGCTTCATAACTCTCATCACCGACTAGTTGCCTCACGATAGCCAGACCAAAACAGATTGCTGTTCCCGGTCCCCTCGATGTCATCACCTTTCCATCGATGACGACCTTCTGCTTATCCGTATACCCATCCAGTCGAATCTTCTCTTCTGCCGATGGATAGCAGGTATAATTGTGGTTGAGGACTCCCGCTACATGCAGGGCATATGGTGCAGCACACATCGCACCGATATACTTCCTTTTTGCCTTGAACTCTTTGAGAAGGGTCTGCACCCTCTTATTTTCAGCCAAATGGTTCGTACCATCCCATCCTCCGGGAAGAACAATCATATCAAAATCATCCGAGATAACATTCTTAATAGATGTGTTTGCTTGAACCGTAATACCATTGGCGCCGGTCACCAAGTCAGTCTCAAACTCACCATCGAGATAGGCACTTTGCACTTCAATACCGCCCCTGCGCATTATATCGATCAGGGAAACCGCCTCTATCTCTTCAAATCCTTCTGCCAACGGAAGTAATACACTTGCCATCATAATTCCTTTTTTTTCATTATAACGTAAAAAAGAAAGGATAATAGAGAAAACAAAAAGTAAGCGCAGGGGAATTAATTGTTTATCCGGATAAATCCCCGTGTCGGGCACGGGGATGATGTAGAAACAGTTTATTTAAAAGCGTTTTCCAAATCTTTGATGATTGCTCCGGGGACGGTAGCGATCGTCATGAACTCTGACATTGTCAGTAGTGGATAGTAGAGTGCAATATTGAATTTGGGTGCCAATGCTTTGGCTTCACCATTTTCAATCAGCACAGTATAGGGAAGGATGCCTGCATTGGCTGCACCGACCTTGGTTGCAAACTTTGCTGTTCTTTTTCCCAGTTTTACACCCACCAGTATGGACCCATTCTCCAACTGTAATTCAAAGATCGCATTGCCGCCAGCACTGACCTTTGCCAAGAGCTCTTCATTGGTACCCTTAGCGACAACGGCCATCTCTTCATAATATGGCATACCCATCATAAAGTGAAAGTGAGCCAATGCGTCCTCTTCCAAAGAATCAGTTGAATCTTTCAATCCTTCAAAAGTGCCATTGAGTTTGTCCAGGATCTTTGTTGCAGTTACTTTATCAAAATCCTTCTGCATATAAGCCTTACCGAAATAGAGCGGATTGGTGATAGTGATCTGATTGTTACTTTTATCAACCAAAACACGAAGCACGCCTATGAACCCTCTCTCTTTTTTATTCGCCATCTTTTTGAGTCCGGGACAGGTAAAGACAACTGTGGTCAAGTCCCCTTTTTTATCTACCGCCTGGGCGGCAAGCACTTCAAAACCATTGGCTTTCAAATCAGCAGAGACCTGCTCTACAGAAGCCAATGGTCCGTTCATGTAGGTACTTATCTTATCCTCTTTTTCATAACCTGCCTTGGAAAGAGCGGCTACTTTTCGCGCGGTCACACCCTGGGCAACGGCGGCTTTTGCTTGTTTCTGACCAGTGGCAGCTGTTGCTGCTGTGGTTGCCGTCGCAGGAGCTACTGCCTGTGATGGGAATGATGTACTCTCAACTTCTTTAGCCCCAAGTGACATCATGATCTCAGGGATCTCTTTATCCAGTTTGACGATAAAGTCTGTACGCTTTTTATCAGTGATACCCACCATTGCTGCCCAGTTAGCCAATCTTGGCATACCTACGACAAGTTTATTAGAATCCTTTTCGATATACATATACATAGTACATGGGGCAAACACTCCGCCTTCCGGTCTTGCACCTTCATTATCAAAAATATTATAAGAGAAAGTAAAATGGCAGAGAGAATAGGTCCAAAATGCATCAAACTTTGTTAAGGGATCTTTACCGTCAAAACTCTCTTTGAAATTATAGAACCCTGCGATGATATATTTTTTGGCCTCAAATGCCTCTTCAAATCTCTCCTGGAAATCATCGATAAAATCATCCAGATCTTCCGTTCTTTTAAAATCAAGTTCAAAATTCATCATGCGGTCATCAACCATTTTTGAATAATCAAGATACTTCGTTTTTCCGCCTATCTCTTCGGCGAGCATTGCATCAAGCGGTCCAAAAGATTTGATGTAGGGTTCACGAATCGCCTGATCCTTAATATCCAGCATATCAAGGATAGCTTCCGGCATCAGGTGTGCCACTGTAGTCGCTTTATCCCCCTTTGCCTTATATATCAACAGATCAAAAGGGTTAAATCCAGCCAGTCTTGGATCAATATTAAGAAGAGGTTTGACGACATCAGGATTAACCACTGTCATAAAACTAAGAAGATCCAGAGTTGTCGAGCCATATTTCTTCTCATAGGCATCATTGATTCTTTTATGAGGGTCTACTCCGACATATCCTATCTCATTGATCTTTTTTTCTACCATCTCATGGAATCTGTCTTCCACATTCTGATCTGTTTGGTACATGATCATGGTATGCTTGGTAGTGCTACCGGCAACTACGGCTTCAACTGGTGCTTCCGCAGCAAGAAAACTGCTAAGCGATACACTTAGCAGTGATGCTGCAATGATTTTCTTCAACATGCTTTCTCCTTATGAATTGATGCTTACCACTTTCTGATTTTTTTGTGACACGCCAAACATTGCTTGAGTGTATCTTTATATCGACTCATCGCAGTATAATTCTCACCCATCTCGTAGTGTGTCAATATTTCCTGAGAGAGTACCATGATCTTTTGGGACTGCTTTTTAGCGTATTTATAGCTATAGGTATTACCTTTCCCCAACAATTCTTCATCTTCTTTGCTGGGCGGCTCGACATGTTGGATTCTCTCCTGCAGATTCAGGATACCGCCTTTTACCAAAGTGGAATCATCGTAGAGAAATCCTCTTTGGATAACGGCCATAGCCACTTCCAACTCTTGCATATTCTTTTTCATATCAACAGGTTCAGGGTTTTGTGCAAAAAGCACTCCGCTTGTCAACGCCAATACCAGTAAACTTTTTTTCATTTTCTTTCCTTCATTTGTAATAATATAGATAGCATACACTATCTGAACAGATTTTCACAATCTTGCTGAATCGCACCAGGAACAGTGGAAATAGTCATAAACTCAGACATTTTCAACATAGGATACATGATCGCAATATAATATTTCGGGTCCAGAATCTTGGCTTCGCCATCTTCTATCAGTATGGGATACGGCAATAGTGCACCATTCTTCACGCCGATCTTCTTGACAAACTTGGAAGTTCTTTTTCCCAGTTTCACTCCGATCAATGTACGGTTTTTGGAAAGTGGTTGTATGAAAACAATATTTTTACCGCCATTTTTGGCCTTTGCCTTCTCCAGAAGTGCCTGAGTATTCTCTCCCTTCCCAACGGTTACCATATCTTCGTAATAGGGCATACCAACCATAAAGTGATATTTTGGAAGAAGATGATATTTCAGCATGTCTTCGGAATTCTTCAAATCAGGAAATGCCTGCCTGATCTTTTCAAGTATTGGCATTGCTGCCTTTTCATCATATTCATCCTGCATGAATGCTCTCATAATATAGAGAGGGTTGGTTACTGATATCTGCTCGCTTTTTTCATCAACAAGCACTCTCAGTGATGCGGCAAATCCCCTGTTGTTCTTATCAGCTATTTTTGGCTGTGTCTCATCTGCAAAAACTATCGATGTCATCTGGCCTTTTTTGTCGATCGTCGAAGCAGAAAGTATGGTGAATCCGGCATCACCCAATGCCTTCTTGACACTGTCAACACTTTGAAACCCCCCTCTCAAATGGGCGCTGACACGACTGCTTTTAACTTCTCCGGCTTTTGTATCACCGCTATCTTCTTCTGCTTCTACTGCAGCTACCGCCTTGGGCGGTGTACTGACTTTCAGAGCGATTGCTCTGGGTTTATACAGGCTTTCATTCTGTTTGACCGGAGCATTTCCACCTACAGTTATGACCTTAAGTGCTTCTACAGGCTTGGGAACTTCGGGCATATCAATGACGACACTATTGTTATCTTCGATTTTCTGCTCGGCTTTCTTCTGCGGTGTAGAAACCTCTGCCTTCTCTTTGACCTCAACTACTTCGACAACTTCAGCAACTTCGGTTGTTTTCTTCAGGGGAGCCGAAGCCACTTTCATCGGACTGACATCCCCCATCTCTTTGGCCCCCAGGCTAACCATGATCTCCGGGATCTCTGCGTCAAGCTTTTGTACAAGCTCTACTTTTGTCTTATCCTCTATCCCCAATGTCTCAGCCCAGTTAGCAAGTTTTGGCATTCCTACAACAAGGACATTGCTGTCTTTCTTGATGTACATATACATGGAACAGGGTGCGAAGAGCCCTGCATCAGGCCTGCCGCTTTCACTGTCAAAAATAGTATAAGAGAATTTGAAATGACAAAGTGAATAAACCCAGAAAGCATCATAAGATGGCATTCTGTCAACACCGTCGAAACTCTCTTTATAGTTAAAGAATCCGGCGATAATATACTTCTTCTCTTCAAAGAGTTCTTCAAACTTTTCCTGAAAATCATCGATAAAATCATCCAGATCTTCCGGTCGCTCGAATGGAACTTCAAATTCCATCATCCTATTCTTTTGCACCATCTTTTTGATCTTGATCATGGAGGTATCCGAACCAAACTCCTCTTTCATCATCTTGTCAAGCGGTTCGATCATTTTGATATATTCCGTTCTGACCTTTTCATCCGTAATACCGATCATATCAAGAATAGCCGTCGGAGTAAGATGACCTATATGAGTATTCTCTTCACCCAGTTTTTTATAGATGAGCATATTAAAAGGATTGAAACCTGCCAACCGCGGATCGATCTCAAGAAGTGGGCTTATTGCCTCTTTGTTGGCAACAGACATAAAACTCAGTACATCCAGTCTGGTGCTTCCATACTTCTTTTTATACCCATCGTTGACTCTCTTATGTGGATCTGTCAGAACATATCCAATACTTTTGATCTTCTCTTCAACAAAGTTATTGTATTTCTCCTCTGCATCACCTTTGACTGTCACCATTAGTGCCAGATCCTGGTTTTCTTCTGCCCAAACAAGTTGTGTTGTGCCGATCAATAATGAAACAGCGATTCCTACGATGGATATGAGTGGTTTGATTTTGTATTGCATTTATGTTCTCCTTTGAAGTGGAATAAAATGGAGTTGAATGTCCATACTAAATTTTGACTGGGAGTCAAATACGCTTTTACTATTTCCATACTATCAATTTCAGATAAAATGGAAATAGTAAAAGTGTGTGAACGACCTAAAAGCCGTTTCACACAGATGGTTCATTGGGCTTAGTGTGTATCTGCTTTTGCATCTACTGTACTGGTTTTCACATCATCTGATACTTTTTTTGTAGCATCATCAAGGTCATTTGAAACTGTTTTGACTGAGTCTGCAGTATCATTTGAAACCGTTTTGACTGAATCTCTTGAGTCATTTGAAACTGTTTTAGTTGAGTCATTGACATTGTCGGAGATCGTTCTTGTGGACTCATCAAGATCATTGGAGACTGTTTTGACTGAGTCTGCAGTATCATTTGAAATCGTTTTGATCGAGTCACTTGTATCATTAGAGATAGTCTTGGTAGCATCATCCATATCATTGGAGACTGTTTTCACTGAATCTCTTGAGTCATTGGATATTGTTTTGACAGAGTCTCTTGAATCATTAGAGATAGTTTTGGTAGCATCATCCATATCATTGGAGACTGTTTTCACTGAATCTCTTGAATCATTGGAGACTGTCTTTACTGAATCTCTTGAATCATTGGAGACTGTTTGTACGGAATCTCTTGAGTCATTTGAAACTGTTTGTACGGAGTCTCTTGAGTCGTTAGAGACTGTTTTTACTGAATCTCTTGAATCATTGGAGACTGTTTGTACGGAATCTCTTGAGTCATTTGAAACTGTTTTGGTGGCGTCATTGATATCATGTGATACCGCTATGGCACTATCCTTGAAGTCTTTGGTTGCCATTGTCGAACTGTCTTTCATGTCTCTTGTCGTGTTAGTGATAGAGTCTTTGGTATCTTCTGCAATTTCAATTGTGCTGTCTCTGGCATCTTTACTGATATTTGTTACAGAACGCTCAGAGCTGTTAACTGTCGCAATTTCACTTGTTTTCAAGTCGTCAGAAACTTTTACTGCTGAATCTTTTGCATCTTTACTTACATTAGTTACAGTTCTTTCTGCACTTTTACTTGTTTCGACAGCACCATCTTTCATTGCCGTAACACTATCACGGGCATCATGACTCATAGATGTTGCAGCATCTTTCATGTCCTTGAACATATCTCCAAAACTAAAATCTGCCTGTACCGTTGTAATACTTGCTATAGCGATCGCGCTGGCTAATACAATTCTTTTCATTTTCAATCCTCCATGATTGGTATAATAATTATTTCTGCAGTATTTGCATAGAAAACTATAGCAATTTTTATCTAAATCAAAACTTAAAGAATAAAAAACAATTATAGATATCAATTAATATGTTCAAATATTTTGATATATTTATTTTTATCTGGTACAATTTGTTACATCAATATTAATACACGAGGAGTTAGCAATGAAAAAAACAGTGATCGGCTTTGCCTTATTAGGAACACTCTTAGTCGCAGGACCCTACACCAAACAGGATAGAATCGTAGATATGCAAACCATGGCTTCCGCAATGCAGGATATCCAGAATGGTTTTTTCTATAATAACTTTGACATGATCCAGGTGGGCACTGCCAAACTTTCCGACACCATTGTCAAAATTGAACCGCCGCTCAGTGAAGTCGAAGAGAAGGATGTCATGACACGGTACACAAACAACAAGGTCCAGATGACAAACAAGATCCAAAAGAAGATCAATCGAAAAGCCAAAGATATTATCGAGCGTTTCAGAGATGGAGATGCCGTCCAGGCACTGCAGGCATATACAAAAATTACCAAAGCATGTATGAATTGCCACACTCAATTAAGAAAATGGTAGTATGATTGGAATCATAATTAGTATTTAGAAGGATGATTTGTTGAGGAAATTACTATTTATCGCTGTTTTGCTGTTCTCTGTTCAGCAAGTAAATGCGAATCAGATCACACTGACAGGGACAGTGATCTCCAATGGACAGAAGATGATAGGAAGCCGCTATATGGGCTATATCAAAAAAGTTTTTGTTGAACTGGGAGATCATGTCAAGCGTGAAGATGATCTATATGAAATGGAATCAGCAGAATTTGACATCATGAAATCTCAGGCAGATTTGGCACTCGAACAATCAAAAATAGTTGTAGAGTTTTGGAGAAAACGTCTGGAGATTCTCCAAAGCCGAAAAGACAAACTTGAACAAAAGAGAAGTATGATGCCTATGACCGATCTGGACGATCTGGCAACTATGGCAGAAAATGCTGAAGCCATGCTGGAAAGTGCCCAGGTCATGGTCGAACAGATGTCGATCAAGGCAAAACAACTTGCCACTGTCTTTAATTATCTAAAGATGAAAGCACCGTCTGACGGTGTCATCGTACAAAAAAATATCAAAGTCGGCGATATGGTCATGCCGGGAATGCTGACGATCATGATGGTTGATACTGAAGATCTGGAGATCGATGTCTCTATCTCCGAAGGCATTATGAAGCATATTCACAAAGGTGATAAAGTCAAAGTGGTTATTCCTTCTCTTGAGTACCATACAAACGGCAGGATAAAAGCGGTCATTCCGGATGCCAATCCCATGACCCACAAGATAAAGATCCGTGTCACCTTTGACAGGCATGGACAGAATGTCTTCCCGGGAATGTATGCAAAGGTGATTATCCGCAAACCCTATGATTAATCCCGGGAGTCCATTTATTATAAGAGATAAGGCGACTACTTCGCCTTTTCGAGATATTTCCCCTCTACTGTATCTACCCTGATCATCTCTCCCTCAAGAATATGGAACGGTACCTGAACCACAGCCCCACTATCAAGTGTGGCCGGTTTTTTTCCACCTTGTGAGTCACCTTTGAAATTGGGTGGCGTTTCTA
>JAYEND010000058.1:0-43428 GCA_034721895.1 Campylobacterota bacterium | reverse complement strand
GTCAAAACCTGAAATAGGAGGTGAGAATAACTAAAACTATGATATGATTTCAACCTACATCGGGTGGGTCAATTTTCATCAAAAAAGTGGGTCAATTTTTTTCAAAAACAACACAAAAACAATGGAATCCATCAGGACAATTATTTAACATGTCTTCACAACGCTGACAAGTAGGCGCACCTTCGTATGGATTACCATTTTCATCAAGTAATTGTGCGCGTCCTGCATCAAGTGTGCTAATGAGAACAAAAAGGAGTGCTAAAATATATTTGAATTTACTTATTTGGTTCATTGTTTTGCCTCCTGTATTACTGCATCTATATTAAAGTTACATTGATCAGGATGTATCCTGCCCATAGGGAATATTTTACCGCTAAGTAAAGAGTCGTATTCATTATAGGCTTTTTGTCTTTCCTTGGTGTTAAAAGCAATATCTCTAAAATCATGATTAAAGATAGCGTAGTCTACAGGGTATCGATACAGGTATGTGAACTTATAATAGTAGAAACAATACAATGGCATGTGAACTCTTTCGTAAATTGATTCAGCAGATTGTGGGTTCTTGAGTATGATCTGGATTGCTTTTCCCCACTCCATAGCAATAAGTCGCTCAGCTTTTGAATATTTGAGTACGTCCATCTTGGTGTATATCCACCATTCAATGTCATCTCTTACACCATTGTTGTTAGCATCAATACCGGCAATGGTTGAATTATTAACCTGCATATCCGGCTTTGGTGGAAGCATATGTCCATCAATCATCTCAGGGACATAAAAACGGTACTTTATCTCTTTAATCTGCTGCCCTTTTTGTGACTTGATAGTCTTAATGCTTTGATAGGTAACTTCATAGACACCCTCATCTAACAACTCTTTTGGCTGTAGTGTAATAGTCTGACTAGTTTGATCATAATGTATTGATGCATCAATATGACGCATGTCAGGCTCTATGCGTTTTAGCCAAATATCATTTTTTTTAATATGTTTTGGATCAAGCATAACATTAAACTTTGCTTTTATAGATACGCTTCTCTCTACATCTGTTTGCGCAGGAGTAGGAGCAAGTAACTCTATTACCTCTTGATCTATTCCCTTAGATGTACTTAGATCTACCTCTTTAGCCTGCAAGTGTGTTAGAAGCAACACACAGAAAATATAGAAAAATAACTTTTTCATCACTCTCTCCCTTTTTTTTAATTTTTGATCGAAGATCAAAATAAGTATAATATATTAAAATATTAAATTCTAATTATAATTAGTAACCATTTAAAATTTTAAATCACTATTCATAGATATCAATTAGTCACTAATTTTGCGAAGACCCATAAAATAGTGCTATCATGAAGAGATATGTTTCAGTAGTGCCCTCAATGCTTTCAGACTTTTTGTATTGACCACATCCTCCTTTTCAAGCCAGCCTCGTCTTCCCTGTCCGATACCATACTCCATCAGATCAAGGTCTTTTGCCGAGTGGGCATCGGTGGAAATCGCTATGGGCACCCCTGCATCTTTGGCTCTTTTGCAGTGGATATCGTTGATATCCAGACGATCTGGCTGTGTGTTAAGTTCGAGTATGCAGCCTCTTTGCAAACATGCTTCCATAATTGCTTCCATATCAATATCATAAGGATCCCGAAGGCCGATCAGCCTGCCTGTTGGATGAGCCAGAATTGTAAAGTAAGGGTTTTCTATCGCTTTCAGGATACGTTTTGTCTGCTCTTTTTTGGAGAGATTCAGTTTGTAGTGCACAGCACACATCGCAAGATCAAGCTCTTTTAAAATACTATCCGTCAGATCAAGGCTGCCATCCGCAAGAATATCGATCTCTGCGGATTTCAGGAGAGTGATGCCCTCAAGCTTCTCATTGATCCGGTCAATTTCTTCAAGCTGCTTCTGTATTCTCTCTTCATTGAGCCCGTGGGAAATGGTGAGGTGCTTTGTGTGATCCGTGACGGCAATATATTCGTACCCTTTTGCTTTGGCCGCCTGTGCCATCTCCATGATACTGTTGGCCCCATCCGTGTAGTTGGTATGGATATGGAGATCTCCATTGATCTCTTTTATTTCGATCAGCCTGGGTAGTCTATGTTTGCCGGCCAGCATTATCTCACCCCGATTTTCACGCATTTCCGGTACTATATAGTCCAGTCCCAAAGCATTATAGATATCCGCTTCTCTCTCTCCTGAAATCCTTTTATCACCCTTAAATATACCATATTCGTTAATCTTTAAGCCCATTTTGACTGCCATTTTCCGTAAGGCAATATTATGTGACTTTGAACCAGTGAAGTGGTGCAGGGCAGCGCCATAAGCTTTTTGGGGAACCACTCTGAGGTCAACATGGATGCCGCTTTTAAGGGAAACGGATGATCTCGTCGTACCCTGCATCACTATTTTGTCTACACCTGAAAGGGAAGTAAATCTCTTCATTGTGTCGTTTCCGGCTGCACACGAGGCAACTATATCGATATCATGGACAGTTTCTTTTCTCCTTCGGATGCTGCCGGCTACCTCAATTGCTATGAGTCCTCTGGAGTCTTTGAGTTCTTTAATAATCTCTTTGGCAATAGGAATGACTTCAAAAAGACGGTACCGTTTCTCCTCGTAGAGTTTTTTCTCCAGACCTTTTTTGATGGAGCCGATAAGCTTGGGCCCGAATCCGCGTAATGTCTCCAACTCTCCTTTTTTCAAAGCATTTTTGAGATCATGCAGTGTATTAATATGAAGATTCTCATGCAGAAGCAGTACTCTTTTGGGGCCAAGTCCGGGAATTCTGAGCAGTGTTTCAAGCTCGCTGGGATATGATTTTTTCAAATCATTCAAAAAAACCAATTCTCCGGTTTGGACAATCTCTATGATTTTTTGGGAGAGCTCTTTTCCAATCCCCTTTATGCTGGTAAGATCGTATCCTTCACCCACCAGTGTTGCCATATTTTTGGGGGAAGAGAGAATAATGCGTGCCGCATTTCTATAAGCCCTCACCCTGAAAGGATTTGCCTCTTCTATATCAAGCAGATCAGCTATCTCATTGAAAATAGAAGCCATATACCGGTTAGTGACATTCATATTCATCCTTTGCTGTATGACGTCAATTGATTACTATAGGCATTCCCGCAACCCTTAAACTTCAGCTGGTTATTTGATGTTGTAATATGTTACCATATCTCTATGCAAAAGATACATATTGGCACATCCGGATTTTACTATGAGCGCTGGATAGGAAATTTCTATCCGGAAAATATCTCTAAACGGGATTTATTGCTATTTTATATGCAGCACTTCAAAACAGTAGAAATAAACAGTACCTTCTATCATCTTCCGAGACGAAGCACTATCGAACATTGGCTAGAGGCTACACCGGATGATTTTCTCTTTACGCTCAAGGCGAACCGCAGTATTACCCACCAAAAACGACTTGATGCTGTACTTAGGGAAACGATGACATTTATTCATTTGATAAAACCCCTTAAAGAGAAACTAGGAGTTATTCTGTTTCAGCTTCCTCCCTATCTCAAGCTCGATATCAAACTATTGGATAGTTTTGTTTCTCAACTTCCCAGGGGATACAAATATGCTATCGAATTCAGGGACGAATCCTGGATGGATGATGTAGTGTTTGAGCTGATGACACTGCACGAAATCGGCTTTTGCATCAATGACTATGCACGGAGCGAAACTCCCTGGATTGCAACTGCTCCATTTGTCTATATAAGGATGCATGGTCCGCTTGGCAGATATAGAGGAAAATATGATGGTCAGAGGCTTGCTTCATTATGTGAATCCATTGAAGGTTTTGAGAAAGAAGGCAAAGAGGTATTTTGTTATTTCAACAATGACAGGGAAGGCTTTGCCTGGCAAAACGCCCAAGAGCTTGTAGAACTTTGTCAGAGTACTGGATAGCGATGGATCATCTGGTGTTTTAGAGATATTTTGTATTTACTCACTGTCTTGGCCGGTGATAAATTTCCAATGCCTCTTCATCACTGACATCATACCAGTTTTCATATACCTGTGCTACAGCGTAGAAATTGACCGGAGATTCCAACACTACGATCTCATCAGCTATCCGGCCGAATTCCTGTATCGCATGATGACCCGCGACCGGTACCGCCACGATGATCTTTGCAGCATCTTGTTTTCGGCATAGTTCCACCGCTGCATGCATCGTTGAACCCATAGCGATCCCATCATCGATCAGGATAACTGTATGACCTTTTATTTCAGGCAGTGGCTGGCCATCCCTGAGTGTGTCGATACGTCTTTTTATCTCTTCTCTCTGCCGGAGGATAATCTCTTCCATCATATCGTCGGAAACGGATGCGGTTGCCGCTCTGTTGATATAGAGAGAGCCATCTTCAGCTATGGCACCAAAACCACTTTCCGGATTGAACGGGTAGGGGAGTTTTCGGCAGACAAGCAGTGAAAAGCCGGCATCTAACGCTTTGGCTACTTCATAGCCCAGCTCCACCCCACCACGCGGTATAGCCAATACAAGCACGCCTGTATCTTTGTGCTCATGTAGTGCTTCAGCCAGTTTTATACCGGCATCTTTACGATTTTTAAACATAAATTATCCTTTTGTCATTTAGATATTATAACATTAGAAATTCTTTTTATATAGCCCAGATCAAAATAGAAAAAATACTTTTGGACGCCTCCAGTACAACTATAATTTTATCTCTTTACGGATTTGGATATAATTCTACCAAAAATAGAGGGTTTTTAATGACAAAAACAATTTTGATACTCCTAAGCTTGTCGGCCTTGAATATTTCGCTTTTTGCAGAGGATATGACAGAAAAGATCAAAATGCAAAACCGGGAAGTGGTAAAAATGGCTGCAGCGGAGATGGCTGCCCAATTGCCGCAAAAAGTAGACAATTATACACAGCTTGTCGATATCAAAGCAAAGGATGAAAGCCTGGTTTATACTTTTGAGATCAATACCGGTGCCAAAAGTGATGATACTGTCATCAATGAGGACAAGAGCCGCATGAAAGAAGCAGTCACAAATGGAATCTGCCAAACATCAAAGAGATTTTTGGACAGCGGTATTCTTATATCTTACATCTATACCAGTGCAGCAAGCAAGAAGCAGTTATTTCACTTTGATGTCAATCGTAAAGCCTGCGAAGATCTTTTGGGATCCCGCTATAAAGATCAGGGCAGATTATAAGAAAACTATCCTTTCAATAATTCTTTTGGAACGACGATGATACCATCATGATCAGCCAGTAGATATTCTCCGTTTTTGAAAGTGACGCCGCCGAAGTTGAGCTCAATATCCCGCTCACCAGCTTTTTTATCGTGACTTTTGCGTGGACAGGTACCCAAAGCCCAAAGTCCTACAGGGATAGTAGTGGTGATATGTGTATCACGTACATAACCGTTGATTAGAATGCCGGCCCAGTTATTGTCACGGGCAAACTTCATCAGATTTTCCCCCACGACAGCATAATGGGCAGCATTTACATCGACAACCGCTATCCGTCCTTTGCCCGGCTCTTTGAGCATGGTGATCAGGTCAGAGTTTTCATCGTTGAGTTTGATCGTGGCAATGGGTCCCTGACATTTTTCGGTACCCCCATACGATTTATAATTATGTGTAAGAACCTGTACCTCTTCACGGTGTTCATCGGAGATATCAGCGGTAAAAAAATGCATTTTTTCTCTCTTTTATATATTTTTGAAGATTATACTAAAAAAAATCTATAATTAGATAGAATTACATAAATTAAGATATAAAGCAGATAGATGAAAGTAGTAACAGGTGTAGTCGGCAACGATATTCACGTCGTCGCCAACAGGCTGATCGATATCTCTCTCGAAGAGCGGGGATTTGAAGTCTTTAATCTCGGGGTCAATACCTATCTCGAAGAGTTTATGGATGCAGTGATCGAGACGGATGCCGATGTGCTACTGATCTCATCGCTTAATGGTGAAGCAGAGGGGTGGTGTCGTGATCTTCAGATCCTCAAAAACCAGTATGATTTCCGTGATGTTGTCTTTATGATCGGCGGCAATCTCGGTGTGGGCGAGATGGATCCTGAAGCATTGGTACCCAAGTTTAAGAGTTATGGCTTTGATCTGGTTTTTCACCAGGTTGACCTCAATGAGGGACTTGATCGTCTGGAAGCCTTTCTGGAGGCACGAGAATGAGCCTGTTGCAGCGCGAACGTGAAATTATCGTTAAAAATGAGTATATTGACAGGTTTGATTTTGACGAAGTTAAGGAATTTATCAAAGGAGCGAGTAAGAATCTCTTCATTTCGCATAAATTCAAAACTACTGATCAGATGATGGTTCAGCCCCGTGGCGGTTTCCCGACGTATGAGAAAGTATTTCAGCTCTACAAAGAGTTCAAAGAGGCCGATGTCGATGTGCTGCCTCTGACGATCGACTCTAATACCCGCCTCAATGACTATGCCAGCGCCAAAAAAATGCTGGCACTCTCCGAAGAGAATGATGTCGATATGCTCAACGGTTATCCTCTGGTCAATCACGGCTATCGTACAACACGCAAGATGATCACGCATTACAACACTCCGGTGAGCCTGCGTCACGGTACACCTGATGCAAGATTGCTGGTCGAGGTAGCGCTTGCTTCGGGTATCTTTGAGATCGAAGGCGGTCCGATCACTTATCTGCTACCCTATTCGAAAAACTTTCCATTAGACAAAGCCTTTTTGTACTGGAAATATGTTGAGCGTGTCTGTGCTGCGTACTCTGAGCTGAACGAGCCGATCAATCGTGAGTCGTTCGGACCGCTTAGTGCGACATTGCAGCCTCCTGCTGTCGTCATCGTCATTCAGATACTGGAGATGCTGCTCTCACTGGAAGAGGGGGTCAAATCCTTCTCTGTCAGTTTTTCGCAGACCGGTTCGATGACACAGGATATCGTCTCTTCCAATGTCATCAAGAAACTCTCCAGAAAATATGCCGACAAATTTGGTCATCAGGATGCGACGATCAATCTCGTTTACCATCAGTGGATGGGTGCTTTCCCTTATAACAAAGAGTATTCCGACTCCCTTATCAACACTTCGACAGTGATTGCTGCCATGGTCGGTGCAGACAAAATCATCACCAAGACCCGTAACGAAGCCTTCGGTATCCCGACCAAAGAGGCCAATGCAATGGCTGTGGCCAATGTCAAATACACTTTGGGTATGCTCAATGGTTTGCCGCAGGTAAGTAATGAAGAAGAGGAAGAGAATCTCACCAATGAAGTAGATGAGATTATGGAAGCGGTATTCAACGATGGTGCCGATACTCTCTGGCGCCAAGTGTTCAACTCGATCAAAAATGGCTATATTGACATCCCGTTCTCACCGCATATTATCAATGCCAATGAAGTAGTCACCATCCGCGATCCTGAGAGTAATATTCGTATCCTCAAAAAAGGGAATCTGCCTATTTCAGAGAAGAGTTTTGCTTTTGAACAGTCGAAGATCAAACTGGCCGAAGGTGAGCGCGTGGTAGATAAGATCATACAGGATATAGGGATCATGCTATGAATAAGTTGTTTATCGATATTGGAAGTACCTATTTCAAAGTAGCTGAAAATGGTACTATTAATCAGTACTTCCGAGACTTCAATAAGAATATTTTTGATGACCTTAATAGCCGATGTGTGGATGTCATAAGCCGCTATGCAAAGGAAAAGATCTATGTATGCAGTTCAGCCAATGGCGGGTTAAGTACATTGATCATTGGACTGACCAACTCTTTCAGTCTTAAATATGCGATCAATATCGCTTTCAATTCGGGGATCAATATCATCGATACGGTGCTATATCCGAAGATAGAAAGTTATACGCCGCCGATGGAGATGATCGATGTCGTTATCGTAGTCGGAGGCATAGATAGCGTGAAGCAAGTATTTGATAAGCAGCTTCTGAAATATCTTGAAGGTGTGAATTATCAGAATATCGTCTATGTCGGCAGCACCAGGAACCGTGCTTTTTTACAGGAGCATGTTGAAAATGTGGTGGTACTCGAAAATATCATCTCTGATAAGCTCAAGATACAGGAAGAAGCACTGAAAGAATATTTGACCGATCTCTATCAGGCTGATATCATGGGCAAAGAGGATATCAAGCAGCTCTATGAGATCACGGCCAACCAGATCTTCTCGACTCCCTACATCGTTAACCGTTCCCTGCCCAGGATCCATGAAAGACTCGATGTTGCCGATCCGTTTATCGTGGTCGATATCGGCGGGGCAACGACGGATATTCATTACAGCCGTGACCTTGTCAATGATAATATACTTACCGAAAGCGGCTATGACCGCCTGGTCTTTAAAAAGCTTGGCGTTTTCAAATCACGCGAAAGTCTTGTGCATACGGCAAAAAATAATGAGTTCGTTTATGAACTTTTGGAACATTTGAATGTGACGGAGAACATACTCGAAGAGCAGAGTGAAAAAGCGACACGTATACTGATGCAGCTGGCGATCTTTTTGGTCCTTTATAAGGTATCCAAACATCATGCCGCCTACATCGAACTCAAACTGGATATCCTCAACAGCATTGTTCTGACCGGGGGTATCACCAAAGTATTGAGCCGGGAGGAAGTACATGAGATCATCCTCTTTTTCTATAAAAAAATCCTTCACTTTCATCATACGCCGACGATCCTGCTCGATAGTAATTATGAAATCTGGACCTACGGTATCAAGGAGTAACCAATGTCAGTCAACAGTATTCGAAACTTATTGGAAATTGCCGCTCAAGCAGAGCCTGAAAAGATCGGACTTATTCATGGAAACGAGGCGTATAGTTATGCCGAACTTCTGATGAAAGTCAATCAGATCGCGCACTATCTCACCACGATCGGTCTGAAAAAAGGCAGCCGTATCGGTATCTACTCCAACAAGAGTACCGAAGCTGTCATTGCGATCCTTGCCGTCCTTTCGACTGACTATGTTCTGGTTCCGATCACCAGGCTGCTGAAACCTGAACAGGTGAAACATATCATTGATGATTGCGATATCAGATGTCTTGTTACCGATAAGGTGAAGATCGAGAATATAAAGTCAATCAGGTTTGAGGGCAGGATCATATCCTATGAAGCAACCGATGAGAGTGATGTGTCGTTTGAAGAGATATACAAGTGCTATACCGGTGAGGTTGCATGCGAGATCAAAGGACACGATAATGCAGCGATCACTTACAGCTTTGGTTCGAGCGGGAATCCCAAAGGGATCGTGATTGACCACCGTGCCCTGATAGATGGGGCGCGTATCGTCTCAAAATATCTTGATATCCGCAAAGATGATATTATCTCGGGTATCTTATCCTTCAACCTTGATTATGGACTCAATCAGATCTTCACCACGCTCTACAAAAGGGCAACGCTGGCTATTCACAAATTTGTACTTCCTGCAGATTTCTTCACACATCTTATCAATGACAAGATCACGGTGCTTCCTCTGATGCCGATCCATATTACGCAGATGTTCGATGAAGATCCGCACCGCATCCCTCAGCCTGAACATTTCAAGGCGCTACGCTCCATCACTTCTTCGGGTGGCAATATCACTCCGCTGATGATCAAGAATATCACTACCCATTTCCCTGATGCCAGGTTCTACTCGATGCATGGTCTCACCGAGGCATTTCGTTCGGCCTATCTCGATCCGGCTCAGATCCATATCCGGCCTAATTCCATCGGTAAAGCGATCCCTGATGTTGATCTCTATATCATCAATGAAGAGGGTGAAGCATGTAAACCGCGAGAGATCGGTGAGCTGATCCATCGCGGTGCATGCATCTACAAAGGGTATTGGAATGCACCCGAAGAGACGGAGCAGCGTTTTAAAAGTATTTCCATTCTTGATAAAGTGATCCATCCCGAGGGGCAGTTGACCGATGAGATCGTCATTGCCAGCGGTGATTATGTTTATGCGGATGAAGAGGGGTATATTTATTTTGTTTCCAGAAAAGACGATATGATCAAAACACAGGGCTTCCGTGTCAGTCCTCACGAGATAGAGAGTGTTGTCTATACCAATATCCCGGCGATTACTGAGTGTGCCATCTTCTCCATCCCGAATCAGGAGATCGAAGAGGAGATTGTGATGGTCTATGGTGCCAAGAGCGAACTGGCACGCAATGAGATCCTTTTTGAGCTGAAAAAACATTTGCCAAACTATATGTTGCCTGAGCAGATCGTTTACAAAAAGAGTATGCCGCTCAAATCACTGCATGAGAAACAGATCGACAAAGAGGCGCTCAGGAAAGAGTTTCTGGAAATTCTCTGATCCTCCGGAAAGGTTGCTGAGATGAACATACAAGAACACGGTATTCTTACCCAGAATCTTCTGAAATCTCTGGGAAGAGAGGGGGAGACTGAACTTATCGAGACCCATATCTCCACGATCATTTTGAGCGGTAACTTGGTGTACAAGCTGAAAAAGCCGGTCGATTTCGGTTTTTTGGACTATTCGACACTGGAAAAACGACACAAATATGCTCTTGAAGAAGTGCGCATCAATCAGGGTTTTGCACCAAAACTCTATCTGGGTGTTGTATCTATCACCGGTTCGATCGAAGATCCCCGGATCGATGGTGAGGGCAGAGTGCTGGATTATGCTGTCAAAATGCGCCGCTTTGACCAGCGTGACCAGCTGGATAATATCGTCGAACAGAACGGTCTTGAGATTAAATCAATGGATAAGATCGCAGAGCTTGTTGCCCATTATCATAAAGCGGCGGTCCCGGTCGATGCTGAAAGTGATTACGGGGAACCGCAGCGGGTACTCTTCCCAATGCAGGAGAATTTTGATCTTCTCCAATCGATTACGGCAAAACAGGCGCTTGATACAAAACTGGCTGCTGTCAAGGCATGGACTTATGGGCAGTTTGACAGACTGAAACCGTTGTTGCAGCGCCGTAAAAGCGAGGGCCTTGTCCGTGAGTGTCATGGGGATATGCACCTGCACAATATGGCGCTGCACGAGGGCGAGCCAATCTTGTTCGATGCGATAGAATTTAACAACTATCTCAACCATATCGATGTGATCAGCGACTTGTCATTTTTGCTGATGGACCTGGAGTATCGAGGCCTGATCCGACACAGCCGTAGGCTTTTGAACCATTATCTTGAGCTTACCGGTGATTATGAGGGAGTGGGTCTGCTGAACTTTTACAAGACTTACCGGGCCATGGTCCGGGCCAAAGTAGCAGCACTTAGAATCGCTCAGATGACAGAGTCCGATGAGTGCAGTGTGGTGATGGATGAAGTGACCGGCTATATCGATCAGGCACTGAGCTATATAGAAAAAACAGATCCTTTTTTGGCAATCACGCACGGTTTTTCAGGTTCGGGGAAAAGTACCTGTGCATTGATGATGGTCGAACAGTACGGGGCACTGCGCATCCGTTCGGACATGGAACGGATGCGAATGTTTGAAAAAAGTGGCACGGATGGCTTGAAAGAGGGGATCTATACGCTTGAAGCGACAAAAGCAACTTACATCAGGCTTGCAGAGATAACCAGGATGATTATTCAGAGCGGCATTCCCGTTGTCCTGGATGCAACATTTTTAAAGCAGTGGCAGCGCCGGCTTTTTTGGGAACTCACTATCGAAGACGATACTCCCTTTTTCATACTTGATTTGCAGTGCGATACAGAAATACTGCGTTACAGGATCAAAAAACGCTCTAGTGAGGGCATCGATATCTCTGAAGCAGACTTGGATGTGCTTGAGATGCAGATACGGAGTGCTGAGCCCCTTTCGGCTGAAGAGATGGAACATTGCCTTGTGGTTGATTGCAGCAACATGGCATCAATGAAGAGAGATATCGATTCATTTGAATATTATATTATTTAATATATATACTATCGTTTAACTGTTTAAATTGTTATTTTGCTATGATATCGCTATGAAAATTATCACTTTCCTATTCACTATTTTTGTTCTATTGCTGACTGGATGTACGAAGACTGATGTCCCGCTTGAACATCAGCTTCCCTCCACCTGTACTGTTTATGACATGAAACAGGCGCGCTGCATTGATGAGGGGGAGCTTGTGAAACGTCTGGCCCCTTATCGTGTTGTCTTTGTCGGTGATCATCATGCACAGACGGATCTTCATCAAAGAGTCGCAAAACTCATTTCCCGGCTTGATAGGAGTGGCCGTCATGTTTCTCTGGCCAATGAGTGGTTTACTCCTGAAGACAATACTCTTCTGAAACGCTATGCAGACGGATCATTCAAAGGTGACTTCCCCCGGAAGGTGGAGTGGAAAAAGAAGGCGGGCTATGCCTTTGATTCCTATGCATCTATCTACAATGCGATCCGCAATGCCCATGGCAGGCTCTATGGCATAAACCTGAGCCGTGAATCCCGAAAACATATTTCCAATGCCAACCGTTCAGTTATGACGAGAGAAGAAAAGGGTTTTTATGATTCTCTCGACCTGAACGTTGCGGCCCATCGCCAGATGCTTGCCTCCTTTTTTGCCCACTGCCACTCACAGCGCGAGGGTGAGGATGCTGCTGCATGCAGAGAAAGGATGTACCGGGTACAGGTCGCGTGGGATAGCTATATGGCTAAAGAAACAGCAGCCCTCTCCCGCAAAGTACTTCGTAATCAAAGCGATCTACTGATGGTTTTTGCCGGTTCGATGCATCTTTCCCACGGCTTGGGGATCAATGCACGTTTTGCACGCCTGAGCCGTGAACCGTTCGTCACGATCGAACCTGTCCCGACCGGCACGGATAGAGCTGGTGTAGGTGAAGCGGATTTTCTGTTGTTTTATGCGCCTTCACAGCAAAGTTCAAAATAAGGTGAAATTAGTGTACTGAAAAGATCATCATTTATCTATCTATTATACCTTCAAGAGTAGAAAGAAACCGATCGATGCCATTAATATAGTGTTCGCCCGAGATAAAAAAGCCGGCATTGTGATCTCCCATGATCTGCAAAAGATCTTTGGGTTTATCGGCCCTTTCATATAGCGCTTCAGCATGAGTGAAGGGGATGATCTCATCATCGGGGCTGTGTATGATCAGCAGGGGCATATCGATCTGCTGAAGATAGGACGATGTATCGTAGTGATAGCGTGAGAGAAGCCGGATAGGTAGGTAAGGGTAGACCTGAGCACCCAGATCGGTAATGGAGGTAAATGAAGACTCCAGGATCAAAGCGCCGGCCTGCTGTTTGGCGGCTAGACGGGCGGCAACTGCCCCGCCGATAGATCGCCCGAAAAGGATGATCCTGGAGGGATCAACGTGACGCTCTTCCGCCAGATACTCCCAGGCCGCCTCGGCATCGAGGTAGGTGCCTTCTTCGCTGATACTCCCCTCACTCTGGCCGTAGCCACGATAATCAAAGATCAAAACACTCAGTCCCAGATCGTGAAAGATCCTGATCGACTCAAGGCGGTGGGAAATATTGCCGGCATTGCCGTGGCAAAAGAGTAGCACACCCCGTTGCTCTTTTGCGGGGACAAACCAGCTCGAGAGCATTACACCGTCTCTGGTCTCCAGCCGCACCTCTTCAAAATCGAGCCCGATTCTTTTCGGGGTCACATCTACCGAACGCATGGGGAAAAAGACAAGACTCGATTGCGTCAGGAAAACCAGCACGACCACTACCCCATACGCAGAGATCAAGGCCAGCATAACACGCAAACTTTCTTGCAGCATTCCCATTCCTATCCTTTCGTTAAACTATTCTATCATGAGTGTTCTTGTGAAACTTTTCAGGTTTGAATTTGGAGTGACAAAAAAGTAGCCTGGCCCCTTTTGTTTTGGCCCCTTTTGTTTCTAAAACATTCGTTCTTTTAAAATTTCAGACATTTAGTTGGTGCGGTGATAAATGCTGCCCAGCTTTAAACTGAAGGGCCTGTTGACTCCTTTGGTCTCCATACTTTAAAACTGATATGGTCAGGAAAAGCTTCAGGTTTCAATATCGATTTCCCTACCAATACCCTTAAACACTCTACAATCCCTTCTGTCATACTGGGATGAGGATGTATTGTTTTCATAATATCCTTAATATGTTGCTTATGATGATCCATGACAGTCGCAATATACATGATGGAAGCGGCTGCCTGTAGTCCTGCCGCTCTCATTCCCAGCACTTTTGGATTCTCTTCATCTGTTACTATCAGTTTAAAAAAACCATCTGTCTCTCGCATGGCAATGGCTCTTGCAACCAGTGAATGTTTATAGGATACCACTTTATAGGCGATATTTTTTTCCCGGCACTCTTTCTCATTTAAGCCGATAGAGGTAATTTCAGGATTAAAAAACATGATGGTAGAAATATTTCTATATCTTAACGGAAATGCGATTTTCCCCTCTATCGCTTTTGCAGCAAATCGACCTTCCATCTCGGCGATATTGACAAGTGCCGGACCACCTGAAATATCACCTGCTGCATAGATATTGTCTCTTACTTTGCAATTTTCATCAACATTCAACAGGTTTCTCTCGGTAAGTTCAACACCGATATTTTCAAGTCCAAGCTTTTTGACGGTTGGAACTCTTCCTATTGAGACCAGGATAACATCTACAGCAATTACATCTGAATGTCCATCTTTATAGTCGAGTACGATATCAATATGATTGTTTTCTTTTCTCACCTCTCTCAGTGTCGCCTGATGATGGATATTCACCCCGATATCCGATAATCTGTCACTGGCATAATCACTCACATCATCATCTTCAAAGGGGATTACTCTCTCTTGTGTATCAAGCAGGTGTACTTTTGTCTCACCAAAATTGGCAAAAATTGTTGCAAACTCACATCCGACAATACCTGCACCAATAATCAAAATTCGTTTAGGAAATTTTTTGAGTTTTAAAATATGGTCAGAGGTAATAATTTTCTCACCGTCTATCTCAAGCATGGGATGTTTTCTTGGATGTGAACCTGTGGCAATGACAAAATTTTCTGCTTCGATCCGTATAGTTTCACCATCTTTTTGTGTGACAATCAATGTTTTGACCGTCTCAAATTTTGCCCAACCTCTTATGAGTGTGATACTTTTTTCAGAATCTGCTCTTTTGGTAAAAGTCTCTATTTGTGACAATAGCTGGTATTCTCTCTCTTTTGCAGCTTCAAACACAGTATCTCTCACTTTGGCATAATCAATACTCAGTCCGGAAGCCCTGTATCCTCTATCCGTCCGTTTGGCAACTGAATAGTTGCTTGATAGCTCCCACAGTGTTTTTGAGATAAGTACACCACCGTAAATACTGGCCCCTCCAATATCTCCTCCCTCTATGATGCAGACATGATTTCCAAAATCATATGAGCGCATAGCTGCCGCAAATCCGGCAGGCCCGGATCCTATCACACAAACATCATATATCAATTTTTTCATTACCGTACCTTTTTATAATTATTAGTATATTATATCGTTTTATGTTATTGCTTATGGGTCTGCTATTATTTGAAGAGATAGAAAGGTCAAATATTGTCTTTAAGTGCATCCCCCAAAAATGCCACCATGTTCCGGTAGTGATCCCCGCGCCAGTAGATGCGGTCGCAGGTGGGGCAGTATTCGAAATAGTCGAAATTCTTTTTAACCTTTTCAGGCAGGCTGTTTATGATCTTCTCTTTTTCGATGACCTGCAGCGGGGTATTGCAGACTATGCAACGACTGAAGTGAGCGGGATGTTCTTTTAGGCCGTAGCAGTCTATGAGTGTTTTGAGCTGTATTTTGGTCTCAGTAGGTTCCAGTAAAAGTGTGGGGGCGTTTTTGCGTTGGGAGAGATCACGGTCTCTAGTGAGGATAATGCGTTTCTCTTCGTTGGCGATAGCGATGAGCTTGTTGTCTTCTATCTGTGAGAAGAAGAGGGTGTCAAAACCCATAAGACGCAAGTATTTTGCCAGTTTCCCCAGATGGCAGTCGGCAATGAATTTTGGGTACGATATTTTCTTTTTCTGTTTTGATGGACTCATTTGGATACATTATACCAAATCAAATAAATATTGCCTACAACTCACCGGAATCAACATTCAAGTCAATAACCCACGCACCCGGGACTCTGCGCGTAATGACTTCACGGGCCAGGTTGCACCAGTGTGTTGTGCGATCAAGTATGATGGAGTCACAACTGATGACAATATGCTTACTATGTGTCAGCAGTGCATCGGTGCATTCTGTCGTTTCGGTGGTGAAGGGCCAGTTGTGTGTATCGCCCAGATGCTGAACCAATCCGGCAAGCCTGCCGCTGTTGGAGACGGGTTTGTCAAAGAGCCAGTGGGTCTGTTTGGGATGATAGTCGGCCAGTAGATTGCCGATGAGCTCAATGGCAGGGAGTGTCTCTTCGACCGGTTTGTAGCTGCCGTAAACAGATGAGAGGTCGCGATAGCAACCATCCAGACAGTCAAATACGGCACCGCCTCCAAGGGCAGTTTCAATGGTGATGATGAGGTTAAAACCGTCAATGATGATCTCGCGCCCCTTTAGCGCCTCCAGGCTGACATACTTTGACTGCCTTGCTGCGATCTTTCTGTCGGCACAGGCGATGCGACCGACGGCAAGTCTCTGACGCGTACTAAGCTGGTGATGGTCACCAACCAGTGTTGAGGCAGCTTTCATACTGTACCCCCTACCAAGTAGCCATGACAGCTCTTTGACAGCAGTTGCAAGTTTTGGCAGCTGGCTTTTGGCAAAAGATTCAGTATCTTTGGAATGGGAACCGCGATGGCGCAAGGGCATAGACACTCCTTTATAGAGGCTCTTTAGTGTATTGTCTCTAATTCCATTTTTATCGCCAAATATTCAAGCAAGTCTTTGAGGGTGATGATGCCTACGATCTTGTTGCGTTCGGCTACCAGCAAGCGACTGAGCCTGGTTTCACTCATTTTACTCAGGGCATCATTGATAGGGGTATTTGAATCGATCGTATTGTTTGAACTTTGCAGCTGCATCGCTTTGCCGACAAGAAGGTGCTTCCACTCTCCATGAGGATGTGATTTTAGCATCTGGATCGTGATAAGTCCTGAAATTTTACCGTCTTTAATTACAGGGAACATCTTGTAGTGATAGCGGTAGAGATACTTGTCGACAAACTCCTGCAGTGTGATGTGAGAAGGAACGGTCACGGGGTTCGGGTTCATGAAATGGTGTACGGTTTTCCCTTCAAATGATTGTTTCATCAGTAGTCCCTGGTACGAATCGTTGGCAGCACGAAAGAGAAAAGATCCGATGAGTACCCACCATAGTCCCCCGATGAAGCTGCCTCCGACCAGACTCATAAAGCCGACGAAGATAATGGCTATGGCAAATACCAGGCTGATACGTGAAGCGACCTGGGTTGCCCAACGGATATCACCTTTTATCCACCACAGAAGTGAACGAAGTATCCGTCCTCCATCTGTGGGGAATGCCGGTACCATATTGAACACTGCAAGCAGCATATTGATAGCAGAGAGATAACCCAGGATGCCTATGATGGGTACCGGCAATTCTGTGATCTTGGCTACCTGATAGAGGGAAGCGAAGAGGATGGAGAGCAGGAGGCTGGCTATAGGTCCTGCGATAGCTATAAAAAATTCAGTTTTAGGACTGCTTGGTTCATCTTTCATTTCAGCGACGCCACCAAAGATAAAGAGTGTAATACCTTTTATTTCAAGTCCGTACTTGCGGGCTACGAGTGAGTGGGAAAACTCATGGATGATAATAGATACGAAGAGCCCCAGTGCCCCGACCAGTCCCATCAACCAATAGGTTTGGATGCCAAGTTCCGGGAAATAACTGGGAAAAAGCCCCTCAGAAAGTGACCATACTACCAAAAACAGGATGATCCCCCAACTCGCATCGACCGATACTGTAAAACCAAGCAATTTAAACAGTGTCATTTTTCTTTTTAACATTTTCTACCTCTATCTCTGTGATTATCTCCATTATAGCGATTTTTGTTCTTTTTGTTTTGGCAGGAGTGAATTCAATACCCATGATGCAAAATCTATTTGTAGTCTGAAGGAGTGATCAATCCATCAATCGCATGCAGCCGGGTACTCCACCTTGTTTTAATTGCATACTCTTGATTATCCATCATTAAAACATCATGCATCACATCACTTACCAAAGGAGATACAGAAGATTTGAGCGCCTCAATAATTCCTAATAATTCTGTATTACCGAGTCCATAAAGCAGTATCAGGGACTGATCATCACTCTGCCTGAAGATAACATTGAGTATTTCACGATTTCTCATCACTGCCTGGGCAAAATAGAGACTGTTTGCTTGAAGCAGTATCTTGATCTCTTTAGCATCCAAAATCATTTGAACACTTTTGGATGTAGGAAAATTGTATTGATACCCCTCATCTGTTCGGCTCTCTTCTAAAACAAGCAGGCTCCCATTTTCACGCTCAAGAATTTTCTGTTTTACATATAGTGTTTGAAAAATCAGATTTTTTTCTTCAATCAGTTGAACTTTTATAAATGTGCTTTTTTTGTTTAATGAAATAGTAATCTTGTCTTGACTCAGTCCCAAAGAAGAAACATCTCTAATATAGAAATGCCAGATAAATGCAGCCAAAACCGCTATGAAAATTATAATTTTTAACATCATTTAAAATATGAGGCATTGAAAATATACTTTATCACCGCAAGCCTCACTATCTCCTCTCTCTGCGGATTCACCAAGTTTAAAAGTATGACAAATTGACGTATTATTGTCTAATTGTACAATCATATGTTTTCAACCTTGTATAAATTTAAAATTCCTAAAGAGAAAAAAGCTATACTGACACATGGAACTCACAGATAAAAATTATGAAAAGATCATCAAAAACAATGAGACACCAGTCTTTATAGACTTCTATTCTCCTACATGCGGGCCCTGTCAAATGCTCATGGCACTGATAGACGAGAGGCTTGAGAAGTATGGAGAGGAGCAGGGTGTCAGGGTGGTGAAGTGTGATGTCTCGAGAAATCAGAAACTCTCAGAAGCTTTCAAGATACAGTCAGTCCCCTTTACTATAGCCGTACTGCCGGATGGCAAGCTAAAATTCCCCGAACTGGGATTGAAAGATGAATCGTACTATTTTAGTGTCATAGATAAGTTGGCAAAGAAAGGGTCATTTTTTAGCAGACTTTTTTCATAACTGCTCCCACTGATAAAATGGACGGATGTAGGGCTACTTATAAGTCTGAAGGCCTGATTTCTAACTTTGCATTCGCAAAACACAGTGTTGTTTACTTGGTGCAGTAATATTGTATACTTAGAAAGATTTTTATTAGCAAAAGGCTGAGAGTGAGAACTATATTTGCCATCATTGGGATTATTGCTGTTGCATATTATTTGTTTAGAGGGCTGACTTCCAACAGAAAAGCCTCTGACCCATTGATCAGTGATGCCGAAGTTGGGCGGAGTGCCACAGGTATTATGACAACACTGGACACCCTGTCAGATAAAAGTCTCAATGCAACCATGGCCGAATTGGATGGATATGGTATTGGATATGAATGGGAGCCCTGGGGCAAAATAATCTGGCAATTGCCCGAAGTGCCAAATATCACATTTGAAAAAGACAAAACAAGTGTCGCTGCTTACAGCATGAGTGACAGTCTTGGTGGACTGTATGTCAGGATATGGTCAATCGTTGACAGTGACAGAGTCATCAGTGATGCTTCCGGCAGCAAGATCAGTATCCGACTGGAGTCACCGGCTTCGAATTATGAAAGACTGGTCTATGCCAAACTGATCGAAATGGGTGCGGAAATAATAAAAGGCACCCCTGATACTTATGGAGACAACAAATGAAAGTTTTAGGATTAATTGTTATTTTACTCATAATGACAGATCTGAAGCAACGATTATGATGGGTAATTCAATGGTGTCTGTTAATAAATAATTGGTATATTGGTATAGTTTTTAGAGGCACCTATGCTGTTCTATTTCACAACCAGAATAGGCAATAAACCAAAATAAGATAAAGTTCCGAATGCCTGATCAATATTGATATCGGGCTTTATCTCCAAAATCATCTTCCTGATACTCTCTTCATCCAAATCCCCTACAATATCCCCTTCGCCATGATCTTCTTTGTAAAGTTTGACTAAAAGATAAGTCTCTTTTTCTTCCTGATGTCGCCATATTGTCATTTTTCTCTACCTTGGCTTACTCTTCAGCAGCCTCCTTTTTTTCTGCTTGTTCAGCGGCTTGTATTTCCTGTAGTTCTTTTTTTTCCGCTGCCTCTGCTTCCAATTCGTCAGGAGTGAGTGCATCCTGACCTTCCTCTTTGGCTTCTGCTTCCTGTAATTCTCGTAGCTCTTGTTGCTCTGCAGCCCTTGCTTCCAGTTCACTGGCAGAAGGTGCTTCTTCGGCCATCTCCTCAATATTTTCCTTGGCTGGAGGCTTCGGGTCAATCTCCTTTTCCTTGGATAGTGCATCATCCTCATCGTGTGCAGATTCTTCAGCTGCTGCTTCATTTTCCTGAACTTCTGCACCTTCTTCTACGCTTACTTCTTGTTTATTCTCTGGATCATTCTCTGCGGCGATTGAGTTTTGAACAAGTAGCATCATAGAGAAGAAAGCCATCAGTAGTATTTTTTTCATAGGAATCCTTTAGAACTATTTTACAGGTTTTAGTTTAAGGGTACCTCTCCGATCAATTAGTGTTTGTTTTGGAGATACCCTTTAATACTTGAAATTCTTCATCAGTAATGAGTCCGTCTTTCAGCATTTTCGACAGTTCTGTGATTCTTTCTGTTTCGTCTGAAATATCGTTAGAACATTCAACAGAACTCATTTGAGATCTTTTTTTGACCTCTTCTTGTGCTTTTTCTTCCTGAAGTTCTTTCAGTGCATTCTGTTCGGCATGTTTTTTTGAAATGATGAAAGAAGCAATAGACATCAGGCCAAAGACAGCAACAAATAAAGCAGCTTCAATGTAAATGCTGTTTAGCTCATCAGGATCGATGCCCTCGGCGTGAAGAGATGAGAATATCAATAGGGGTGTCAGCAGCCGCTTTATCATGTCTTTCCCTTGTTGTAAGAAGTTGTTATCCGCATTATAGTAAAACAATTTAACTTTTAACTGTTATTCATTGGTATCGTAATAAACCGTAGCACTTGACTTTCTTTCTTCTTATTGGCTATTATGAGTGATAGTTATCCTTAAGACTGGATGAGAGGCGAATAAGATGAAACGCTTACTTCTTTTGTTGCTTTTAATATGTTTACCCGTTTTTGCCACTACTTCTACGATCATAAAATTGGAGGTAAGAGGTATCATTGGTCCTGCCAGCAGCAGCTATCTCAAAGAGGGGATGGAAGTTGCAATACGTCAAAATGCCCAGATGGTACTCATTGAACTCGATACGCCGGGAGGTCTCTCTACCTCTATGCGCGAGATGATCCAGGTGATCACGAACAGTTCTCTTCCTGTCATCGTCTATGTCTCTCCCAAAGGCGCAAGAGCTGCCAGTGCCGGAACCTATCTTGTGTATGCTTCCCATGTGGCAGTCATGGCACCAGGTACCAATCTGGGTGCGGCCACACCGGTCAGCATGATGCCGACACCGATGATGGGAGACTCAAATGCCAGTAGCAGCGCCACTACTCTCGAGAAAAAAGCGATCAATGATGCCATGGCTTACATCAAAAGTCTGGCCGAATTGAATGATCGTAATATCACCTGGGCTCTGGAAGCTGTGGAAGAGGCCAAAAGCATCTCTGCCGAGGATGCACTTCGTCATGGTGTCATCGACATAATGGCTGAAAATACTACAGAGCTTCTGAGTAAACTTGAGGGAAGAAGTGTTAGGGTTTCAGACAGGAACATCACACTCAAAACAAAAGGCGCCGTGATAGAGCACTTCGAGGCTGATTGGAAAACCCGTTTGCTTTCTATCATTACGAACCCGAATATCGCCTATATGCTCCTGCTTATTGCCATATATGGTATCTTTTTTGAATTGATGAACCCGGGTGGTATTTTCCCGGGTGTGATCGGTGTGATCTCCGGCTTGATCGCTCTGTATGCACTGAACATGATCCCTTTTAATTATGCAGGATTGTTGCTGATAATAGTCGGGTTAGCCTTCATGGTCGCGGAAGTGTTTGTCTCCGGATTTGGTATCCTGGGGATTGGAGGGGCTATCGCTTTTGCTTTCGGGTCACTGCTGCTGTTTGATGCACAGACTCTGGGGAGCGGGGTCTCTATCCCCCTGATCATCGCTTTCTCTCTGGTCAGTCTGGGGTTTTTCATTTTTGTGATGCAGTTTATCCTGCGCTCCAAGTCTGCCAAAGTAGTCAGTGGTGTAGAGGAGATGATCGGCAGCACTGCCGAAGTACTTGAGATAACAAACAAGGGGTATTATGTCCGATGCCATGGTGAAATATGGTATGCTGAGTCCAAAACCCCGCTAAAGGCCGGTCAAAATGTCCGGGTAGAGAGTCTGTCCGGATTGACCTTGTATGTAATCCCTATTAAGGAGTAAAAAATGTATTCTGTTTTACCGATGACCACCATCTATATAGTAGTAATACTGGTCGTGTTGCTGGCATTTGCCATCCGTATCTTACGCGAATACGAGCGCGGTGTGATTTTTACCCTCGGCCGTTTTACCGGAGTGAAGGGTCCCGGACTGATCATCCTGATCCCCTTTATCCAAAAGATGGTACGGGTCGATCTGCGTACTATTGTATTGGATGTCCCGACGCAGGATGTCATTTCCCATGACAATGTTTCTGTGCATGTCAATGCCGTTGTCTATTTTCGCGTGGTTGATCCCGAAAAAGCGATCATTCAGGTAGAGAACTTTCACGATGCTACCAGTCAGCTTTCACAGACAACCCTGCGTTCAGTTCTGGGTCGACATGAACTTGATGAAATGCTGGCTGAACGGGAACAGTTGAACTTCGATATCCAGGAGATACTGGATAAGCAGACCGATGCCTGGGGGATCAAGATCGCCAATGTCGAGATCAAACATGTCGATCTTGACGAGAGTATGGTACGTGCCATTGCAAAACAGGCGGAGGCGGAACGTGAACGCCGTGCCAAAGTGATCAATGCCAGAGGGGAACTTGAAGCCAGCGAGAATCTTCTCGAGGCGGCTAATGTTCTCGGCAAAAATCCGTTGGGTATTCAGCTGCGCTATCTGCAGACTATGAATGATATTGCCGGAGAGAGGACCAATACAGTGATCTTTCCGTTCCCGACAGATTTACAGCAGTTTATTAAGGGGATGGCAAAAGAGTAACCAACTATTGTTCACTTGCGAGAACTCCTGTTAAAGATAGAGGGTATGGAACCCTTTGTTTCTTATTTGAATGACAACAACTCCTCTAGACTTTACACTTCGCACGAATCATTCGTGCAAAAACGATTCTCTATACCGTCACTGCCACCAAAAGTGCTCCAGTCGATCGATGGCATCTCGGCCAAACGTGTTTCATATTTCCCTTTGGATATCCCCTCATAGGGCATTTGCACATAAGCACCGGTATCCGTATGAGGCAGCATTGAGACCGATTTGATGATCGGTGCAAACTGTGCCAACATATGTTCGATTTGAGCACCCTCGGTTTTCGGATCGAAATAGATGGTACAACTGACCATATTATCACTCCATTCCCGCTGCAGCATTGCCAGAAATGAGAACTGTTCCCATGCTGAAACAGCGGTTGCTTTTCTCGTTTTCCCCTGATCGATCGGAAATTCAAAAACCGTTGTGTTGGCACTGTAATGATCGTCTTCATGCGGTATGCCGGCTGCCTTGAGTACATCACAGATATGGGATGTGTTACCGACCCTCATCCGACGGATCGCATACTGGAATGTCGGAAAATGCATGCCGGAACTGACACCGACCAATTGGCTGATGGTACCCGAAGGTTTGACCGTCGTCACTCTCACCGATGCAGGGACACCTGCTTCTGCTGCGAGCTCACGATTGACAGCACGTACAAGCTTGTACCCCTTTCTCATTCTGCGTGTCAGCTCCGTCGCACCAAAGGCATCGAGCATATCTGCAACACCGGAGAGACTGACACCGATACGGCGGTTGCGCACTACGATCGCATTCGTCTCAGGACGATGCGTCGGCAGCAGCGCTACTGTCGAAGCATAAAAAGTCGCATATTCCAGTGCTTCATAAAACTCATCTTCCCGGACACAGCGCGCCGGAAAGACTTCAGCCAGATTACAGAGTTCAAAACTCTCCAGAGGAATTTCAGAGCATGGATTTGCCAGCCATGCCTGGTCTTCGGATTGTTCGCCGTAACGGGCATATTTTTGAACATTGATCAGGTTCATGATGCCTGGTTCACCGTTATCGCGAATATGTTTCGCTATCATCGGCAGCTTGTCAAAATCTTCTGTTTTTTCCAATACTACCGTATTGTTCGACATCCAGCCGATTTCGGCACGCTCAGGATTTTTCGTATAATCCTTCAGTTCAAGAAAAGTCCCATCATCTACGGAACCCAGTGATATCTCGGCACTGCGCCGCACATTGCCTGCCACGACACAGGCACCGATAGCATTCATAATATCGGCGACACAACGCGTCTGATCAGTTACTCCCTCGCAATAGCTGTCCAGATAGCTTTCAACACGCTCATGCAGTTCTATCAATGGGGCCGGACCCGATGCAGTACCGCCAAATCCCTGAATGGGAGAGCCCTCGGGACGGATTTCACTGTAGTCAAATGCAAACCAGGCACCTCCTTTTGTATAGCTGTCGATCAGCAGCCGTGCCGAAGCTACCCATCCCTCTCTGTTGTCAGGAATGACATAGGGAACCGGTCTCGATTTATCCGGTATGGCAACATTTTCCCCTTTCCATACTGTGTTGAAACCGACTCCGACTCCGCACATCAGCATATCCATAGTCCAGTCCGCCGCAAGTGAGAGGTCCGTAGTATCCACAGCACCGCAATTGTTTAACGCTGCACCTCCGCGCTCATAGACATATTCTGTCCCCATGACCCACAGACCACGTCCCGGCGGAAGCCACTTCATATCGAACATGGCGATCGCAAGTTTTTTGGCATAGAGCTGCCATTTTGTTTCGTCCCAGGCCAGACGGCTCAGTACATAATGACTTTTACGGACTGACATAACCCCATTGACAACTCGAATAACGGTGTCCGGCCAGTGCTCCTGTGTACCGTCTGGTTTGATACGGCTATACGTACGATAATAGGTTACTTCACCAAAACCGCCAAAGCCGAAATTGGCCTTTTTGGCACGGATCTCGTTGCAAAATTCCTCTTTAAGGCTGAAACGTTCTTTGACAACTCTTTTTGAATTCATCACTATTGTTATCCTCTCGATCTATAATATTTCCTTCTTTATTGCTGCGTATATACTATATTTATATTTTATCCAATTCTTTCGGATAGACAACTTCATTCCTTCCAAATCTTTTTGCCTTTATAGCTCTTTTGGATATGATAAGAAAGATAAAGGGCACCTCTAATAATATCTCATTAGTTACTTGGTGCAGTAATAAAACAAGGAGAAGAGAGTGGGGGAGAGCGATAGAAACGTTTTAGCTGAAATTGAAAAACAGGTTTTGTATCTTTCACCTTTCATCAAAGAGATAAGTGTACAAAAGAGAGATGAAGAGATCATTGCATTGATCTATCCTGATTTCGATGCATTGAAAAAGCATCAGATCATCAATATCGAAAGTAAAATCAAATGGTATGCGGTGGAACTCTATAATCTTGATCCTATCGATGGCATTAAACTCGATGGATACAGGATCGTGCAGGTGCCATTAGCTACAGAAAAAGCTGGGGAAGAAAAGGAAAAGGTATGCATCAATGAACCGCGTGGTGAAGTGTATGGGCAGATCAAATCCTACCTTCAGGGTGTAGCATCACAAGCGGTTTTCCCCACATCACATCTTGAATTGGATCTGGGTCTGGATTCACTGGATTATGTAATGCTTTTTGTCTTCATTGAAAAAAGTTTCGGTGTTCATATTGATGAAGGGATTTTTGCAGATCTGATGGTGATGCAGGATATTTGTGATTATGTTACAGAAAATATACAAAAACTATCAATCAGCAGTGTGAGCTGGGAGGAGCTTATTTATGAACCGATCACATATAAACTGCCATATTCACCATTGGCAGTGACACTCTTTAAAACACTTTTTCTGCCACTTTTCAAACTCTATTTCCGGCTTGAAATCTCTGGGAAGGAGAGACTTCCGAAGTCACCTTATGTCATCGCTCCATCTCATCAGAGTATGCTGGATGGTTTCATCCTGGCTGCTGCTTTGCCTTATGCAGTCTTGAAAAAAAGTTTTTTTCTGGCATACAAGGGAGAGTTTGGGAAGTGGTTCATGCAACCTGTTTCACGCCATGGACAGTTAATTATTATTGATGCCAACTATGGTCTAAAATCGGTTCTGCAACGAAGTGCTTTACCTCTAAAAGAGGGTGATAACATTGTCATATTTCCTGAAGGGGCACGCTCGCGTGACGGAAAGCTGCTGCCGTTCAAACGTTTTTATGCCATTCTGGCAAAGGAGTTGGATGTGCCGATCGTTCCTGTACTGCTTGATGGCACTTTCGAAGCCTTGAAGGCTGGAAAACTCTTTCCCAGACCGGTCAAAGTACGGATCGAGTACCTTCCTTCGGTCTATCCGGAAGATTCTTCCCATGAGCAGATCAATGCAAAAGTAAAAACCGCCATCAAAGAAGCAATGCTCAAAAAGCCTCTACGTTAGAGCAGATTTAACCTCTTCGGCTACCTTTTTCTCGTCCACCCGTATCAACAGCAGCAGGCCAAGGATAAAGAAAACAGCAACTGAGGCGATGCCCGCACGTGAACTCTCTGTCGTCACAGCGACAATACCCACCAATGCCGGTCCCAGAATAGCGGCAAATTTTCCCAGAAAATTATAAAAACCGAAGAATTCGGCGGCGTAACCTTCAGGGATCATCCTGGCATAATAGGAGCGGCTCAATGCCTGTATGCCGCCTTGTACCAGGGCAATAAGGAGAGCAAGCAGGTAAAACTCGTATATCTGATCCATGACTGTTGCCCAGAATGTGATGATCAGATAGATGCCGATAGCGAGGTAGATCGCTTTTTTGGTATCCCACCTCTGGGCGAGATTGGCAAAAAAGAGTGTCGCCGGAAATCCGACAAACTGCACGATCAGCAAAGCAATAATAAGGCTTTTTGGATCAAACCCTATCGCCATGCCGTAATCGACCGCCATGCGAATGATGGTGTCTACCCCGTCAATATAGAGCCAGTAGGCCACAAGAAAGAGCAGCAGCCCTTTCAGGGAACGTATCTTTTTCAGTGTGCCGATCAGCCGCCTGTAGCCAAGAAGTGTCGTTTGGATACTCCCTTTTTTCTCTGCACTCTTCTGCTCTTTGACAAATAGCAGAAGCGGTAATGAAAAGAGTGCCCACCAGAGTGCCACGGATATAAATGAGACTTTGACGGCCTCAGCTTCGTTTGCCAGTGAGAAAAAAGTGGGAAACTGCACCATGGCTACGTTGAGAGCAAAAAGGATGCCGCCGCCCAGATATCCAAGCGCAAAACCGAGCCCGGAAACATGATCAAGCTGCTTCTCTTTGGCCACAGAAGGGAGCAGGGCATCATAGAAGGTATTTGACCCCATAAAACCGATGTTGCCAAGCACATAGATAAAAATAGCCATCTCCCACTCTCCTTTGCCGACAAAGGCAAGTGAAGCACTCATAAGAATGCCCAGATAGGCAAAAAGAAAAAGAAAGCGTTTTTTAATACTTCCGACATCAGCGATTGCACCCAGCAGCGGGGCGATGAGAACGATCACAAGGCTTGATAGCGCATTGGCGAATCCAAGCTGTGCCGTACTCATGGTCACATCGGCCTCGGCACTGAAGTAGGATTTGAAAAAAAGCGGGAAAAATCCTGCCATAACGGTTGTGGCATAGGCCGAATTTGCCCAATCATAAAAAGCCCATGCATACACACTTTTTTCATTATTCATACCATGATGATATCTTTCTCTTGTTTAGGATAAAATAAGAGATGAACTTTTTAGAACTTTTTAACAAACCGAACCTCATAGCAGCCCATCGCGGGGATCGATCGATCAGACCGGAAAATACGCTCTCGGCACTGCGTTCTAGTATAGGCAAATGCGATTTTATCGAGATCGATGCACAGTTCAGTAAAGACGGAATACCGGTTATACTGCATGACGACAGACTTGGGCGCACCAGTAATATCAAAGAAATAGACTCTTTTGCCGAACGTTTTCCCTGGCGGGTCAGAGATTTCACCCTGAATGAATTGCAGCATCTGGATTTCGGAAGCTGGTTCTACAAGGAGGACCCCTTTGGTTGTATCAAAGCGGGAAAAGTACATCTGTCAAGAATAGAGAGCAAACACGAATCCTTGCTGACCCTGGAAAAAGCATTGCTTTTTGCAAAAGAAAAAAGGATCTATATCAATGTTGAGATAAAAGACATGCATCACTGGATGTCGGACAGAGATGCTGTCAAAATTATTGCGAATGTTATTAAAAAAATACGGGCGGAACCGCTGGTTCTGCTCTCTTCATTTCATCATGACTATTTGCCCATTTGCAAGGAACTATTGCCGGATATACCTACCGCTGCCCTTGCAGAGGAAAAAGCACCGAAAAACCTTATCGCCTACCTGGAAGTGCTTCAGGTGGATGCTTATCACCCTGATGAGAAATATATTAATGAAGCAACCGTGAAAAAACTGCGTGAAGCCGACTATCTTGTCAATGTTTATACTGTAAATGACTTCTTACGTCAAAAAGAGCTCTTTGGGTGGGGTGTGAATGGGGTATTTACAGATTATCTTTAGCTATTCCATCAGCAAATAAGTCTAAAAGGATTCCACAGAATGAAAAAAGTTGCGATACTTATCGACGAAATGTATGAAGATTCGGAGTTTATCTATCCCTATTACCGTCTGATTGAAGCAGGTATGAAGGTCGATATTGTTGCGCAGAAAAAAACAGTTTATAGAGGTAAGCACGGAACATCTGCAAAAGCGACACATACCATTCATGACCTAAATAACGATGCATACGACGGCGTCTACATCCCCGGAGGTTATGCACCTGACAGATTGCGAAGAGAGCCGGATATGGTACACTTTGTCAAATCACTCTTTGAAGCAGGTAAGGCTATCTGCGCTGTTTGTCACGGCCCCTCACTCCTTATTTCGGCAGGCATACTCAAAGGTAAAAAAGTGACAGCATTTCATTCGATAAAAGATGATATCAAAAATACCGGAGCACACTATACGGCCAACCCTATTGAACAAGATGGCAATATTATTACCGCCCGTGATCCACAATCGTTGCCTGAAATGATGAAGCTGTTTTTGTTATTATTGGAAAAATAGCAGAATACGCTTATTATTTTAGACGCCCTTTGAACTCCTAAAAAATCCTGCCTTTTTAATTAGGTGATGCTTCTTTTGCTTCTGTCCATTCACTCAGGTCAGATGGAAAATTTTCAAGTTCATTCTTAAATCTGTCCCATTCGGTATAGTCGGTGTTGAAGTCTGCGACATCCCGTGCTGCTAACTCGGCGCTTTCGTAAGAGCCAAGCAGCTCCTCTTCTATCCAAAGTTCATATCTTTTGTGCCCGATCTGTCTGATTTCAAATGTTCCGACATCCGAGTTGTAACTATATGTATGCATTTTATATCTCCTTTTTTCGTACCCTTTTAGCTATCTTATCATATTACTGATAAATGTAAATCCAAAAAGGAAAAATGCTGTTTATCACATGAATATTCAACTTGTCGGGCTATGTCGATGATTCGTACAATGCGTTGATGGGAAAAATATACGGCTGCATTTTGATTTATAGTATAATCTTTTAGTGATCCGTTAATAAAAAAGGTGAGATATGACATATGACGAAAATATTTGGCTGAAACAGTATGATAAAGGTATCCCCTCAACCATAGAGTATCCCAAAGTGCCTCTTTATACATTTTTGGAGCAAGCAGTTTCCAAATATCCTCAAAACAGGGCGCTCTCCTATCTTGGGAACGATATACTTTATGTCGATCTGGACAGACTGGTAAACAAAGCGGCGAACAGCCTTATAAAGCTGGGTGTTAAAAAAGGTGATCGGGTGGCACTCTATCTTGCCAATACGCCCCAGTTTATTATTGCGTTGTACGGTGTTTTAAAGATAGGGGCCATCGCCGTTCCCATCAATCCTCTCTACCAGTCCGCAGAAGTAGCGTACGAAATTAAAGATTCCGGCGCAAAGACGGTCATCGTAATGAGCCGTTTTTATCCGCTGATACAGGAGATCCATGAAGAGAGCGGACTTGAAAACGTTATCGTCACGAACGTGAAAGCCTATTTCCCGCCTTTTACCAAACTCCTGTTTACGCTTTTGAAAGAGAAAGAGGACAGGGTAGATATAGTTGATGGAGATTACTGTTTTGAAATACTGATGAACGAGAGTGCGGAAGAGAGGCCGAATGTAGAGGTCGACCCCGATGATGTTGCATTGCTGCAATATACCAGCGGAACGACCGGCACACCAAAGGGTGTTATGCTCAGCCATTATAACCTTGTTGTCAATGCACTCCAGTGCAGGGTATGGGTGACGGATACAGTTGAAGGTGAAGAACGCGTGCTTGGCTGGCTCCCTTTCTTTCACAGTTTTGGCATGACCGCCTGCCTCGGCTTTACAATGAGCTGCGCCGGTACGCTGGTATTGATTCCCAATCCTCACGATCTGAATTATATTCTTCAAACCATCGAAAAAGAGAAGATCACGATTATGCCCGGCGTCCCCACGATGTATGCCGCACTGGGCAGCTGCAAGAGTGTTTCAAAGTATGATCTCAGTTCGATCAGGGCGTGTATCAGCGGCGGAGCTCCGCTGATGGAGAGTGTCAAAAAGCGATTTGTCGATGTGACAGGATCGAAACTGGTAGAGGGATACGGACTCTCTGAAGCATCCCCTGTGACACATGCCAACCCAATAAACGGTATCAACAAGATCGACTCTATCGGTATCCCGATGCCGGACACACTGTGCAGGATCGTCGATCTCGAAAATGGAAAAGAGGAGGTAGAGATCGGCAAAGAGGGAGAGCTGATTGTCAAGGCCCCTCAGTTAATGAAAGGATACTGGAGACAGCCCGAAATGACAGATGAAGCGATAAGGGAGGGATGGCTCTATACCGGTGATGTCGTAAAGATGGATGAAGATGGCTATTTCTATGTCGTGGACAGGAAAAAAGATATCATCATCGTTAAAGGATTGAATGTCTCTCCGACGGAAGTGGAAAAAGTGATCTGCACCCATCCGAAAGTGGAAGATGCCGCAGTCATAGGTATACCGAACGAGTACAAAGGCGAAGAGATCAAGGCGTATGTGATCCTCAAAGAGGGCGAAGAGGCGGAATCGTATGAGATCATCCAATACCTCAGAAGCAAAATCGCGCGGTTTAAAGTCCCTTCATCGATTGAATTTGTGGAGTCACTGCCCAAAAATGTGATGGGGAAACTGCTGCGGCGGGTACTGCTGGAAGAGGAGATGAAAAAACTTGGAGAGTAATAATAGAGGTGCCCTTTACTCAAAATCCAATACGGCTTGGATCTGCTGCTCTATCTCTGTCGTCTCCTGAAAAGTCAAAACAGCCAACTTCTCCGGGAGCAGACGCTTTATATCTATCGCCCGTATCTGGTCACATAACAGATCAGAATCCTGCAGCAGCTTTGTTCGTCTGGCTATTTTGTATCGTAAAGGATAGGCATCCTCTATCAACTTTGTAGTCAATGGAGCAATGATCGTTGTGGTGTGTCCAATATGATTGAGCATATTGGTCTGCAGGATTAAAACAGGCCTTGTTTTGCCAGGCTCTGCTCCCTTGGAGGGATAAAGCTTGGCAAGATAGATCGACCCTCTATCAAACATCTTTTAACCCATCATCATTAATGGTATCAAACTCATCGATAATTTCCCTATTTGCATCACGAACTTTTAATGAAGCTTCTTTCATACGTTCTTTCATGGCTCGTTTTACAATGAGTTTTTCATACTCCGCTATTGATCTGCGTATCAACTCACTTTTACTGAGGTGAAGATGTTTGGCTAAAGTGTTTACCTTCTCAAAAAAAGAGTCATCGGTCTTCAATGTGATTGTTTTCATCGTTTACTCCAAATTATGGTAATACCATTTTACTTACTTTTGGCTTCTTTGTCAAATATGTTCACACTCTTTTTCTCAGGATCCTCTGCCAATCTAATACTTGGTTGGTCACAAGAACAATTTTTATATCCTATTTTCTATATCTTTTTTGTTTAATTATCTTTTTCTGTATTAGGATTTGAAATTTGATACCAGGCCCTTTTCTTAATCGAAGACCTTTAAAACCGATAGTTGGGATTAGGCTTTGGTATTAGTGCTCGTTGGTATAGTGATGCTCTATAGGTTTACTTTCATCACCAGGCACTAAAATCTCACTCTCTTTCTTGTTTGGATCAGTGTTAGATTATAGTATAAAGTGGCTATTCAACCCCAGAGGTGTTTTTTTGTGTTTTTTTGGATAGTGTTCAGGCCCGCCTACTTCAGTTTAAAGTCAAGATTGATCGATACATTCCTGAGCGGCATCTCTCCCTTTAGCTTTTTGGGCACCGCCACCGGGAAACTTCTGCGTATCGATTTTTTGGCAGCTCTCTGGAGCATCGGGGAGGCTCCGCTGACGCGAATATTGCTCACAGTACCGTTTTTTTGTATATCGAAGGAGACGCGGACGCGTCCCTGTATATTCCTTTTGATGGCCGCTCTGGGATATTTTTTATTGCGAATGATAGTAGACCTGACACGCCCCAGAAATTTCTGCTTCAGGTTGGCTGTGACAGATTTGCTGGCTGAAGCTGAAGTAGACTTTTTTCGGACTTTGCGCTCGAGAGGCTTTGGCTTACTCTTTTTGATTATTTTTTTAGGTTTTGGTTTTGGTTTCGGTTCTGGTTTTGGCTCCGGAACAGGTTCAGGCTCAGGAGCCAGTTCTGGTTCTGGTTTAGGTTCGGGAACAGGCTCAGGTTCGGGTTTAGGTTCTGGCTCTGGAGCAGGTTCTGGTTCGGGTTCGGGAACAGGCTCAGGTTCCGGCTTAACAACCGGTGCAGGTGTTATCAAGGCAACTTTGATGACACACTCTTCCGGTGCCGGGGTCTGCTTGCTGCTGATGGTGAGCATAAAAAGTGCCGCCCCTGCAATGGTATAGGCCAGTACAGTCAGTAGAAAAGAGGAGAGTTGCCTACTCATGCCTGGTAACGATCCCCAGATTTTCGTAGTGGTTTTTCTTCAGGATATCCAGAAGAAAGACAAAGTTTTCATATTTGGCATCTTTGTCGCAGTAGAGATGGACAGGGTCCTCTCTATCATGCTTCAGCAGCTTCTCTTCGAGTTTCTCTCTGGGTACCTCTATTTTATCAAAGAAGACCCCTCCCTCTTTATCAATTGATATCTTCAGCTCTTTTTTTGGCGGCTCCTGGCTCTCGGCGCTTGCCGTAGGCAGGTCGAGCTGAATCATGCCGGTCTGAATGAAGGAGGCTGTCGTCAGGACGATGACGAGCAGTACCAGCATGATATCAATGAAGGGGACGACATTGATAGAATCGAAGGATTTTTTTCTCATTGTCTCTCTTTGTTGGATCTCTTTTTGTGCATGATTTTCCAACGAGTGATCAGCACATCAGACTTTCTGTTCAGGTGATTATAGAAAAAGATCGCAGGGATCGCCACAGCCAGCCCCATTGCAGTCGCCTTGAGCGCTAAAGCAAGAGAAGTCATAATGCTCTTGACATCCATATTGCCGCTTTGCCCCAGTGTATAGAAAGTGATGATTACAGCCAGTACCGTACCCAGCAGACCAATATAGGGGGCATTGGCACCCATACTCGAGATCGTGGAGAGGTGGTTTGAGATTTCCAGTTCAAGCTCATCGAGTGTATCGTACTCTTCCAGTTTGATGCTTCTGTAGAACAGCAGTCGTTCGATCCAAAAATAGAGTACCAGAAAGCTCATAAAGGCCAATATACCAAGTATTCCGTAGTCAACAATGTCACTCATCAGCGATACATTCATTTCTCTCTCCTAAAGTTTCTATTTTTTATGCATTCAAGCAAAAGCCAAATAGATTAAAACTTGTAATTTAGATCAAATTTGACATTTCTTCCCATAGACGCGTAGCCCAGCTGCTGCCAGCCATAAGAGAGGTGGTCATAGTAGGTTTTATCAAACATATTATCAAGCGATAGCAAGAGATTGACTCCATTGTCGAGTGCAAAGTACGCCCTGAAGTCAGCCGTAGTATATCCGGGTGTTTCCCTCTCCCCGATACCGACATTATCTTGTCGCATCGCACTAGTAGCGGAGAGCTCCAGATTGATATCCATATTTCTCCAGTACACCTCATAGTTTATACCATAGCGGGCCTTGACAGGCGGTATGGCGTTGAGTGGCCTGTCATCATTTTCATCTTCTCCCCTCATCAGTGAGCCTGAAAGGAAGAGGCTCCACGCATCGTCGATAAAGTAGTTCAAGTCCAGCTCTCCTCCATAAAGTTTGGCTTTGGAGATATTTTGGTACTGGTAGATCTGCTCGGGTACCGGGTCGTTCGGATTGGTGAGAATCTTTCGGATGAGATTATCGACCTTGTTGTAGTAGAGGGAGACTGATGCCTTGTAGCGGTCTGTTCCCAATCGGAGACCAATATCGGTATTCAAGCTGGTCTCAGGGTCAAGGTCTGGGTTTCCTCTATCCTGTGCCGGCCCATCATGCGGGCCGAAGAAGTACCTCTCGATAAGTGTCGGTGCCCTGAATGCGCGGCCGATATTGGCATAAATATTGCTCTTTTCGTTGATTTTATAAACAACTCCCAGTTCACCGCTAAATGCCGAATCTGTATCCGACTGTGGTGTATTGATGAAGAAAGGGGGCGGAGCACCATCTGTCTTGGTCTCTATGGAGTCATATCTTGCTCCGGCTGTCATGCTCCACAGTTCGTTGAACTCAACTTCATCCTGGATAAAGATACCGATACCTTTTCTCGTGGATGGGGCGATGACAGGCACACCGCTGAATTTACCGATCGGAGGAGGGAAGCCATCCATAATCCGAGACGAAGTAAGATCTTCATCAAAAAGGTCAAATCCGGTTGTAACGCGGTTTGCTTCATTGGGAACCAATATCCACTGGCCGCGCAGCGTGGAGGTATCTTTGTCGACTTGGATATCGACAAGTTTGTCTGCATCTGGTTCGCGTATACGGTTTCTGTTGTGCTCTTGCCAGCCTGCCAGAAGGTCAAACTGCCTCAGGAGGCCGCTGTCGGATTGGTAGCTGACTTTGGCATTGGCCATTGTGTGCTTTTCATCTTTGTAGTAGTCAGCCACAAAACCCCTGGGTGCCGTGATACCTATATCGGCTTTGGTCTGCCAAAGGTTGATAGCGGTATTCCAGTTACCCGATGTATAGTCCCCACCACCCCAGATTGTATAGCCGTCATAGAAGCTGAACTTCACCTCCTCGTCAGGAGACTCGATATCGTCAGATTTGCGCTTAACTCCACCGATATAGAGGTTGAGGTCTTTCGAGCTGGCATTGATCTGTGCTTTGCCCATCTTGGCATTATTGTTGGTTTCGTAGCCGGCACCCACTTCACCGCTTATGGCAAACTCCTCAGTCTCACCCTTAGGTGCTTTTTTGGTGATGATGTTGACAACACCGCCTATCGCACCGGCACCGTAGAGGACGGAACCGGGACCCTTGACGATCTCCATCCGGTCGATTTGTGCAGGGTCTATGGAGAGGATATGGTTGCCTCCCGGCCTCTCATCGGAGAGCCTTACGCCATCAACGAGTATCAGAACCTGCTCATCAGAGAGTCCCCTGATGACAGGCATAACCGAGCCGCCGGCCGTCTTGGCATCGACACCGCTGGTATGCTTGAAGAGCTCCTGTACGGTTGTGATGCCTTTTTGCTCAATCTCTTCAGAGCTAACCACAGAAACCGGTACGGGCGCTTCTGTAAGCTTGAGTTCCGGGTTTTGTGTTGCGGTGACCGTGTAGTCTTCGAGTCGGATCGCCTCCTCAGCCTGCAGTAGAGTCGAGAGAAGTATGGATCCTGCTACGCTGAAATATAATTTTCCATTCATAGTTTTTCTTCCTTACTTTTAATACTATATACTTATGATCAATAAAGTCTTCGCGTTGTCGTTAGCTTTTTTAGTCGCTGTACCAGATACGGTTCAGAGTCACTCTGGCAATCTGCACTTCGGTAGATACCGGGTATGTTTGCCAAATATGAATATAAAGCCTTTAGGGCACCTTAATCAAGAAAGGAAGCGTGGAGGGTCTCTGGGATTGTAGCCTTTATGGACGGGGATGGCATATACAAAGGTATGGACTTCTGCCTTGACATAGTCGGGAGATACCTCTCTCAAGTTTGGCTTGAAGGCAAAAACAGGAAGTACGCCCAGCGCCAAAAGAGTAACGGCACATAGATGCTCATCATCATGCTCTGTATGCTCTGTGGTCTCTGTGGAGTTCGAAGCAAGCTGATGAACAACTTTTGCACCATCGAGAAAATGATGTAGTTCCGGCATATTTACCGCTGCCTGCAGCACAAGCAGGTAGAAGCTGAACAGTAGAATGAGAGGCCTATAAAGCTTCAACTGTTTCAGTTTTTTGATTGCCATAATTTGGAAAGCCTTTAGTTGGTGCGGTAAACTTTAAATGGATTATACCGATACTATGGTAAAAATTGCTTTGGGAGTTCTTGCTTGCGAGAAACCTGCCTCGAAGAGAGTACTTCTGTATAGGACACCAGGCCTGCATCAAACTTGTATCTTTAATGATGGATTACTTTTACAAAATCTTGATGCATCTTGATGGCATTGTCGGGTGCCTCTAAGTAAAGGTGCCAGGTATCAAATTTCAAATCATTCTATGGGTTACACCTTGGGAGAGATGAAACCAGGAGAAGAAATTATTATCGGAATCGGAGAGTTTACTCCCGAACAGCGGAGGCAGAGCCTTCCGATTCCAAGACAGCCAATATTCCTTAACTTTATGATATTGAAGGGTACCTCTAGTATTTTGTCTATTTGTTTTTATAGGTACCATAAAAAAAGCTATGCAAGATCCGGCTCCCCGCAGTGCCGAAGGATAAATTCGCGGCTTTGGTCACGCAATCCTATCGCCACATCCCATTGCCCTTTATCCTCATCTCTCTTGATCTTTTTCGGTTCTATCGGTTTGCCTATCTCGATCGTGATCGAACCGCGATGCGGGAACCAAGATCCTGCTCTCAGTATGGAGCGTGTGCCTCTGATCGCAATAGGAATGACAGGCACTTCCGCTTGAGCCGCCACAGTGAAAGCACCCAGGTGAAACGGCATCAGGCCTGGAATTCGGCTGAAACTGCCTTCGGGGAAAAAGAGCAGTGCATGGCCTGATTCGAGGACAGTACGAAGATGCTCTGTATCGTGAACACTCTTGCTGACCTCAAAACGTTCGACAAATTCAGTATGAATCTTTCTAAGCGGTATGCGGGTAAAAAAGGTTTGGGAGAGCTCAGACTTGGCAATAAAGCGAAAATGTCCCGGCAGTACTGCTACCAGAGCATAGCTGTCGAGATAACTGGCGTGGTTTGCCACCAGAACGCAGGAGCGTCCGTCTCTTGGGAGGTTTTCTATCCCGTTTACCTTGAGGGGAGTAGCTGTTGCATAGGCGAGCAATCGTGTACATCGTTGGATAAAAGCCCATCGCATGGAGAATTTAGGCAATATCGCAAGACTGATCCATACTATCGGTACAAGCAGACTGAAAACTGCCCAACTGTAAACGGCGAAGAAGAGTGTGCCGAGGTATTGTTTTGTGCGTCGAAACTGTGGTATGATGCCGCCAAGTGCCAGACGAATCACCTGCAAAGGTACACTTTTGGCCTCTTTGGTGATCGCACCTTTTTCAAAGCGTTCACGGCTTGCCGAACGCCGGATCTTGCCACTGGAAGTTTTCAGAACGCTGCCAGGAGGTGCTAATACGATCTTATCGGGCGGTATGCCGGTCAGATCGATCGATAGTGCATTGATCTCGCTCTGCAGCTTACGGTGTTCATCCGAGTCGTCGCTTCGCGTTTCTGCTATAACAACAAGCTGTTCAGTTTGTGTTTTTTGATCCATACTGCCAAATACAGCGATGCACCCTTTCCTGATACCCGGAATGTTTCCCACCACCTTTTCCAGTTCGTCGGGGTAAATGTTACGCCCTGCACGGATGATGATGTCCTTGATACGTCCGGTCACATAGAGTTCCCCGTTAGCGATATAGGCCAGATCCCCTGTATCGAGCCACTCCCCGTCAAAAAGGGCTTGTGTCTTTTCGGCATCACGGTAGTAGCCGCTGGTGGAAGAGGGGCCGCGAAATTCCAGCCGTCCCTCCTGACGCTCGGGCAGCTCATGTCCTGCAGGGTCCACGACCCTGATCTGGTGCCCGGGAATGGGGAGCCCACTGGAGACAAATCGCAAAGCATTACTGTCATCCTCTTTGGCCGTTATGGCTGCTCCCGAACGGGAAAAGGTGTCGCGCTGGATGCGGTCGATACGTGCCCCACGCTGCAGAGGTGTAAATGCCAGACCGACCGATGACTCTGCCAGACCGTATACCGGCATGATCGCTTTTTCATGAAATCCAAACAGTTCAAATCGTTTGCTGAACTGCTCCAGTGTCTCCGGGCTGACCGCTTCTGCACCGTTGAATGCCGCACGCCAGGAGCTGAGATCCAGCCCTTTCAGATCGGTATCCTTTAAACGGTGCATACTGTACTCATATCCGAAGTTTGGCGATGCGGATAGCGTGCCGCGGTAGCGATGGATTGCCCACAGCCAGCGTTCCGGCCTGGCTAAAAAATCCAGCGGCGACATCACCACGAAAAGCGCAGCATAGTAGAGGCTTCCCAGCCATGCACCGATAAGGCCCATGTCATGATAGAGTGGCAGCCAGCTGACAAAGACATCGTCAGGACCCGCATCTACGACCTCTCCCATGCTGCGGATATTGGTGAGCAGGTTGGCATGTGTCAGTACCACGCCTTTGGGGTTGCCGGTACTGCCCGATGTATACTGCAAAAATGCAATATCCTGGGCATGCAGGACCGGGAGCATCGCTTTGGCCGAGGACGTCCTTAGTTCAGAAGCCGATACGATCTGCCGAAGGCTGGGGACCTGTGATTTCAGAAGCTGTGCGACATGTTTAGCCTCAGGTACGGTGATCAGTATGCTTGTGCGGCAGTTGTCCAGTATGCGGGCATGCCGTCGCATGTGGTCTTCAAGCTGTGAGGGTCGTGCAGGGGGATAGATGGGTACCGGTATGCCACCGGCCATCAAAATGCCAAAAAAACTGAAAAAGTAATCCGATCCGCTGGGCAGCATGATTGCGACGGGCTCTGCAGGTTCCAGTCCGCGCTGCTGCAAAGCGGCAGCCACTTTTTCAGCACCCGCTTCGAGTTGGGCGTAGGTGATGACATCACCGTTTCCATCGTCGTGGTAGAGCTGGATATGGGAACGATCGGGATGCTGTGCCACATGCCATCGAAGTACATCCACCAGGGTCTGTGCTTCGGCAGGTGCGGCTGACGCTTCGCCCAATGCTACCGTAGAAATTTCTGAAGAAGGCAGGTTTGCATAGGGGACCTGTGTGCCAAGCAACGCGCGCAAAAGGTCCCGTGGTGTCTCAGCTTCCGCATAGATACGTTCCGGAAGCGCAAGCTTGAATGCCGTTTCAACCCGGGCGATCAGTTCGACACGTGAGAGGCTGTCGAGCCCGAGCTCTTTTTCAAAACTGCTGTCAAGTGTGATGCGTTCTGCGGGAAGACGGCGCGAATGAACCTCTGTAACAAGATCACCAATTACCTGCAACAGTGTCTCTGCTCTTTTATCCGATTCGTGCTTTGCTTCATGTTCCATACTATTAAACTTCTTTCAAATAACAGGGTTTATGATAATCATAGCAGATTACAAATTAGAAATAGTATTATCGCAAAGAGTAGCGCTTCAAAGACTCCATCAACACTTAAATCGTAGAAGTAATATTAGATAATATTGCTTTACTTATCCTTGCTGCTTGATAATCTCAAATGTTTCGTCGTCACTGACATGCATACCAAGTTTTCATATACCTGTGAGTAAAAACAATGCAAGCTGCCAAATGTTACAATTGGATATGTCAAACTTAGGAGTATTATGTGGTATTAAAATTAGGGATCCCAAAGGGAAGTCTGCAAGAGTCAACGATCAAGATATTTAAAGAAGCCGGATATGATATCAAAGTAAGAGAGAGAAATTACTATCCCTCTGTCGATGATCCGGAGTTGGAGTGCATGCTCATCCGTGCACAGGAGATGGCAAGATATGTTGAAGGTGAGCAGCTTGATTGCGGATTGACGGGTCTGGACTGGATCAAAGAGAATCGTGCAGATGTGATAGAGGTATGTGAACTAACCTATGCAAAACAGAGTTTTAAACCCATCAAGTGGGTGTTGGCAGTCAAAGAGGATTCACCTTATAAAAGTGTCAAGGACTTGGAAGGTAAGACCATCGCGACTGAAGTGGTCAATCTGACAAAGGACTATCTGGATTCTCATGGTGTCAAAGCCAATGTAGAATTCAGCTGGGGTACAACCGAGGTAAAAGTACCTGATCTTGCAGATGCCATTGTCGAGATCACGGAGACCGGATCATCACTCAGGGCAAATGATCTGAAGATCATCGATACGGTCCTGGAGACAACCACAAGATTCATCGCCAACAAAAAGGCGTATGAAGATCCGCAAAAAAGAGCAAAGATCAATAGGGTTATTATGATGCTCCAGTCTGTCATCAATGCGGTCCCTAAAGTCTGTCTGATACTCAATGCCCCGCACAATGAACTGGATTCAATTTTGGAGATCCTCCCCAGTGATAATCCAACCGTTTCCCATCTGGCAAAGGGTGATTGGGTGGATGTAATGGCCGTTGTGGACAAAAGTACCCTTCGTGATGTGATCCCAAAACTCAAAGAGCATGGGGCTAAGTCGATCGCGGAGATGCCTGTCAGCAAAATAATTGAGTAATGAGATGAATAAAACGATAGCCTATCAAGGTGTTCAGGGTGCTTACTCGGAGCAGGCTTGTAAAAATGCCTATGGGGAATATGAGACGGTTGCCTGCGATACATTTCAGGAGGCGATGTGGATGGTAGAGCAGGGTGATGCTGCTCTGGCGATGATCCCGCTGGAGAACTCTACGGCAGGCAGGGTAGAAGAGATCTATCGTTTGATTCCCAAAATGGCACTTCATGTGATCGGTGAACACTTTGAACCTGTCGTACATTGCCTGATCGGTTTGCCTGATGCCAAACTGGAGGATCTGAAATATGTTGCTTCGCATCCTCAGGCATTGGCTCAGTGCCATCACAATATCATTTCGTTAGGCTTGAAAGCAGAAGCCAAACTGGATACCGCAGGTGCTGCCAAAGAGTTGGTAGAGCTGGGAAATACGCAAAGGGCAGCCATTGCTTCAAAGCTTGCGGCTGATATCTACGGGCTTCAGATCTTTAAAGAAAACTTTGAAGACAATCAAGGGAATACGACACGATTTTTCATTTTATCCAGAGATAAAAATATACCGATCTATGATCCATCCAGGAGCTATATCACTTCACTGGTTTTTCAGGTGAGAAACATACCCTCAGCCCTATTTAAGGCACTTGGAGGATTTGCGACCAATAACGTCAACTTGTTAAAAATCGAGAGTTATATGGGAACCAAGACGCTGCAGGGAAGTCAATTCCATATCGATATCGATGGGCATATCGACTCAGATCCACTGAGGCTTGCCCTGGAAGAGTTGGCATTTTTTGCCGATGATGTGCGGATCCTTGGAATCTATGAGAGCCATAGGCTTCGCGGGATTTCTATTTAGCCCGGACTAGGAGCCTGTCGGACTCATACTCAATTGACTGAAAAATCCACTCTTTTGTCCTCTTTTCAGCTCCTTTTCGTTAAATAACTACGGCTATTCGCCTCAAACGAGCCAAAAATAAGCCTAAAAGATTGAATTTTTCATTTCAACCAGATGAGACCAACAGGCTCCTAGCAATACTTTGTCAAAAACCGGTGCAGCTGATTGGCGAACTCATGGGCATCTTTTTGGGTGAAAGGTTTGGGTCCTCTGGTCATTTCACCGCTGTCACGGATCTCTTCCATCAGATTACGCATCGCCAGATATTGTTTGATATTGTCTCGGCTGTAGAGTTCACCGCGGTGGTCAATGGCATGGGCTTTTTTGGTGATGATACGGTCTGCCAGAGGAATATCTGCAGTGATGACCAGATCGGCCTCTTCTACCATTTCAACGATACGGTGGTCTGCTTCATCAGCACCTTGCTCAACAACAAGGTAAGTGATGTGTTTTGATTTACCGATATTGATACGCTTGTTCGATACAACAATTGTAGGCAGTGCCAGCCGTTCAATGGAGCGAAGCAAAATGGGCTTTAGCAGGTTGGGAAAAGCATCACCGTCGATATAAAGGTTCATACTATCTCTTTGACCCGTCCGACTTCTCTGCTCATCAGACGCACCTTGATGCCATGAGGATGTGTGGCTGATTTGGTTAAAATATCCTGCACTACGCCGTAGGTAATATATCCTGTGCTTTGATCCTCTTTGAGGACGATCCCTACATTGAGACCGCTTTTAATATTTTTGCGTATTCTGCCGTCCATCATGATGCCTTTGGTTTATAGTTCAGGGCTTTTTTGACCGAATCAACGGAGCAGAAGAAGAGGGCATCAAATATTGGGTTTAGGCGCGTCGTCTTCTCGCCGATCACATCAAACGGATGCAGGGTAAACCCTTCGCCGTCTTCCGGGTTGTCCGGTTTTACTGTGAAATTGATCGGTTTGAGAGTACGAACGAGATTCAATACATTTTTGTAACTCTTCTCATTTGTTGCCAACAAGAGATTGCCATCTTCCCCCTCATTCACGCGAACTTTCATCAAAAGTGTGAGTTTGTCTTTGAAGATCACCTTGTTCCATTTGACCGTACCGAGAGGAAAGCGGAATTCACAGTTTTTGGCCATCAGAGGATGGGGTTTGCTTTCACGGATGGACTCCAGGAGTTGAAGGAAAAAGTTTTTGCCTCCAAAGGCTTCAGCACAGACCAAAAGCCGATTGTGATATACCTGCTTGGCTGCATCATCCAGGTTGCTAAAATCGCACATGACAATTCCTTATGAGTATCTAGGAGCCTGTCGGACTCATGCTTAATTGGCTGCAAAATCCACTCTTTTGTCCTGTTTTCAGCTCCTTTTCGTTAAATAGCTACGGCTATTCGCCTCAAACGAGCAAAAATATACCTAAAAGATTGAATTTTTTGCTTCAATCAGATGAGTCCGACAGGCTCCTGGGGTGATT
>JAYEND010000057.1:0-22777 GCA_034721895.1 Campylobacterota bacterium | reverse complement strand
AAAAATTTTAAACCCTGTTTGGTATATTAAACTTTTAGTGGAACTAAAGTTGCCACTTCCTTATAGTGACCATATAATACGACAGCGCCTTCATTCAAAATCAAACGCATCATACCACTTTCAAGATAAAAATAGATTAGTTAAATAATTATCTGGAAAATTGTAAAATGAGGCTCAGACAGGGAACCCCTGCCTGAAAGTGTTAAGTAAGCTTGACAGAGTATGCTTTGTGAGACAAAGGCACTGCCGGACGCTTGATATGCACAGGTCTTCTGAGTGAATCAGAACTGTCAAGCGGACGAGTCAATTTATCTCTCCATGCCTGATAAACCTTCATATTGTTTTCATAGTTCACATAGATATCACCGATCTGGTCTTCTTTGCCGGCTAACTCGATACGAACTTTCTGGTGCCATGCGTGGTTACCTGCTATCGGATCCGGATGAGAAGGTGCTACGGCATTTTGCCATGAACCACTCAGGCCGTCCCACCAAATGTTGTCAAGGTCTTTGTTGTACTCTTTGAACTGCCAACCATCTTTGCGAGCCTGCATACCTTCATCCAGACCCTCTTTCGGCTTCAGTGTTCCCACCTTGCCATCCATAGTCATGTCATAAAGCGGTGCACCGACACCCATAACACCGAGTTTTTGTTCAAAGCCTGGGATTTCCACTGCATTTTTCAGCTTCCATCTACCGGCATGGTGTGAACAGGCAGTCACACCCGGCATCGTACCCTCAGTCGGCACAGCCATAGCAACAAAGTAACCGGACTCAAGCCCGGAAACCGTATCAGAGATCGTACATTTGATCGCATCACCACGCTTGATGCCAAGACGCTTGGCATCTTCAGTATTGATCCATACCGGATTGTGGTTCTGAGAAATCTCCATCAAGTGCTTGGAGTTGACCGATCGGGTATGAATATTGTATGACAATCTAAAGACTGTATTGAGTGCAAATTCATTATCTTTTTCCATAAAGTCATGATGCACATGTGTCACAACGTGTACCATTTTTTTACGCTCTGCTTTTGTTTTGGGGTAAATAGGTATCGCATACTCAGGCCACTTCCACTCTTTGAGCCATTCTGAGTAAAACTCAAGCTTTCGGCTCAATGTATGGAATCCCTGAGCAATGTCTCCATTGACTTCGATACCGATCGCCTTCTTCCCACCATGCACATGATCTTCTACCAGCAATGCACCAAACTCATCTTTCTCCACATCACGCTCATCATATTCATGACCATGTGCGATATATTTGCCGTCTACCTTCTTGAGCTCTCTCTCCTGTGGCTTGTAGATATTATCTTCTTCAAGCCAGGTTCCCCTGTCTCTCATCATCTCATAGTTAGGATATTTTGAGTCAGGGTAAGATGCTTTCGCTGCCTTTCTCAGGTTTGGAAGCTTGTCAAATGCTGCCTGATACCACTCAGCTATGGTTACCGCTCTGCCTGGGTCTTGTTTCGAAGCCCAGTATTTTCTGACGCCAAGTGAGCCATCCGGATCTACATGGTGCACCATGATATTTGCCCAGAACTCTACCTCTTCCCACACTTCACCAAGACCTGCTTTGATATGTGCTTCAAGTGTCGCCCTGGTAGGATCTTTCGGCTTCCATCCCATTTTTTCAAGTGCCACTCTCAAGGCAGGGTTTCTGAAGCTTAACCATCTTGATGGCTGTGTCGCTTCAGAGTGCTGATCATGTCTTTCACCAGCCAACCCGACAGGAAGAACATAATCACAATACCAGTTGGTTTCTGACCATGTTGGAGAGAGATTGAAACTCATTTCAATTTTGTCTTCTCTCTTGAGTGCTTCGATCCATCTGAAACCATCCGGGTTGATCCACACAGGATTGTACATACGTGGAATCCAGACTGCCAGCTTGCTGGGAACATTCAGCCCTTTATCATTCCACTTTTTCTGCCACGCTTCATCCATCAGCAAGTGCGGCATAATATGACTCATCTCATAAGAACTGAGTGGGTACTCAGGGGGCCATGCGATCTCATTCCAGACATCAACTTTTGGTGGTCTTTCGCCTGCTTGCGCAGCTGCATCACCCTTGCCGTTGACAGAGATGACAGACCAGTGGTGAAGACCTACCCCGCCCTTATCACCGGCCATTGCACCACGCAAGACAAATGGCAGGAATCCTGCTCTTGCGATCATCCAGCCACCTCTGTGAGCGATCGGTCCCGCTCTCCAGATATAGGTAGCTACTCTGTCACCTGCATCGATGAACATTTCATAAAGTTTTTCAACGATTCTCGCTTCGATACGACACTCTTCGACGACAAAGTCAAGCGTATAGGGGCTATACATTTCCCGGATCATTCTAATGAAATCTCCATAGCTGTCCCCCGGAGGAACTGCAGAAATATAGCCTTTTCCTACAAGGTAGGCAAGATACTCTTTATCTGCCATCAATCTGTCCCAGTTGACCCAGTTTTTCACAAAGGCATGATTGACAAGATCTTCACCGTTGAGGCCTCTTTCATTCAGTATGCGGTTAGCAAGATAGAGATAGAGTGCTGTTTCAGTTCCCGGCCAGCATGGCACCCAGAGATCTGCCATACCTGCAGAGTTTGATAGTCTGGGATCCATGACAACCAGCTTGGCGCCTTTCTTTCGTGCATCTGCAATACGGCCTGCTGCCTGCTGGAAGTAGTGGCCTGCATCTGCTGCATGCGATGACTGCAGGAAGATCAGCTTGGCATTAGCCCAATCGGGGTTATTCCTATCATCATTTGACCACTGGATCGTGCCCTGTCTGGCACCCGCAGAACAGATATTGGTATGCGAGTCATACCCGTCACATCCCATAGAGTGCGGCACACGGTGGCCGAAGCCATTTTCATTTGGACGGCCGACATGGTACATGATCAGTTTACGAGACATTTCATCACCTTTTTTAAGTGTGTCATGCATCTTTTTACCGATCTCTGCCATTGCAGTATCCCAGGTGATTCTTACCCACTTACCTTCACCTCTTTTAGACCCTGGTGCTCTTTTGAGTGGGAAAGGAATACGATCCGGATCATACATCTGTGACTGGGTTGCATACCCTTTGGCACAATTTCTTCCACGGCTTCCTGCGTGGAGCGGATTACCCATGTATTTACGAACAGCCAGCTGTCCGCCTTTTTTATACGTAGAGAGGTCAACCCATGCTGTCAAGCCGCAAGATGCTTCACAGTTGGAACATGATGTAGGAACAAGCATATACTCTGTCGCTTTGATGCCATCAGGATTACCTTCACTCTCTACACCATTTCTGCCTGTGCCCCCTCGTTTCCAGTCGTTACCGTCAAGCTCCGTAAAGCTGTCCCACTCTTCGAGTGGCGGATAGAAAGCCAGTGTTTTCGGTGTCGGTGTGAACTTGCCTTCTGCCATTGCAGGTGTATCTGCGATCGTTTCAAATACACCTTTGGCCAATGCTGCACCCGCAACAGTATAGGCTGTACCTTTGAGGAAAGTCCTCCTGCTTTCGAAAAAAGCAGGCTTTTCATTATTCATTGATTTTGTCATTGGTTTCTCCTCCTTAACTTAACGGTAGCAATTGTGGGATTTTGAGCCATACATCTTTTGCAAGATAGAGCCCAACCAATGCTAAAATAGCTGCAAATCTAAGCAGTGTTTTGTTATCGCTCTTCATCGCAGATGTACTGAGGAAGAAAGGAGCGATAAAACCAAGTGCCATAGCAAGCCAGAACTGAATATTGTATTCGCCGCCTGCATGGATATACTCAAGTGTCGCTTCAGCTTCTGATGACTTGAATGAGAAGAAATACTCGCCCATGTACATCAGGAAGCCAAAGAAAACTGCCATCGCCAAAACCATTGCCAAATCTTTTCTTACCTCTTTGCTCCATGAGTCAGAGATCAGGATCAATGCAGCAGAACCTGCCAAAAAGGCAGCAAGCATCATCTGCATCAATTCAGTCGGGGCCTGCCATAACTCTCTCGCACTTGACTGAGCCATAATGACAGCCGTATAAAGTGTTACCGGGATCGCAAGGAAGACAACAAATGGGAAGATCTTTTCATAAAATGCACTATGGCTTCTTGCCGTTTTTGCCAAAGCACAGTGTCTTCTGATATCAGGGAAGGCATCAAAAATACCAATGACCATCATCACTGTGACCAAACCGGTAAAGAGTGAAGCCATCCATGCACCGACCGTGATCGATGAAGTCCAGTGAGGGTGGAGGAAAATATTGATCATTCTATAGGGCTGATGAAGGTCTACCAGTGTAAAGAGAAGGAAGACATTCAATGCAATAAATGAGATCAAAGGCATCAGCCATCTCAGGTTTGGCATCTCCTCTTTTTTGTGTCTGTAAAGAAGGAAAGCACCGATCAGGATCACCCCGGTACCGATACTTTTTGCCCACATATTAAGAGTAATCATCCATCCCCAGATAATCCCGGGAATTGCCGCATCCATTGTGACAATAGCGTTTGTCGCGTTAATACCATGCTCTACCATTAGTGGCCTCCTTCTTGTTCATGCGACTCTTCTGCTTTGGCAGCATCAAACTGCATGAAACTCTTATTGTCAGTTTCTCCATGACTGGTAAACGGTGCGAGGAATCTGTCGATCACGCCATGATTCGGATCACCGACATGATCGAGATGCGTAATATTGTTGAAGAGTCCATAGCCTTCGATTCTCTCATGTGCGAGAGGGTTGAGGGTCTGGTTTCCGCCACCAACATAGTAGTGTTTTGGATCAGTATGCTTTTCAGGCTTGCGAACCTGAACACCACCCTGGTGCTCCATAATATACCGGGCGATATGGCTTGTATCGTCTTCAACATCTCCAAAGATATTCGCTTCAACAGGACAGGCAACCACACAGGCCGGCATCATGCCGCTTTCAATACGGTGCGCACAGTAAGTACACTTATCTGCCGTGTTTGTCTCCGGATCCATATAGATTGCTCCATAAGGACAGGCCATCATGCATCCGGCACAACCGATACATCTGGCACTGTCCACATTGACAATACCATTTTCCAGATAGTGCAATGCCGATACCGGACAGATACGCTCACAGGGAGCGTTTTCACAGTGATTACAGCGCAGAGGCGTAAAGTTTCTCGATGCATCCGGGAATACTCCCACATCAATATACTTTACACGCAGACGCCAAGAGCTCAGCGGAACTTCATTTTCCACTTTACATGCGACTTCACAACCTTTACACCCCATACACAGGTTCAGGTCAACCAAGAAACCTAGTTTCATGCTTCCTCCTTAAATTTAGCTCAGCTTATAATGACAATAAGCATCCCTTAAATGCGACTATAAGGGCTATTGCTTGGCTTCAGTTTATTGGATTTTGGATTAAAATATAATTATTTTAAGAAGAAAAGTGTTGTTTTTCTAATTAAGTAACTGCTCTGTTACCAATTGATAAATAAATATTATTTAACTCATCAGTTTAATATAAGTAGAAAGAAAAGGTGGAACCTTCATCTTCTACACTCCTGATCTCCAGTTTGGCATCATGAAGCGAGAGGATTGTCTTGACGATGGAGAGGCCCAACCCCATAGAGTTATCCCAACTGTGTGTTCCCGAACGATAGAATTTTTTGGTCACTTTTCCAATCTCTTTTTGACGGATTCCTATCCCCCGGTCAATTACCGAGACCTTATTCCCTTCAATCCTGACCCTTACCTCTTCTTTGGAATATTTCAGGGCATTTTCGATCAGGTTTCTGAGTACAACTTCTATAAGTGCCCGGTCAGCTGTTATCGTGCTGCTCTCTCCTTCTATGCGAATACTACGGTCTCTGTATTTGTCTTCAAAACTTTGCCTGGTATCCTTTGCAAGACTGAGGATGTCGAAGGAACTCTGACGAAGTTTGGCTTCACCGCTCTCAAATTTGTTCCATAGGATCAAACGGCTCAACAACTCCTCGATCTTCTGTCCATTTCTATAAATTTTGGTTAGAAATTTCTCCTGAAGGGGACGGGAAATATCCTGATCTTCATGAAGCGTCTGTGAATATCCGATGATCGCCGAGATAGGGTTTCTGAATTCGTGTGCGATGGCAGAGAGCATTTCACTGCGCTGCCTGCTTTTCAATTTGAGTTTGGTATTATACTTCTGTTTATCATCTTCACGTTTTTTGGCCTTTTTGAGCACTTTGATCAGATTTTTATTAATCTCATCAAACTCCTTGGTAACAAAGTGCCTATTTTCCGGCAATTGTTCAACATTGCTGCAATCAATCAGGTACTCATTGATTGTCCGTATCTTCTTCTGAACCATTTCTGATACAACATAAGTGACAAAGAGAACAATTGCAAATCCGAATGCCATCATAATCATATCTTCATGGACCCCCTCTTGTCGTCCCAAAACCTGAGTAAGGACCAGATAGAGGATCGCAAGTATGAAGAGCATTAATAGTCCCATTCTTACGAGAACAAACCTGGTAATAGATGGTCGGCCAAATAACATGACTTAGAGATTTCCCATTTGCAATTATTTCACTGCTGCCTCGGCATCGTCGATCCAGCTTTTGAAATCCAAAACATTGAAATAGCCCGTAACGCGTTCCCGGATTTTCTTTTCCGGTGACATAAAGAAGATAGTCGGTACATACTTGACTGCAGGGAGCTGTTTCGCATCTTTTCCCTCTCTGTCAATCTTGACCAACACATACTTCTCAAGCCGTTTACTGACCACATCATCTTCAAGTGTCCGGTGCTCCATTTTTTTACACCAGCGACAGTGCTCTCCCTCCACCATCACCATGATCGGCCTCTTCTCTTTGGCTGCTTTGGCAAATGCAGTATTCAGATCCTTTTCCCAGTTGAGATCCTCGGCAAAAAGTGCTCCACTAAAGAACAAACCGCCAAGCAACGCCAATCCCAAAAGTATCTTTTTCATGATCTATCCTTAAAATTTTTAATCGTTTCACAGAAAACCCGATAGAGATTCTCTACTTCTTCCACAGTTGTACGCTCATTGGGTGCATGTATTGTATCATTTATGACACCGAACTCCACTGTTTTGACGCCATACTCTGCCAGGAACCGTGCATCACTCGTTCCCCCGGCAGTGGAGTGTTTGGGTATCATACCACAAATTGACCGGATCGCCTTATCCAAAGCCTTGACGACTTCCGTATCAGGATCGGTGAGGAAAGGCTTGGCTGACTGATTCAACACAAGGTCATAATTCATCCCGTCAAAATAGCGATGCACAAAATCTTCAATATCCTTTAATTCCGTCTTTGTTGAGTTGCGTACATTGAACATCATCTTCAACTTTCCGGGGGTTACATTGGTCACCTCCATCCCTGCACGGATATCAGTGATCACAAACTGGCTGGGAGAAAAATATTCATCCCCTTTATCCAGGTTGGTTCCGGCTAATTGAGGCAACACCTGCGCTACCTTATGAATCGGATTGACCGATTTTTCCGGATAGGCGGCGTGCCCCTGCGTCCCATGTTTTTGGATGACCCCGTTGATAGATCCGCGTCGTCCTATTTTGACCGCATCACCAAACACTTTTTCGCAGGTCGGCTCGGCAACAATACTGCAATCAGGCAGAAAGTTGATCGATTTGAGATGCTCCAGCATGATCCTGGTCCCATATTTGGCATCACCCTCTTCATCGCTGGTCAAAAGCAGTGAAAGCGTCCCGGAGAAAGTCTCCACCTCCCTGAGCGCCTGCACAAATGCTGCTACACCGCTTTTCATATCCTGCGCACCCCGGGCAGTGATCACATCATTTTCCAGGAGTGGAACGAAAGGATTGCTGTTCCAGCCTTCACCGGCCGGAACAACATCCACATGTCCGGCAAAGCAGAGATGCGGCCCCTCGCCGAAATGCTTGTAGAGGAAAAGATTTTTTACACCTCCCTCATTTTTCCAGATCGCATCAAAATCCTCCAAATACTTCTGAATAAAATCGAGTGAACCGGCATCGTCCGGCGTGACTGACTCATAACTCAATAATTTAATAAACAGATCGATTACTTGCATACTTTCTCTTTTTTCTCTTAACTTACTTTTCCCGATGTCCCTGAATCATACAGAGATAATCACTGATATTCTCAAAACGATGGTTCCCGCCATACTCTACGACAATCCTTTGCGACTTATAATACTTCATCGCATCTCTGTAATCCAATACCTCATCCTCGCTCTGAAGCAGCACAAGATAATCGCCCTTTCCGACACTGTCGCACTGAAAAAGTTTGAAGTGTTCAAGATAGGCCGATTTGAACTCGAACAACTCATCATCACAATATCGCTGCTGCCATCCGACATAGGATGCCAGTGTATCAAACGGCCTGATCGAAGGATTGATGAGAATTGCTTTCATTCTATTGATTTCTGCGAAATATGTGGCGTAGAATCCTCCGAGAGAGGAGCCTATCAGCATGTTGATCTTCTCTGTGTTGATCAGTTCTCTGATCATTTCGACCGCATCGACCGGTGCAGGTGGAAGATCCGGTGAAAGAAAGTTTTTTCCACCAAAATAAGCTTTTAATTCTCCGGTTTTATTACTCTCTCCGCAACTGGCAAAACCATGGAGATAGAGAATCCTGGACGCCGTGAGACCACTCAATCTTTATCCCTGCTCGATTTCACCGCGATAAGAGACGATACCCCCGGCATGATTAATCACACGGGGATGGCCATTTCGTTTGAAGACCATCTGTACCTGACCGCTTCGATTATCTGTTCGGCAAGTGAAGATCACTACTTTATCCTTCGCTTCTTCAAAAAGCTTCTGTCCCCAATTTTGGAAAGTCGATGTCGGCCTCAAAAGGTCTACCCCTTTGACATGACCCATCTCATACTCCATCTCTTCCCTGACATCAACAAGCAGAAAATCTGTTTTTCCCTCTTCCCGGTCTTTTAATAATTGCACCAACTCTTCCGAGTTGACACTGCTTTTATCCAATAGTTGATACATTTCTTAATCCTTTTTCAAACGTAAATAAATTTAAAAAAGGAAAGTACTCTAATTAACCTTAGCGTTAACTGTTGGCTTTATAGAATTCCTGAACGTATTCCGGGGAACAGAAAATACCACAGTGGCATTTGCCCTCATTGGGAATCTCATCATTGATCGCCTGAGGGCAGGGACAGATACGATCATCAACACTTTTGAATTTTCCCGGCTTTTGAGGGTCATCCTCCACCATATAACAGGGGCAAAAACGTTTACCATAGAGAAGCTTGTGTCTTGCCAGGCCCATCTGAACCCCTTCATTGACTTCATGATTGGGGTGATACTCCCAGCCAAACTGATAACAGACTTTATTGGTGAATTTCTTGGTTTTTTCAAACTCTTCCAAAAAGTCCGGTGCACTCATATCAAGTTGCTGCATCATAGTTGCTCCTTTGGTTTAATAGCATTAGAATAGTTATATCTTAAAGTAATTTAATATATAATGATAAAATTCATATTTACGCGATGCAAAGGAAAATTGTGCAGATAAACAACACCGTTTTGGAGAAATTGGAAAAACTTTCACACCTTCATGTCGATGAGGCAAAAAAAGATGAGATCATTGATCAGTTGACAGAGATCGTCTCTTACGTGGAGAATCTGTCGGAACTGGATACATCTGCTCTGGATGCCTCCTTCTCCACACTGGAGGGCGGTACACCGATGCAGGAAGATCTACCGCATAATGATCCTACCGTTCCCCAAAGTATTCTCGAACATGCCCCTGAAAGCAAAGATGATTTCTTTATCGTTCCTGCCATTATCGAGTAGGCCATGATCAGAGTCTATGGTATCAAAAACTGTGACAGTGTTCGCAAAGCAGTGAAATATCTCAAAAGTAAAGAAATTGACTTTGCTTTCAATGACTTCAGGGAGACCCCTGTCAGTGAATCGGAAATCCGTTCCTGGATCAATGCCGGCACAACTACTGATCAGCTTTTTAATACCCGCGGGACTACTTATCGTACGTTGAAACTCAAAGAGTTGGATCTTGACAGCGAAGACAAAATAAAATGGCTTGCAAAAGAGAATACGCTGATCAAGAGGCCTGTTGTTGTTTTGGACGAGGAGACTGTTTTTGTCGGTTATGATGAATCACTTTATCAAAAAAATTTAGATTAAACCAAGGAGAAGCCAATGGCCGAATTCAATATTAAAAAACTGCTCCAGAGTGTAGTAAGTCACAACTCTTCAGACCTTCACCTCATCAGCCGAAGCGAACCGCTTATCAGGTTGGATGGGAAACTCAAACCTGTCAATCTTCCCAGGCTGACCGGTGAAGATATCGAAGAGATGTGCTACTCCCTGATCACAGAGAAGCAAAAACAGCAATTTGAAGAGAATGATGAGCTTGACTTTGCCCTGCTTCTTCCGGGTATCGGCAGATTCAGAGCCAACTTTTACCGGACACTCGGCGATATCGCTGCTGCGTTCAGGACCATTCCTATTGAAATCCCTTCACTGGATGATCTTCATGCTCCGGAAATCTACAAAAAAATCATCAAGCGTGAAAAAGGTTTGATCCTGGTCACCGGACCTACCGGATCAGGTAAATCAACCACGCTGGCGGCTATGCTCAATGAGATCAATGAGAAAGAACAGAAACATGTTATCACAGTGGAAGATCCTGTGGAATTTATCCATACCAACAAAAAGTGTGTTTTTTCACACAGAGGGGTGGGAGAAGATACCAAAAGTTTTTCCCTGGCTTTGAAATATGCCATGCGTCAGGATCCTGATATCATCCTGATCGGGGAAATGAGGGACAAAGAGACGATCGAAGCAGCTTTGACGGCAGCAGAGACAGGACACCTGGTCTTCGGCACTCTGCACACCAATTCGGCGCCCGGCACGATCAATCGTATTATTGATGTCTTCTCGGGAGATGAACAGCCTCAGATCCGAGCCATGCTTTCAACTTCGCTTGTCTCTATCATAGCGCAGACACTGCTCCCCAAATTACAGGGCGGACGAGTTGCAATATCTGAAATTCTCGTCACCAACCATGCGATCGCCAATCTGATCCGGGAAGACAAAGTACATCAACTCTATTCGCAGATGCAGCTGGGTCAGGGTGATACCGGAATGCAGACACAGACACAGGTCATGCTGAAAAATGTCCGGGATGGCGTCATCTCCAGAGAAAATGCCGTACAGTACTCCAATAAGCCGGAGGAGATGCTCAAGGCCCTTAATCTATAAAGGCTAATTAGGTATAATACTCAGAATTTGCAGCAAAAGGCAGTAAAATGGATTTAGCATCACTTGATTTCAACTATTTTGACGTGACAATCGGTGCGATTGTAGTCATTCTCGGCATCAAGGGCTTTATGAATGGCTTTGTTAAAGAGTTTTTTGGCCTTGCCGGATTGGTCGGAGGCGTCTATATTGGATCAAGGGTAGCTAATAGTGCTGCTGCATTTATTGATAAAAATCTCTACCATATGGAGAACCCGGCAGCTCTGAAATTAATAGGTTTTATCTCTATTCTCGCTATTATATGGCTGGGGGCTGTCTCTCTGGGGGCTCTTTTTTCGAAACTTACTTATGCCAGCGGTCTTGGCTTCATCAACCGTCTTGCAGGTTTTATTGTAGGAGGAGGGAAATACTTCCTGATCTTCGCACTGATCATCACTGCACTCTCTAATGTTACCCTGGTCAAAGACAACATGGAGAAATATGTGAGTGGCAGCATACTCTATCCTTACCTGAAAGAGGCCGGATCCTTCCTTATCAATATCGATCCGGACACTTTCCAGATAAGTGACACCGATAAGAGCGCTGCAATTCCTGCTGCATCTCTGGATGGCAATCTAAGTACGCTGACAGGATCTGACCTGAATCAAAGTCACAATCGGTAAGGAACATATTAATGATAGCCTACTCTTCTCTTCTGGAAACCTTTAAACAACTTCTTAAAGACAATACATTGAAGTTCACCAAACAGCGTGAACTTGTATTGAAGACACTTTATGAAAATGATGACCACTTTACACCGGAAGATCTCTACAATCTGATCAAAGATCAGTATCCTGACCTGACTATCGGTATTGCCACTGTTTACCGTACTCTTGGCCTTCTTGAAGAGAATGGCATCGTCAACTCCCTCTCTTTCGGTGCCAAAGGGAAAAAATACGAACTTGGGCTCAAAAAGCATCATGATCACCTGGTTTGTACCCAATGCGGCAAACTTATAGAGTTTTATGATGAAACCATTGAAAAACGACAGAAAGAGATCGCTAAAAAGTTCAATTTCAAAATGACGGACCACACCATGAATATCATCGGCATTTGCGAAACATGCCAAAATAAACAATCATAAATCAATAGACATTTTCATAGATAATACCAAACAGGAGAAACTTTGATATTTGACAATCAATATATCCAGGAAAGAATCAAAAAAACAGAGAAATTAAGAGAAGAGGGGATCAACCCCTACCCCAATCAAATTTCAAAAGGAACACCCTCTAAAACATTTTTGGAAGAGTGTAATTACCTTAAAGAGTTGGATGCCGACGAGAAGAAAGATGAGACTAAAACCTACGCACTCACCGGAAGACTCAAATTTATTCGAATCATGGGTAAAGCAGCCTTTGCAAAACTGGAAGACAACAAAGGACTGGTTCAGCTCTACTACAATAGAGATGAACTTCCGGAGGGATACTACAATAAAGTTAAAAAACTCATAGAAGTGGGTGACATCATTGTTGCAGAGGGGTATCCATTTGTCACTCAAACGGGTGAACTCACCCTTCATTGCAAGCGTTTCGAAATCGTGAGCAAAGCCATCTCCCCACTGCCTGAAAAGTTCCATGGGCTGCAAGATCATGAATTGAGATATCGACAGAGATATCTTGATATGATCATGAATCCGGAGGTTAAAGAGAACTTTATCATGAGAAGCAAAATTGTCTCTTTAATACGAAGATTCTTTGAAGATAAGTCTTTCCTTGAAGTAGAAACACCGATGATGCACCCTATCCCGGGCGGTGCCAATGCAAAACCCTTTGTAACACATCATAATGCTTTGGGTGTGGACAGATATCTTCGTGTTGCTCCGGAACTCTACCTTAAACGTCTTGTTGTAGGAGGGATGGAAGCTGTTTTTGAAATCAACAGGAACTTTAGAAACGAAGGGATGGACCATACACACAATCCTGAGTTTACGATGATCGAATTTTATTGGGCCTACCATACCTATATCCATTTGATGGAGATCACTGAAGAGCTCTTTGATTCTCTCTTTGAAAATCTTGATCTACCCAGAAAACTTCTTTACGGAGAAGATGAGATAGATTTCACAACGCCTTTTGCAAAAGTCCCTTACATTGAGGCATTGACGAGCATAGGCGGTGTACCGGCTGATGTCGCAACAGATAGAGAAAATGCAATGGCTTACCTCAGCGAGCACCATGTGAAAGTAGATCCGAATCTGTCACTCGGTTATCTGCAAGCTGAACTCTTTGATGAGTTCGTAGAAGGAAAATTGATCAATCCGACCTTTATCACTGATTTCCCTGTGGATATCTCTCCTCTGGCGAGAAGATCGGATGACAATCCTGATATCGCGGAACGTTTTGAACTCTTCATGGCTGGCAAAGAGATTGCCAACGGCTTCTCTGAACTCAATGACCCACTGGATCAATATGAGCGATTCAAAGGGCAGGTAGAGACCAAAGATGCCACAGGTGATGATGAAGCAATGCATATGGACATAGACTACGTCAAAGCCCTCAGTTATGGCATGACACCGACTGCCGGAGAAGGTATCGGTATCGACAGACTGGTAATGATGCTGACCAATCAACACTCAATCAGAGATGTATTGCTCTTCCCTGCCATGAAACCGGAAGCACCAAAAGCTGAACATACCGAAGAAGAGTGAAAATAATAAAGCTTAAAAGGAATAAATAATGAGTTATGCGATAGAAACTTTCGATCCGGAAATTTATGAGGCGATCGAAAATGAACTGGAGAGACAGACGGATCACCTTGAGATGATCGCCAGTGAAAACTTTACCTTTCCGGAAGTCATGGAGGCAATGGGATCAGTTTTTACCAATAAATATGCCGAAGGGTATCCCTATAAACGATACTACGGCGGATGTGAATTTGCAGACAAAGTAGAGCAGCTTGCGATCGACAGAGCCTGTGAACTTTTTGACTGTAACTTTGCCAATGTTCAACCCCACTCAGGAAGTCAGGCCAACGGTGCAGTTTATGCCGCTCTGATCAAAGCCGGTGACAAAATTTTGGGAATGGATCTCAGTCATGGCGGCCACCTGACACATGGTTCAAAGCCAAGTTTTTCAGGTAAAAACTACCAAAGTTTTACCTATGGGGTAGAACTTGACGGCCGCATCAACTACGAGAGAGTGATGGATATCGCCAGGATCGTACAGCCGAAGATTATCGTCTGCGGTGCCTCTGCCTATGCCAGAGAGATCGATTTCAAAAAATTCAGAGAGATTGCCGATGAAGTCGGTGCGATTCTATTTGCTGATGTTGCGCATATCGCAGGTCTTGTGGTTGCAGGAGAGCATCCGAGCCCCTTCCCTTATGCAGACGTTGTGACAACAACAACGCACAAGACACTTGCGGGACCAAGAGGCGGTATGATCATGACCAGCGATGAGGATATCGCCAAAAAGATCAATTCTGCCATCTTCCCGGGTTTACAGGGTGGTCCACTCGTACACGTCATCGCTGCTAAAGCAGTCGGCTTCAAGCACAATCTTACAGATGAGTGGAAAACCTATGCCAGGCAGGTCAAAGCCAATGCCTCCAAACTTGCCGAGGTTCTGATCAAAAGAGGATATGATATCGTCTCGGACGGAACAGACAACCATCTCGTACTTGTTTCATTCCTCGACAAAGAGTTCTCAGGAAAAGATGCCGATGCTGCTCTGGGCGCAGCCGGTATTACTGTAAACAAAAACACAGTTCCGGGGGAGACGCGAAGTCCATTTGTCACTTCAGGTATCCGTATAGGCTCACCGGCACTGACACGAAGAGGGATGAAAGAGAAGGAGTTTGAAATTATTGCCAACAAGATCGCTGATGTACTGGACAATATCAATGATACTGAACTTCATAGCAAAATCAAAGATGAGATGAAAGATCTGGCCCGCAACTTTATTATTTATGACAAAGCAATCTACTAAGGAATTCGCATTATTACAGAAGCGCTAAAACTCGATAGATCACACTATTACGTCAAGCGCCGTTCGATTGTAGAAAAAATTACTTTCAACCATCGGACATTCTATGCCAAATTTGAACGGATCGATGAGCCTCTCAGCGATACCGTTATTTCCCAACATCTCAACCGCCAATTTATTATCGCTACGCCTCTTCTGACCAATGGGAAAACCAACTATCTTGTCGTCGAGTATAAAGGCTCACAACCCTCCCGCTTCTATCATATGAGTAAACATTTGATGCAGACGCTCCAGATAGAAGATTATGCTTACTATGAAGGAAAAAAAAGCAACTACCTGCAACTCTTTATCCCCGTCGATGCACTCTCTCTCGAGGAAGCCGATGAGATGGTGCACAAGATCTCCGATGATCTCGCGACAAGGCTCCCCAGAGAGTGGAAGTGTTTTCCTGACAAAACACTGCCGGTATGCTACAATATCATTACCCTTCCCTACAAAAATTTTATTTCATAAAGAAACTTTGAAGGTCCAAATAAAGTTTTAATATAGATAAATATGATATAATCAATTCAAATTTTTAACTGGAGATCTCTTCCCATGAAAGACCATAACCTGGATGACCTGATCATTGATGATATTGAACCCAAACAAAACAAGGGCAAAGGACTGTTGACAATCGTTGCACTCCTGATTGCCATATTGATCGTAGCAATTGTGATGACTCGCCTGTTCCTCGGTGACGGTGATGAAAGCACAACCGTCCCGGATCAAAAGCAGGAAGAGATGATCAGCCCGGAACTCAAACTTGACACATCTGATCAAGACCTGGAAGCAGATAAAAAAGAGTTGGAACAACTCTCCAGTATGATGGAAGACGAGTTAAGCGAAAAGAGTGAAAAGACAGAGACAGTATCTCAACCGGCGGCACCGAAAGAAGAGATCAAGCCTGAGACAGCCCAGATCGATGAAGCAGTTGCGCCTGTCGCTCCGGTACCTGTCCAGGAGAAAGCACCCAAGCCTGTTGAAGTTGTCGAAGAAAAACCCGTTCAGGAAGTTGTTGCACCTGCACCTGTCGAGCAAACACCGGTAGTAAAAAAAGAGGCTTCTCCAGCTGCAAAACCGGCAGAAACTCAACAAAAAGCCGTTGGTACCTACTATATTCAGGTAGGGGCATTTTCAAAAGAACCAAGCAAGCAATTCCTCTCTGTTATCACCAAAAGTGGATTCCACTACAAACTCAGTAAGGGAAAACTATTGATTGGCCCCTATAGCTCCAGAGAAGCAGCGAGTCGGGATCTGCCAAAAGTGAAAGACAGGATCAACAAGCAAGCCTTTATTAAGCAGCTGTAAGGGGCTGCACAATGTACCAGACCATACTCTATGACCAGCTTACCCCTGTTGCCCTCTACGGACAGATCAAAGAGTATTTTACCGATGATGTTACCATGCTCTTTGAGAGTGTTGTCAATACCAGCGATGGGAATTTCAGCTTTATCACGACAGGGGCACAGGAGAGGCTGAGCTACAAAGAAAAGCAGACCGCCTATACAGATCGAAGCGGCACAACAACCCTTCTGGACAAAGATCCGTTCAGCTTTCTCAAGTCCTATTACCGAAATCTGGACAAAGCCAAATATCAACAGATAGCCCAGGAAGTGGGGTTCAGCTTTGTAGATGGCTTTATCGGCTTTATCGCCTATGATATGGTCAAAGTCTTCGAGCCTGTTCTTGAAGAGAGCATGAGTAGACTCATCGATCCCCTCAATACACCTGATCTTGATCTTGTACGGCCGCAAATCATCCTTGCCTACTCTCATAAGAGTGCAAAACTCACCATGATCCTCAATGATGAACGTGCTGAAGAGGATTTCAGAAAAATTGAGGCAATGCTCCACCGTTCCTGTATTCCTATGCCGATCAAGCCTGTTCAACTCGATGGAGAAGGCAGTTTCTCCATCGAAGAGGAGAGATTTAAGCAGATGGTCGATGAATCCAAAGAACATATCAGAAGCGGGGATATCTTCCAAATTCTCCTCTCCAACCGCTACACGCAGAAAGGAAAGATCGATCCGCTCAGTTTCTATCGTGTTCTTCGTTCGAAGAATCCATCACCCTACCTCTTCCTTCTTGATTATGAGGAGTTCTCCATCTGCGGCTCTTCACCCGAAGTGATGGTCAGGCTCACAGACAATGAGATACTGCTCCGCCCTATCGCGGGAACAAGAAAGAGAGGGAAAACACATCAGCGTGATCGTGAACTCGAAGAAGAGATGCTGAACGACCCCAAGGAGTGTGCCGAACACCTGATGCTGATCGATCTCGGACGTAACGATGTCGGACGTGTCGCCCAAACAGGTACAGTGAAAGTTACTGAGATGATGCGTGTCGAACGATACAGCCATGTCATGCACATGGTCTCTGATGTCGAAGCCCAGCTCGAAGAGGGAAAAGATATGTTTGACCTCTTTGCAGCCACCTTTACTGCCGGTACTATGACCGGAGCACCCAAGATCATGGCAATGGAACTGATCGCCGATTTTGAAGGGCTCAAGCGCGGTTTTTACAGCGGGAGTGTCGGCTACTTCTCGTTCAATGGCAACATGGACTCTGCCATCTCCATTCGTACCTCTCTGATCAAACCAGACTCTATCACTCTCCAGGCCGGAGCCGGTGTTGTAGCTGACAGCCAGCCGGAATTGGAGTATCTGGAAGTCAAAAACAAGCTGGGCGCTCTTCTTTCTACACTGAAAGAGATGGAAGAGATATAGTGTTCAGCGTTAAGTGTTCAGCGTTCAGCAATAAAAGAATTACTGTGCAATGCAAACCCAATCTATTCACTATTCACTATTCACTATTCACTAAAAAGGTTCACCCATGAACTTTTTTGCCATCTTTGGCAATCCTGTCTCCCACTCCAAATCTCCTCTGATGCACAACCTGGCATTTAAAGGATTAGGGCATGATGCCTGCTACACCCGTTATCGCCTTGAAGAGGGCACGAAGCTCCGAGAGACATTCTTTAACCTTGGCCTCAAAGGAGTCAATGTCACCGTGCCTCATAAAGAGTATGCTTATGCAGCCTGCGATCATCTCGACCCCTTTGCTCAAAAAGTAGGCGCAGTCAATACTATAGTAGAAAAAGAGGGTGAACTCTATGGATACAATACCGATGCTCCCGGCTTTCTTAAGGCAATCTCCGAATTTAAAGATGCCAAAACAGTCCTTTTCCTGGGTGCCGGCGGCACAGCCCGCTCGACCAGTTCCATTCTTCGTGACCAGGGCTATGAGGTCACAATCCTCAATCGCAGCGAAGGAAGGCTGGAGAGCTTTATAGGAGAGGGTTTCGAGACAGCAACCTTTGAAAACTTTGAAACAAAGCCTTTCGACCTCATCATCAATATGACCTCTGCCGGACTCGAGGATGATTTACTTCCGGCACCCCAGGAGATTCTCAATGCAGTCATCCCCACTGCAAAAGCCTGTATTGATGTCATCTACGGTAAAGAGACTCCTTTCCTCAAACTTGCCAAATCCCACAACAAACCCACCAAAGACGGCAGTGATATGCTGCTCTATCAGGGGATTATCGCGTTTGAATATTTCACCGATCATCAATACAGTTTTGAAGAGATCAAAGGCCATATGAAACAAGCTTTTTCTCTTTAAAATACTTCTTTACATCAGGATAAATATGCACTCATATATTGGAATTCACCACTTTTCACCCAAAACAGATTATCAGCCATTGAATGAGCTGATCCCTCTGATCGACCAGACACTTACTGATCAAAAAGCAAAATCGATCATAGGAGAAGAGGAGCTTCCCCGCTTTAAAGAAAGCATTCTCCATTGCATGGAAGTTTACTATCAACTTGTGGGTATCGATGAGGAAGTCATCGCAGGAAAAGGGATGATCGAGCCCAAAGGCGTACTCCCCCGTTATACCGAAAGCCTTATCAAATACTTTCAAAAACTGGAACAGGATATCCCTGCCAATGAAGAGATTACTACCCTGGAATACTCCGGTGTCGACACGATCAAGATCCGATATAAATATACTGACAGCGTGATCAAGAAGCTGATCAAACTTGGTCTTCGTAATCCAGCGCTGCTTGAGGATCCTTTGAAAATTTTTCTCAAAGGAGGGGCACTTCATGATCTGATCGGTGTACTTTTTGTCTGTTCATACCCTTATGAAAAAGAGTGGGTCGCTCGTACTCTATACAATTTTTTTGGTTTCCCCCATCGCACAGATGATCACCTTTTGTATGGATTTTATACCGTCGAAAAGAAAAGCGGCTATCGGGGTCTTCATTGTGACCTCTCCTTCTTCAATCCCCGTTTTGATTCTTCTTTTTTACATCAAGCAGATCAATGCCCTGCTGATCCAAATTCAATCTTTACACTGCTTGATCCACAGGATGACACTATCGATATACTTCTAAAACTCAAGGATTATTTCAATATCGAAATTCAGCTCCATACGACTTTCGAAAATCTCTGGTCATCGATGGAGCATACCAACAGTTACAATATCCAGGCCAAAGGATCAGGACGGTACACTGAAATTACTGTACAGTGGAAATTACTCTCAGAGACTATGAAAAACCTTGAAGAGCAGTTTGAACGGCTCCAGGTCGATACGGAACAGGCACGTTTTGAAGTATTACACCACGGGGGATATATCCCTGTCCAAAACCTTCTGGATAAACTTGGATCAAATACTTATCCTGTTTATGCGGCATCGACAAAGAAGGTAGAGGATCTTGAGGATCTTTTGACCAGTCATGAGATTTCACGACAGGACTATGTCCATCAACTGCAGACAGAAGCCGGACATATCGATGATTTTGCCCAAAAACAAAGTGATCTTACCGTACAAACAATTTTCAGAATTCAAAGCGCTTTCATCTATTATGGTTTGGCAAATCAGAGCAGGTATTTCAATGCTGATGATATCCACCAATTTGTCAAAAAGTCTCTGCATCGCTATAGAGAGATCAGTGCTTTTTTGTGTTCTCACCAAGAAGTTTTTAAAGGGAATTTACTCAATATTGTCGTGATTGTCCGCTATCTCTATCTGGGGCAAAAGTATGGATTGGGGTTGATAAATCCTCCAAAGGAGGTCTTCGTAGGCGATGATGCTCCGGCAGTGGATTATGCAACAAGTCTCTCTTTTTTTGAAACCGGAATCACCCTCCTGAACAGCCTCAAAGGCGAGGATCTTGAGCTTTTCAGGAAAGATGGTATTACTTCACTCAAGATCATTCACCATTATGACATCCAGGCAAGAGAATGGGAACTGTTCAGCCAAAAGAGTGATTCTCCTCAGAGTGCAACCATTGCCGGGAACATTTCACAATTTCGAGCACGATTTGTGAATAATTCATTACAGAATACGTTTAACAGATTACTTGCGTCAAACGAGATCAAAAATATCGGATTTGTTGTCAAGTTTTATACCACACTGGTCTGGCACGGCCTCCTCAGACCGTTAGATGCCCTGAAGCAGATCATCAAATATTCAGCCTACGATAAGATCAAGGCAAGTGACCTCTTTTATTACGAGCTTTCTGCTTACAGGTTTCTTCTCATTCAGCGCTGCGAAACGGTCAGCGATTGTGACAAAGATTTGACACAGCGCCAGAGTGATCCAGTCAAAATTAAGCATTTCAAACATTACCACAGAAAAAACATGATCCAGCTACTCTTTCGTATCAAGCGGGGCGAGTCTGCCTATAAATTTCAAAAAGCCAGACTCTACTTCGAGCAGTTGACACAAAGTCCATTTAAAGTCAATCATTTCAGCGACACTGTCCGTAAGGAGAATGAATAGGTTTCGATTGACATTCATTAACTATCGATCGTTATAATAAAATAATTTTGAAGAGGTGAAAAAGATATGATCAAAATATTGATGATCGAAGATGATCCGGAATTTGCTGAAATACTCAGCGAATACCTGGCAATGCATGGCATCAAAGTGACCAACTATGAAGATCCCTTTCTCGGACTCAGTGCCGGCATCAAAAACTATGATCTCATCATCCTTGACCTGACACTCCCGGGAATAGATGGACTTGAGGTGTGCAAAGAGATCGCCCGGCACTATCACATACCCATCATCATCTCTTCGGCACGCAGTGATATCAATGACAAAGTGACCGGTTTGGAATTTGGTGCAGATGATTACATCCCCAAACCCTATGACCCCAAAGAGATGCTTGCCAGGATCCATGCACTTCTGCGACGCTACAGTGAGCAGGGAATTAAAAAAGAAGAGTCTAAAGATCTCGAAATTGTACACGAGATGATCTTCCATAACGGAAAAGTACTCCACCTCACTCCGGCGGAGTTCGATATCCTGAGTCAGCTGATCCGACAGAGAGACAAAACACTCTCCCGTGAGCAGATCATCTATGCCTCACGGGCAATGAGTATCGATTCGCACCCCAAAAGCCTCGACATGATCATCAGCAAGCTTCGATCCAAACTCGGTGATCCCAAGCTGATCCAAAGCGTACGCGGTATAGGATTTAAACTTATTGCCGCATCGACCAAATAAACCATGAAACTTCATTCTCTCCGAAGCAAGATCAATCTCATCTTCAGTGTTGCCCTTTTTTTGCTGATACTGCTTTTTGCTGCTGCCCTTCATTTTCAGGAAAAACAATCCGAGCAGGATATTGTCAAACAGGAACGTGAAAACAGTCACTATCTCTATCTCTATTACTTAAAATACGGAAAAATCGATTATGATTATCTGGCATCACAAAATATTCGCTTGGTAACCGGAAACGAGCAACAGGTGCTGGTCGAAAAATTTTCACAGGATAAACAGGGACATACCCGATATCAGGTTATAAACTACCGCTACAAGCGTTTTATGCTTATTAATAGTGAACGCTTCAAGCTTCTGCTTGAGAATATGAATAAGCCCTCTTTAACCCTTGAACTCAGTCTGCTCTTTATCGGGGCACTGTTTTTGCTGCTTTTCCTCTATCTTTGGATCATCAAAAGCCTGAAGCCGCTCTCTGAACTGAAAGAGAAGATAAAAACTTTTTCCGAAGGCGATCTCGATATAGAATGCAAAAGCGAGAGGGACGATGAGATTGCAGCTGTTGCCAACGAATTCGATCATGCCGTCAAAATGATCAAAGAACTCATCCAGTCACGGCAGCTCTTCCTGCGTGCAATTATGCATGAGCTGAAAACTCCCATAGCCAAGGGGAGACTGGTAAGCGAAATGGTCGGTGACGAAAAGCAGAAAGAGCGGCTTCACCGTATCTTTGTGCGGCTCAATCTTCTGATCGATGAATTTGCCAAACTTGAACAGCTCACCTCCAAAAACTTCCAACTAATGATGAACCCCTACCCTGTGAGCAAATTCCTGAAGTCAGGCATCGACCTACTTATGCTTGACAATAGTGGTGAATCCGTCACCGTTACGCTCAAAAAGGATTTTGATGTTCTTGGCGATATGGAGCTTTTGCCGCTTGCACTCAAAAATCTGATGGATAATGGTCTCAGGTATAGCCCTGATCATCATATTGACGTACTGATCGATGAGAACAAGCTCATTGTCTCCAGCAGAGGCGAACAATTGTCTCACGCGCTTGA
>JAYEND010000056.1:0-7091 GCA_034721895.1 Campylobacterota bacterium | reverse complement strand
ATTGACGTGTTCAATTATCCCGGTATAGCCGAAGTTTTCAAAATCCTTTGGAGCAGCCTCAAGAAAATTGGCATCCTTGCCGGATATTCCGATCGCCTTGCCTCCATGATTATTGAGCAGAGAGACGATCTCTTTATTGATCTCTCCGCTAAGCACCATTTCGGCGATCCGCATCACCTCTTTGGTCGTGACCCGCTGTCCATCCACAAATCTTGTATCTATACCGAGTTCTGCCAGTAGTTCAGTGATACTTTTTCCTCCCCCATGTACAACGATGGTCTTCATACCAACCGTATGAAGCAGGACAATATCCTGGGCAAACTTCTCTTTAAGCTCATCGCTGGTCTGAGCAGATCCCCCGTACTTGATCACGATTTTTTCATTACTGAACTTCTTGATAAAGGGGAGAGCATCAAGCAGCGTTTTAACAATATCGATTTTACTTTTCATTTATTCAGATCTCCTTCTGCTAAAGCTTGTCCCTTGGACAGATTAAATTATTTACACAGGGGATTACCCTCTATTTAAATTCTTGCACATATTCATCTATTTCATATAAAATAGCATCATTTATCTTTAATTTTAACCTCATTATTGAGAGTGGCAACTTAAATCCGCTCATTTTCACTTCATCTTTTTCCGTTACAAGTAACGAATCTGCAGTATATTCCTTGAACATTTTCTGGAGTTCTCCTTCATCAAAATAGGCATGATCAGGCAGATAACACCTGCCTACGATCCCTTCCGGAAGATAAGGATCCAATCTCTGAGGATTGGCAATCGCTGTGACCAACAGCATCTTTTCACTCAAATCAGAGAGAGTCACATCCCGCTGAAAATCCCTATTCTCTTTCACTGCCAGATCGGCATATTTTCTGCAAAAAGAAAATTCACGAAAAGGGCCGGCAGGAAACGGCAGAGAATTGGCGATCTGGTCAGGTTCCAGCAGAATCTCAAATTTATCGATAGCTACGCGGTTGAATCCATCATCAAGAATAATTTGTTCAGCACCCTCTTCAATCGCTTTTTTGATGGCATTTTTACGATCCTCGCTGACGATCACACTGCACTCCGGAAGAGATCGTGCCATCAGCATCGCTTCATCACCGCTCTCCCTGACACTTACCAGAATCTCTCCTCTCCGACTTACAACGATCAGTCCACTGCTCTCACGCCCATATCCCCTGGAAATGATCGTCGTCTTGGGATAACGGGAAGCCAGTGCAATAACAAACGGGGTCTTGCCGCTGCCTCCCACGATCAGATTGCCGACACTAATGATGGGCAGAGGAAATACTTCCCGATGTGCCGTCAGACGCCTGATCAACATAATAACCCCATACGACAGGGAAAAAGGCAGAAGCAGGAGCATAAAAAAGTAGTGGTAGGGCCTGGGGGCCAGAAAGAGCTCCTCAAAAAAATCTCTGATAAGATTCTTCCTGATCATCTTAGATGTGTGCCTGAGCTACCTTTTTGACGGCCTCACAGACAGAATCTACATCCTCATCGCTCAATTGACTGTAAATCGGCAGGGACATTACCTTCTGGTAGACACCCAGGGCTGTTGGAAAATCAAATACCTTGAGCTCATACTTCTTCTTGTAATAGTCCATAAAATGGAGCGGAATATAGTGAAGTCCGATATTGATCCCCTCCTTTTTCAACTCTCTGGCAAAGTGGTCACGGTTTTTGTCAATCTCCACAATAAAATGGCGGAAGATATGCTCACCTCTGTGTTCAGGCAGTTTGATATGGCTGACACCTTTTAACTGCTTCATATATCGGTTTGCGATCTCTTCCCGCCTTCGGATACACTGGTCAAGTTTCTCAAACTGTGCCAAACAGACAGCTGCAGTCAATTCACTCATATCATACTTCCATCCGATATCGATCACATCATAGAGATAATCAACCTGATCATAGGACCCGCCTTTTTCATCTCTGATCGCATGTGTCCGAAAAAGTTTGGCACGGGCATAGAGTTCATCATCATCTGTCACGAACATCCCACCCTGGACAATGCTCTTGTGTAGATGAGGAGCAAAACTATAGGTCGTAATATCTGCTCCCGTATTTCCAATTTTGTTTCCTTTATAGACAGCACCCATAGCATCACTGGCATCTTCAACCACTTTGACATTATGTGCTTTTGCAATTTCATAAAGACGATCCAGGTTAGTCACCTGTCCAGCCATATGATTGACAATAACGGCCCGGAGTTTCTTACTCTTGTTCTTTGCTAAAACTTCATCAAGTTTGTTCAGATCAATATTGTAAGTTTCTGATTCACAATCAACAAAGATCGGTTCTGCATCAAAGTGACGGACAACCTCCGGAAGGTCAGGGAAACTGTCAACACTGCAAACTACTTTATCGCCGCGCTTCAGATCCAGTGCACACATGGCAAGGTGCAGTGCAGAGGTACCACTGTCAACTGCCAGAGCATACTTCGACCCGATATACTTCTGAAAACTGCTTTCAAGCTGATCAATCTTTGATTCACCTTCCAAGCTTAAGACCTCGTCAACATAACGCTTTTCTCTACTATCAATAGGAGGAATATAAAATAGAATCTCTTTGGACATCATTCTTCACTTTTATAAGATTTTCAGGGGACAGGCACCTGAATAGATTAGGCAACTTCTATTATACACTTTTTTTATAATTACAAAATTAGGAAAGGCAGATCAGAATGTAGATTAGAGGCGAACCCGATTATACGACTTTTGTTATTACCACCCCGACTAAATACCTAAATCTTTAATGCAGTGATTTCGTTCATAATCAAGGCAGATTTTTGAAGGACTCGCCAAAGCGAATTCGAAAAAATCTAACGCAGAGTATGGACGAAAGCACTGCACCCTTCGGGAAGAGCGAGAAGAGGCAATCTGCAAGCAAAAAAATATTTGAATTGACTACGGCCAGTCCTGCATATTTTTTCACTCACAGATTGCCTCTTCTCGCTCTTTTAAAGTTTTAGGTATTTAGTCGGGGTGGTAATAATAAACCCTATGGAATTTTGAGCTTCTTGTGTAATTGATTATATTCTCTTACCTCCAGGTAAGAAGTGAGTAGTACTTTGGCGATCCAGAATATTGCCAGGATTGCCAGGATCTCATAGCCTATGGCCCAAGTAGAAAATAGCGCATTCATATTTAGAACATACATGAAGATCATCGGATTAAGCCCTGCCACAACGATAAAAACAAAAAAGAGTCCGACAATATAAGGCATAAACAGGAAACTGGTCAAAGAAATGATATCACCATACCCTTTTTCTGAAATATAATCCAATATACCCAGTCTGTTTTCCTCTACATAATCCTGGCCATCCTGCGAACCTTCTTCTACCTTACCTCTTGATGATAGATGTAGTGCCCTTTTTTCCTTATCAACTTCTTCCATCCACTCTTCCCTGTCCTATTTTAATCTTTTTTAATATTATACCACAGCTTTTATTTATTCTTCGCATTTTCCCGCCCCAAGTTTCAGTAATTCACTACAGGAGAATCCTGCCGCTTTGCGCGCCTCTACATTGAGGTGCGGACGATGCTTTCCTGTCAAATGATAAGTTTCTAGAATCTCCATATACTGTAATTCTACGTCCACCCCTCTCTCATCACAAAGGTACCTGAACCATTTATCGCCTTTATGCACATGTACGATCTCCTCTTCATAAATGATACCGAGCATATCAATAAGACGTTTGACTTCAGGATTTTTTCGTTTGTTCTCCAGTTTTTTGATGATCTGTGGATTGACATCCAAACCGCTTGCTTCATAATAGCGCGGCAAAACAGCCATACGGTCGAGGATATTTCCGGCTGTATGAACACTGGCATCAAAGAGTCCGCTGTGAACTGGAAAATCCCCATAATTATACCCTAGATCATGCAGAAGCTTCTCAAGCATTTTGAAGTGCCGTATCTCATCTTCTGCAACCTCAAGCCAATCGACTTTGTAGCCTTTGGGCATATCAGGGTAACGATAGACAGCATCCAGTGCAAGATCAATTGCGGAATATTCAATATGGGCAATCGCATGCACCAATGTCGCCAACCCCGAAGGTGTTTCAAAATCCTTGCGGGAAGGAAGCTTTCTGGGGTCTACGATTTGGCAGAGTGAAGCATAGGAGGGCTGTTCAAAAACTTCCGGGATGAACTCTTCTCTGCACTCTACATTATTTTGGGTACAATATGCCAAACATTGAGCAGTCAACTCCTCTTTGAGAGCGATCTCATCACTGGTAATAGCTGCTTCCAGTAAAGTAAAAATATTCATGGAGTTATTATAGTATATGCAGATTAAAATCCAACCAATGGGACCTCACCAAACCAACTGCTACATCGTCACAATTGATGGTAAAGATTTAATTATTGACCCGGGGGTCGGGGCAACGCAATGGGTGCTTGATAATGTTACCAATCCTGTTGCCATTCTCAATACCCACGGCCACTTCGACCATGTCTGGAGCAATGCCGAGATCAAAGAGAAATTAAAAATACCGATTTATGTTCCCGAAGAAGACGCTTTCATGCTGGAGAACGACCCCTTTAGTCAAGGTACACCGCCCAGCAAACCTGATTATCTGGTGATTGGAGATGAAACACTTGAACTGGAAGGTGTCAAGATAAAATACCGACACTTTCCCGGACACACTCCCGGATGCAGTATTATTGAAATAGATGATGTCTGGTTCAGTGGGGATTTTCTCTTTCAGCAATCAATCGGGCGCTGGGATTTTCCCTATTCCAGCGCCGAATCGATGGCAAAAAGCCTGGAGAAGGCGTTGACCATCAAGGAGGACTTCACTCTTTACCCCGGACATGGGCTCAGTACGACACTGAAAGCGGAACAGAGGGTGATACCTTATTGGATAAAAGAAGTTAGAAGACGATAGTTTTTTAGGACACCTCTAACAATAGGGGAAATTGCAAAAGAAGAAGCGTTGCAAGCGCAACGCATACAATAATTTTTAACTTTTAATTACTGATTTTAATTTAGTACGAGAATTTATATCCTCTACGGCGCACTGTATGAATCACCTGAAATCCAAGGATACTTTTCAGCCGTTTACGGATCTGATTGATCGCCACTTCTACCGTATTGTCACTGACATACTCCGGCTCTTCCCAGAGGGCATTGATGATCTCATCTTTGGAGAAGACTCTTTGCTTTCTAAGTGCCAGATAGGCAAGAATATCAAATGTCTTGCCATTCAACGAAACGATCTTCTCGTCATACTCTATCTTCTTGTTGGCGATATCGATGACCAACTTGCCAACATCGACTTTGGTGCCGAAAAGCTGTCTCATGTTTGCCAAAACCCTGGCTGCAACAAGATCAGGTTCACTGCAGTGGTTATAAATGACATCATCCACACCAAGAGAAAAATGAGCTACCTGCTCTTTTTCATTATTTGTCAGAATGATGATCTTGGTTTCGCTCTTTTTCTTCTTCACTTCATTGACATAACGCTCCAAAGAAAATTTCACACCCTCATCTACAACTATCACCAATTCGTAATGCCTAAAATCTGTAAAATTGGTTGCATCATAGAGATCTTTTGCATTATCTACAATACAGATAAAATAATTTTCCAATTCTGTTTCAAGTCTTTTGACATATTCGTCATTAAAACCTACTGTTAATATCCTCATACTCGCCACTTATCCTCATAATTCTTACACTTTTACCGATACAAAAATAAGGGTTTTCTGTGGAACTCTTTATCCTTGCTTGGCTTTTGATAGTAGTTTATATCAAAAAACAGCTTATTTAAAAATAAAAGTAACTTTTAGGTTATTTTGGTATTTTAATGCATTTTCTCTCTGCATAGGTGGAATAATGGGGCCTTGGGCATAATAATAGCTAAAAATACTCTCCAAAAAAAGAAAGAAAAATTATTTTTTTAGAACTGATTCTTATCAGAAACATCTCAAAAACAACGCTTTTAACTTTTTTTAGCTTTTCCTGCGTACTTTAATGTAGACCCGTTTGGGTGCAGGATACCCCTCTACAGTTTTATCTTCATCCTCCGGATCAAGAAAATCTTTGAGGCTCTGCGTATCGATCCATTCGGTTTTACGCTGCTCATTATGTTCTGTTTTTTTTATAGCCAAAACTTCCACCGTTTCAAAACCGGCACGATAGCACCAGTTTTTCAAGGCATTTACCGTAGGGATGAAGTAGATGTTGGGGATTTTGGAGTAGCGCTCCAATGGTGTCAGGCACATCTCGTCCTCTCCATCGATCATGAAAGTATCCAAGATCAACTCACCGCCTTCATTCAAGCCTTTATAGAGTGATTTCAACATCGCGATAGGATCGCTGCGATGGTAGAGTACACCCAGACAAAAAAGCAGATCAAACCGATGCTCATAAAACTCCACATGCTCTACACCGAGCAGTTCATAGATGATATCGCTCTGAATAAAGTGATTGATAAACTGAAACTGGGTAAAAGTGAGTGCAGAGGGATCGAAGCCTACCAGTTTTTTGGGTTTCTGGCTTTGCATTCGAAAGAGATAGTAGGCATTGTTGCATCCGATATCCCCGACGATTTTGCCTTTGAGATCAAAATGGGGTTCGAGCAGATTGTATTTGATAAAACTCTGCCATTCGCTATCGATCAAAGTTTGAGAGATTCGGAAAGGACCCTTGCGCCAGGGCTTCATCTCTTTGGCAACTTCAGAAATTTTGGCTTCCTGAGATGCTGTAATATGTTCAAAATCAACTTCGACCACATTACCAAGGCCAACCTTGCTTACTTCAAGATCGGGCAGGGCAGCCACTGCCTTCTGCAAAGGTGCAATATTTTTCCAAGTCAGCCATTTCTGACGTTCCTGGCGCAGTTGAGTAAGATCCAAGATCCTACTTCACGTAAACTTTTTTTATCACCTGCTTAAAGAGTGGCACGTCACCCGGTTTGGATGTCGATACATTTTCGATCTTGCGTACAACATTTTTTCCTTTGACAACTTCACCAAAGATAGTGTACCCGCCATTGAGGTGCGGTGTCGCTTCCGTAGTGATAAAAAACTGACTTCCGTTTGTATTGGGGCCGCGGTTTGCCATGGCAAGCAGGAAAG
>JAYEND010000055.1:0-7190 GCA_034721895.1 Campylobacterota bacterium | reverse complement strand
ACCGTAGAATTGATTCTATAGAAAAAGTACGTAAAGAAGTAGATGCTTGGCAAAAACATCGTAATAATAAAAACGCCAAGATCAACTGGCAATTTACTACAGAGGATGCCAGAATCAAGCTTTTACGACTTTATCCGACATTTGAAGCTTGACTGGACACTAGGCATTTTCATTAAGTATTTTTTGAACACTTTCAAGCATAAACTGTTCTGCTATTGATGTAAGGTGCATAAGTACAGAAGCCCTGGAGTTTTGTTCATCTTCAAGTGCCTCAATAACCGAACCTTTTTCATTGACTATATTATTTATAAACCCAATCTTTTTTTCAATAAGTTTGATGCGGGAAAGTGCTCTTGGACTATACATAAATCATCTCTTTTTTATTACCAACCCGACAAATAGTCTGAATTTTTGATGCAGTGATTTCGTTCATAATCAAGGCAGATTTTTGAAGGACTCGCCAAAGCGAATTCAAAAAAATCTAACACAGAGTATGGGCGAAAGCACTGCACCCTCCGGGAAGAACGAGAGAAGGCAATCTGCAAGTAAAAAAATCTTTGAATTAACCAGTTAGTCCTACAGCTTTTTTTACTCACATATTACCACCTCTCGTTCTTTCAAAAGTTTGGGTATTTAATTGGTGGGGTAATAAAATCGAAACTGAGACTATTATTTGTATTTCCTATGGGTTACACCTCAGGAGAGACTGTGAAAGAACTTCTATTTTTTGCTTTCGGGGCTTGGACTTCAGTCCAAGAGTCCCATGAAATGGGACATTGTTAGTGCGACTGAAGTCGCATCCCCTAAAAATATGTAGTTCTTGCACACTCTCAGGAGAGGTGGAACCAGTTAAACCTTATCAGTGGTCTTGTGGAAAGCTGGCTGTTGAGTCACTGGATCTTCCGCGCCATTCAACTTTACCTGTTGCTTCACAAATATATGCGCCGCTACCCGATGTTGCTCCACTTTGGATATCAAACTGAAGTCCACAACTCCAAGTCCCATCAGTCCTCTCCATACAATAACGCAAATCCAGAGTCTCCTGACAATTGTTTCGCCATTTTACCTGAAGGCTCTTGTCGCCGCATTTCTTGCCCCACTCCTCAAAAACAACAGAAAAACAATGTCCTTGATCGACAAAAGCATCGCCATTATCTGAAGACGAACTTCCTGAAGATCCAGAAGACGTTCCTCCGCTATCTCCCGATGGCGTATAGCTTGAACCTTCTACAATAGCATCTCTCCATCTTGTGGCATCATTTTCACACGAAGTTGCAGAACTATAATTATTTGCGCGTAAACTATAACCCGGCTCACACGAAGTTTGTGTACACTGTGAATGCACATGGGTATCCGTTGTTTTACCACAGAGGTTCCAGCCTGAACTTCCTGATGCACTTCCACCTGATGAGCTAGCAGATCCTCCGGTAACATTCTCCAACCAATACTTGGCTGCAGCATCACAATTTTCTTTCTTGTTGTAACTATAATCCAATTCAAAGCCAGGATCACAATCGTAGACTGTACATGCCACTTCAGCCTCAGTACCAGATACCCTGGTACACATATTGTATTTGACATCACTTGATGAGCTAGAACCACTGGAACTACCGCTGGAGCTGCTACCGGAAGAGCTGTCCGAACCGCCACCTCCGCCACATCCAACAAACAGTGCCGAAGCACCAATCATCATTCCGGTAAAAATCAACTTTTTTAACATTTTGTTTCCCTTGTTTTAATTTGTCATCATAAATTTATAACAAAAAAATGTCAAAAAATGTCAAAAACCCAAATTATGATTCCCTGATCGTATGCAGTATATACCCTTTTTTGCTTTGCGTGACGATATCCAATCCCGGGCAGACTTTTCGCAGTCCGTAGACAAGTGTACGCAGTGACGACTCACTCATCTCTTCGTCAGGCCAGATTTCATAGAGGAGTTGCGTATAACCTACAGTCTGATCGTGTTGTTGCGCCAATACCTGCAAAAGCCTGCTATGCAGACTGCCAAGCTGGACGGGCTGACTCTCTTTCAATACCACGGAGCGTTCGAGATCATAGCAGACATTCTCACCAAGTTTTATCATAGAACTCTCTTCCGAGGCAGAGCTCTTTTCCTGTTGCGTGAGAAAATGCAGATACGCCAGCCTGACAGCCACTTCAAGTTCTTTGTCAGTGAAAGGCTTGGAGATGAAACCGTGAGGGACAAGTTCAAATACTTCATCCAGGGTCTCTGTATCGTTATAGGCTGTTATAAATACGATGGGAATAGCAGCGATATCTGAAATTTCTCTTGTCGTTTGTATCCCATCCATCGGCCCCTTGATATTGATATCCATCAGGATCAAATCAGGTCTGTCGCGCTTTACCGCATTGATGGCGTCCTCTCCATTGTCATAATATCCCATCACAGTACAACCCATTTTTTCCAAAACACCTTTGACAAACCGTACCGTGAGACTCTCATCCTCTACAATGATAACCCGTATCTCCAGCACTACCGTACCTCCTGCCTAAAGTCAATGATCAAACTGAATCCACCATTAGACTCCAATCTCAACTTACCCTCGTAAAGACTCTGCACCATGTCTTTGATCAATGCCAATCCCATTGAATCTTCTATCTCTTCAATAGCCTGCGTATTAACACCTGTATCCGCTATAATGATTTGCAGCCAATCATTCTTTTGCTTTTTTAGTGCAACACTTATCATGCCATCTCCCGTCATATTGGCATGTTGTATCGCATTGGTAATGGCTTCATTGACGATAAGCCCTATGTTCACTGCCGATTTCATATCGAGCGATACAGAGTCCAGGTCATATTCTATAGCGTAAGGTGATACCTTTTTCAGGCCTTCAAGCAGATCCCTCAAATATGCCTTTATCTCGATCATTTCCAGATTGTCAGCTTTATAGAGGTTTGCGTGTACTTGCGCCATTGCAGAGAGACGATCTATGTTTTCCAGAAACATTTGGGCATATTTTGGATCTTCGATTTTGTCAACCTGCAGCCAAAGCATACTCATTATGACCTGCATATTATTTTTGACACGATGATGTAATTCTTTGAGAAGTACTTCCCGCTCTTTGACCAAGTGATCAAGTTTTTTTTCATAGGAACTTCGAATTTTTTCAAAATAATATACCGTAACCGAAATAGCCAAAAAACCGACAACCATCTGAATCAGCAAGTCGAAAGAGAATATCGGCGGTATCCATTCATAGTAAGCATTTACCGCGCTCATGGCTATACCCAAGGTGATAGCGACAGTCCATCTAACCCCTTCGCGCGTTCCAAAAAGAAAGAAGACAAAGATCGGAAGCGATGCTGTCCAAAAAAGAGCTGACTCTTTCCCATACCCTTCGACATTGAGTGCAAAGAGCGATAAAAAAGCAATTCCCCCCACTGTTATCACTGAAGTATGGTAGAGTGACCACCCATTCTTGAACAGCCAATAGGCGAGGACAAACGCTGTAATGACAATAATTTCAGTGTATGCCATCGCCCAATAACCATTTGCAATACTATTATAAAGATCAAACAGCAGTACCAGGGTAGCCAGGAGCAACAGGATATTGACAAAAACTGTACGCACCTGCTCCATGGAAGTTTCCTGAACTTTGTCGATACCCAGAAGCATTTCTTTGATTTTGTATTTCATACTCGTATTAACTTAAAATTTTATTTATTATAAATATTATATGTGATTATCTATTATACACCTTTTTTTCTTATTTTTTCACATTGTGAATAACTTCTATTAAATAATATAGATTTATGTGAATAAGTGCTATTAAAAAATATAAAAATTTAGACGATCTATCCTACCTTTTTGCCACAAAAGTCACAAAGTTTGCCCACTGAAAAACTGTTTCGATCTGCCCGAATCCTGCATCCCGGCACATTCGGATATTTTCCTCGATCGTAAAAGGGATCAGCACGTTTTCCAATGCTTCTCTCTTCTGAGCGATCTCATAGTCACTGTACCCCTGCGCCTTTTTATAGGTATAATAAATATCGATCATCTCCTTATCAAGCTTTTTATCCTTAAAAATTACTTTTTCAGAAAAGATGAACACTCCATCATCATTGAGCCCATCATAGATTTTTTTAACAAGTTCTGTACGCTGCATAGGACGGATGAACTGCAGGGTATAGTTTGCCACGATCACATCTTCATTATTATAAACATAGGTGAGCATATTGGCAAGCTCCAGCTCTATCTGCGCCCCGAATGCCTGACACTTCTGCTCCGCCCTGTCAAGCATCGCCTGAGAATTATCGATTCCCTTGAGCCGCATCACGGCATCCATCTTGCTATGCAGATCGAGTAAAAACTTCGCTGTAGAGGAGCCCAGATCAAGCACCTTTTTGCCCTCTTCCTGATCTGCCAATATCAAAGAGATCGTGAGATTTCGCACCTCATCATAAAAAGGCACTGATCGGCTGAGCATATCATCAAAGACAGAGGCGACAGCTTCGTCAAACTCAAATTTCTTCTCTATTTTTTTATTGAAAACATTGTCTTTCATAGTAATATCTTTCTCGCATCATCGATGTCTGTATTGATCTGCTTTTTGAGTGCATCCAAAGCCTCAAATTTCCTATTTTTGCGAATAAACGCAACAAACTCGATTCGCACAGCACCGCTCACTTCCCCGATATCTCTCTCTATCACATGTGTTTCTATTGCATAAGAGCCGTCAGTAGTGACGCGGTGTCCCAGGAAACTGACACTGAGGCACCATTCTTTTCCGATCTTCGTTTTGGTAGCGTAAACACCCTCCAGAGGAAGCTGATAATGATCCACTTTGAGATTGAGTGTAGGGACGAGTTCTTTTCTGCCCACTCCCTGCCCTTTGGTCACTTCGCCTTCGATGGCATAATTCCTGCCGAGCAGTTTGTTGGCCATCTCAATATTGCTTTCTTTCAGATAAGCCCTGATTGTGCGTGAATGGATAGGAATACCTTCGATAGTCACTTCATTGACGATCACTACTTCTCCGTCAAAGAGTTCTCTGAGCATCTGTGCATTCCCTTCTTTGCCTTTACCAAAGTGAAAATCATACCCCACGACAATCTTTTTAAGTTGAGGAAAATCCTCTCCAAGTTTGGCTACAAACTCCTGCGGACTGAGAGATTTCACTTTGTCAAAAAGATAAAAGGCACAAGGCTTGTCTGTATAGTGCGTACGCCTGTAACCCGGTGTCAAATAACCGCCGTTTCGTTCGATTACCACAAGCAGTTCTGCCAGAGTGATCAACTCCCGATGTGCCAGGTGAAGCCCGTCAAAGGAGCCGATAGTGATAGATCCGATTTTATTTTCAATTTTCAATTTTCAATTCTCCATTACTTTAGAAAAGTGGTACAGATATTCCTGATTTCCCTCTTTGCCAGCTATTTTTGAAGATGCCTGATGTTTGAGCTCCCACCCCGACTCTTTGGTATAAGCTTCAAAATGCTCCTTCTTTCTGACGATCGCATCCTGATCCATGACGACGCCTCTGCTGTCGCGTCTGACCTCTCTGCCTACTTCAAACTGAGGCTTATAGAGGATAATGATATCTGCATCCTGGTTTGCAAGTCTGTCGATATCTTCAATAATCTGCAAAATAGAGATGAATGAAACATCGCAGGTCACTAGCTCAAAAGCTTCTTTTTCTTCAAAATCACGGATATCAGTCCCCTCATGCGAGGAGAGTCTTTTTTCCCCACGTAAAGAAATGTGAAGCTGATCTTTGCCCACATCTACACAGCTAAGCGATCCAACACCTTGCTCCAACAATATTTGAGCAAATCCTCCTGTACTCGAACCAATATCAAGTGCTCTCTTGCCCTGTATATCCATAAGATAATCAGCTAAAAAGTTCTCCAGCTTACGAGCCGCACGACTCACATAAAACTTCTCATCTTCTACTTCAACAGATGAGTTCTCGTCTATCTTGGTAGAGGCTTTAGGAACTTTCCCGTCTACTTTGACTTTACCTGTCTTTATTGCATCATGTGCACGATTACGACTCTCAAAGTAACCCTCTTCTACGAGGTATTTATCTAACCTCATCCTCTATCCTTTAAACACTCTAAAGTGATCTACGATCTTATACTTTCTTAACACATCTTCCTTTTTTGCCCCTGAATTAATGTTATGTAAAATCAACGGCTCCCCATGCTTGTTGCGTTTATCTGAACAGATACCAATATGATCCAAACTCTTACCGTTACGCCCTTTAAGCTTCCATACCACAATATCACCGGGTTTAAAAGTATCATTGACCCTGTATCCACGTGAAATAAGATATTGTTGTATATTCTTCACCCTTCTATGGTCAATATTTGGATCAAGCTTATCTGTATAATAGAGTCCTTTATAACGTTTGGGAAACTTCTTTTTATCTCTGTAGATACGTTCTTGCAAGTCAATATTTACACCCCTAAAGGCTCTTACTAAAACATCGGTACAAACCCCTTTGGAGAGAGGGATATCACCCATCGGATATTTGATATAGGCATATTCAGGATTATAAGTCAGTGTTTTACCTACCTGCTTTTGTGCAGACTTGATAAAAGCATCAATATTTCCAGAAAAAAGCCATGTACTCCATAACAAAAAAAGTACTGTAAATTTTAGTTTCATTTATTTTGCCTTTTTTAATATATCATGTAAATTTTCTGGAGCAATATATGCCTTAGTTCTACCCTCTTTATAAGGAGATAGTATTTTATATTCAAGTAATTTTGTCAAATATGTTCGTGCTGTATTGATGGCTATATCATAATCTACAGCCACTTCATTTGCCCTAAATATTTTTCCTGGATTTTTTATAGCCTTTTTAATAATATCTTTCTGTATAAAATTTAATTTTTTCTTCAAATATGACTGTTGCAATATGGCATTTACTTCTTCATATTCACAACTTTGTGTTTCCAAATATTTGTGTAACTCATCTATCGCTCTTAATATAACATCTATCTGATGAAAAATAAAATAATTCAAGTCATTATCGTCTGCATCAACGTATTGATAAGCTTTACTATATTTAGCAGGGGCTTTTTTAAGTAGTTTACTAATAGAAATATATTCAAAGTAATCATAGCCATTTTTCAACATGAACCAATAAAATAATGCTCTTGCTGTCCGACCATTTCCGTCCGAGAATGGGTGAATATACCCTATCATGAAATGCAAA
>JAYEND010000054.1:0-7245 GCA_034721895.1 Campylobacterota bacterium | reverse complement strand
AATCCACTTCATTGAGTTGGTATCCGATACTATGTATTGCTTTAATATCAATACCTGGTAATTTTTTTCGTATCCGTGTAATCGTCTCTCTTAATATTGAAGATGCGATAGCACGGTTGTCCCATACCGCCATAGAGCTTTTTCCAGCGATAAAACGTTACATCGGATATATTGTATTTACGGATCACTTCCCTGTCAGTATCTGACCTCTCAGCCTCTTGCAAAATTGTGACGATCTGCTCCTCACTAAATCTTTTCTTCATTGAACCCTCCAGAGTATGAAATATATTATAGTCTAACTCTGGATTTGTTCAACTTTTGGGTTGCAGGTCACTATCCTCAATTTATTCTAAACGCTGAGTAAGACGATCAAAGGTAATTACGACATTTAAAAGTACTAGATCAGAAATCAAAACCTTATAAAATATGCCAATATGGAATGTTTTATAAGGAAATATTTTTTATGGTTTGAAATAAATAAAGGGAGCATTGATGAGTGTACTAACTTATTTTTTATTAAGTTAAAATATATGATAAGGTGTATAAAGAGTGTATAAAAATATATTTTATATACCATATATTCGATAGGTATGTCCAACTTATCATTGCACCTGGCTAATATCAAGGAGTTTTTGGACTCCTTTTAGCTCACATAAATCTTCAAAAAACAAAATAATAAGTATAGTTTTAAATACCTAGACTTGACTATTTGTATCTAAATAGATACAATGTCCTATGTATGAAATAAAATTAACTAAAATCTTTTCTCAATGGATTTTGAAGCTCAAAGATATGAAAGGTCGTATTGCTGTAGCTAGACGAATTGAGAGAATGGAACATGGAAACTTTGGTGATGTAAAATCCGTGGGTACATACATTTCTGAATTGAGAATACAGACGGGTCCAGGTTATAGAATTTATTTCACAAAAAGAGAAGAGCAAATTATTATATTGCTGGTAGGTGGAGATAAATCTACTCAACAAAAAGACATAGAAAAAGCAAAAAAACTGCTAAAGGAGATTGATAATGAATAATGAACTAATGCATTTTGATATTACTGAGTATCTTGATAGCGAAGAAGCAATGGCAGAGTATCTTTCACAGGTACTTGAAGATGGAGATAATGAAGAGTTTTTAAGAGCCATTGGACATATTGCCAAAGCAAAAGGTATGGCACAGATAGCAAAAGATACAGGTTTGGGAAGAGAGAGTCTCTATAAAGCATTTCGCCCCAATGCAAAACCAAGATTTGATACGGTAATGAAAGTTATCGATGCTTTGAAACTTCAATTGAATGCTTCCCCACAAGCAGTATAAAGGTCCTTTTTTGACCATTTTTGGAAATTTATACGGGTTAAGTAGTAGAAGTTACTTCAAAAAGGTGTACCCAAAAGGGTACCTGCTATAGCGATAGGTATCGTAAATACGGGAATAGGGCATAACTTATCGTTGCACCTTGTATCACATCTTTTTCTTCCCTTTTAATTTTTGCCTATTTTGGTATTCATCAAGGTGGATATAATCCAAAAGTGTATGACAATACTCTGAATAACATACCAGATTTTTTTTACCTATGATTTCACTGTGTCTATTTTGCAGCCTTAGATAATCCTGGTCATAATATTTAAGAAAAAGTACACCCGCATAGAAAAAACCTTCCTTATTCAGTATCTTGATGACTTTTTCGATCTGCGGAATCTTCTCGAGATTGATATCGGAATAGATCATGTCGCAATGTTTTGCCCGAAGCTGATCGAGCATAAGGACAAATTGGTATTTAAAATCCTTTCCGTAGCGGCTGATGATGATCTTGGCAACATTGGCGATGGGGTCATACCGGTAATACAGGTTGGTATTTTCTCTGGAGCACTTTTTTTTGGGTGTTTTCAGCTCATAGGGCAATGCACAGTTCTTATAGCTCACAAGGATCTGATCCCTGTGTTTTCCGGGAAGGTAGAGCCTGCGTTTCCTGTGTTCGAAAAAACGATAACCGATCAGTACGGAACCTCTTCTTTCTTTTTCTGTCAATTCATTGTTCTCGATCCGGATTTCAGGGGTTGTTTTGCCAAGCACCAGGGCGCTTTCGCAAAAATGATGTGTCAGGTTGCTTTTCTGGCTGAAAGTATGGTACATGATCGCTTCCCCAAAGACAGCACTCAATTTCATTTCATGGGCTTTTGTGATGAGATAATCAAACATTTTGTTCATCATTCCCATCCCTTTGTATCTGGGGTCGACAACAACAATACCGATTTCGCAAATATTACTGGTACGCATAATGATCAGCGCAAAGTGTCCAATGACTGTTTTGTTGGCTTCCAAGACGATAGAGACAAACTTTTTCCCCTGACCGGTAAGGATCTTTTTGGGATAGTAGAAATCCTCTTTGACATAACTGAGTCCGTAATTTTGGTAAATCAGTCTGGCAATATCCTCTTCATCCCCTTTTTTGAAATCTCGTATAATGAGCTGAAGGTTTTTTTTCTCAATTTCTGTCAGCTCTTTCTCTCCAGTCTCTTTTATCTGGCATGCCTCAAGCGGAAGAGCGGTGTGTTTGATAATGGTGAATCTCTTTCCTTTTTTCCCAAGGTTTTTATAGTGGAATTTGTCAACAAGTGTGTAGATGTGATTGAATCCTCTGTCTTCCTCGTGATCAATAGGGAGTATATGGGTATTATTTGGTGACATGGGCACTCCCCAGTCTCTTACATCCACACGAATTCCATGCTCAAAAGTATGCAGTGAGATTTCGATCAATCCGTCACTTCCAGGATAGGCATGTATAATAGCATTCTCCACCAATTCCCTTGTCGCTTTAATCAGATCATCGAGATCCCTTTTGTCGAAACCGACTTTGTTACAGAGATTGGTGATGGCTGCCTTGACAATTTCGCAATAACTTATATCATTGGGTATGCTCAGCGTGATACCGTTTCGCATTATTATGCCTTTTTGGAAAGGAATTCAAGTGCTGAGGCCGAGAGGATCTTCATCCCGTATTGCAGTGCATCATCATCGACATTGAAACGGCTGTTGTGCTGCGGTACACAGGTATTTTTGTCCGGACTGCAGGTGCCAAGCCGGAAGAAAGCACCGGGGACGATCTGTAGATATTCTGAGAAATCTTCTCCGCCCATGACCGGATCGACAAGGTCAATACAGTTTTCGGGACCGATGATCTTCTCTGCCTCGCCTTTGAGGATATCCACCATATCGTAATCATTGATCAGTTCCGGCTGCCCAAATACATAGTCAAAATTGTAAGTCGCCCCCATTGATTTACAAATACCCTTGATCGCTTCTTCCATCATCTCGGGAATGTTTTTGCGTACCGCTTCATTGATGGTTCGCACAGTCCCCTTTACAAGTACATGATCACAGATGATGTTTGCAGCCTTTCCCCCTTCGATAGTACCCAGTGAAATAACTGCCGGGTGCAGGGGATCGATCTTTCGTGAGACGATATGGTTGACTGAATTGACAGCCATAGAGGTCACCAAAATCGCATCAACTCCTTCATGCGGCCTGGCACCATGTGCTGACTTGCCAAAAACCTCTATAGTGAAGATATCGGCTGATGCCATCATGACACCATATTTGTAGCCGATCTGTCCTGTATTGAGGTAAGGATAGGCATGTAGGCCGAAGATCGCATCAACCCCTTCCAGGGCACCCCCTTCGATCATCTGGATACTGCCCCCCTCTTTGCTCTCTTCGGAGGGCTGAAAGATGAAACGGATATTTCCGGGAAGTTCAGCTTTGCTCTCTGCCATGGCGATGGCAGCCCCTAATGCTGCGGCAGTATGGCTGTCATGTCCGCAGGCATGCATGACACCATCGACTCTGGAACTATAGGGTTCATTGGTCTGTTCCTGAATGGGCAGCGCATCCATATCGGCCCTGATCACCACCCTTTTTGCATTTTCGTCAATAGTGAGATCGGCAATCAATCCAAAATGGTCATCAAACTCTTTGATCTCATATCCATTCATTTCCAGTATCCCTTTCACAAGATACTTGGTATGCTCCTCCTGTCCGGAGAGCTCCGGGTGTGCATGTAGGTCATGACGTACTTCAATGACTTTTTCATTGATGGCATCTATTGTATTGAAAATTTCTTTTTTGACTCTATCGCCCATTGTTCTTTCCTCCGAAATAATGATCTATGGTTCCATTCAATTATACTCTTTTTGAATTTGAGTTAAAATAAATCTAGGACTATTTGGTATAATGCAGACTGTAGGGCACCTATAATGTGATTAAATTAAGCTTTTTCTCTCCACTTCCGGGTGTGTCACGTTAATGAATGGATAATTTTTTAGTTTAATGATATTATTGGATACCTATAATAAAACGAGAGAGTTTATATGAAAAAGTTTTCATTGTTTTTACTGATGTCGGCATTGCTCTTAGCCAAAGTACATTACGCCAAAGTCGAGCCTTATGAAAGCGTTGTGCTTAAATCTGCTGTCAGTGCACAGGTGACCGAGGTTGATCTCGGAGCAGAGGGGAAGATGATCGGGAACAAAGAGGTGATCCATCTCGATGATACCCTGGATCAGATCGATCTGGTCGCTTCAAAAAAGAGTCTGGAGCTACTGCGTACTATACTGGGGATCAACCAGGAGATGGTCAGCAGCCTGGCAGATACGCTGAAGCGTCAAAAGGGCTATTATGAACGGATCAACAAACTTGCGACTGCTTCAAAAACGCAAAAGGATACTGCTTTCAGCAGTTTTGTATCAGCCAAAAATCAGTACCTCTCTACCAAAGAGAAGATTGAAACACTGAAAAACCAGATTCTTGATATGCAGTACAAGATCGCCAGGCTTAAAGACAGTATAGATAAGAAGAGTATCCGTCTGAAGCAGCGCTATCTCTACAAACTGGTTGTCAGGAAGGGGGATTTTGTCAACCCTGGTTCTCCTTTGGCAACTATTCAGGATCATAATCGTGCGAAATTAACATTGTTTCTGGAGCCTTCAGAGCTGAAAGAGATTAGGAAGAAACATGTTTTTATCGATGGCAGGGAGACCAGGTTCAAGGTGGACAAAGTGTGGAATGTTGCCGATGAAAAGTTCATCTCCTCCTACAGAGTGGAGATCTATATTGATACGCCCCAGAATCATTTCTCCAAACTTGTCAAAGTGGAGCTCAAATGATCCGGACAGCCTGTGGACTTGACTGTCCGGATGCTTGTGGGATCACTACGGATCCTGCACATTTTCCGAAGATGGCAGCCAATACAAATACGGGCACCCTTTGTAGCCTGCTCAACAGGGATATGTTCAAGACTCCCCGGATCGAGAAACCAAGTATCAATGGCATGGAAGTAACAATGGATGAGGCACTGGATGCTGCGGCCAAAGCCCTGGGGAAATCATCTCTGCTCTGGCGCGGTTCAGGGAATTTTGGAGTGATGCAGGAGATTACCGATCTGCTCTTTGAAAAGATCGGCGGCACCCTGACCAAAGGAAGTCTCTGTGACGGGGCCGGGAATGCAGGGATTTTAGAGGGGCGGGGTATCAATCGTACGCTTCCTCCCGAACAGGTAGAAAAGGCAGATGTCGTTGTTGTCTGGGGCCGTAACCCCACCACAACCAATACCCACATGATGCCTTATCTTGAAGGCAAGAAGATTGTTGTGATCGATCCGGTTCGTACTGCTTTGGCAAAAAAAGCAGACTTGCACCTGCAGATAAAGCCGCGAAGTGACTTTTATCTCGCGATTATGCTGGCACGCTTTACCTTTATGGAGGATAGTGAAGACATAGAGTGGATGGATGAGTTTGCTTCAGAGTATGAGGATTTTTATGATTTTACGAGAGAGTTCCGTATTAAAGCTATTTTGGCACATATAGGGCTAAACCTGAATGATATGGGAGATCTATTAGGCTATCTGCAGAAAGAAAGGGTCGTGATCCTTGTTGGAAATGGTGTCCAAAAGTACAGTATCGGACACTTTGTTCTCTGGGCGATCGACTCTTTGGCAGCGACTCTCGGGCTGTATGGGAAAGAGGGATGCGGTGTTGGTTATCTCGGAAACTCTAAACTGGGATTTGATAATCCTTTTGATGTCAAATGCAAGCGTGTCTCCAAGGCAACGGCAGAGTTCAGCAGTTTTGATACCATATTGGTTCAGGGCGGGAACCCTGCAGAGAGTTTACCTGACAGCAACAGGGTGATCGAGGAGTTGGAGAGTGTGGAGAACCTGATCTATTTTGGTCTCTATGAAAATGAGACCAGCAAACGGGCGAAGATCGTCATCCCGGCTAAAAACTTCTTTGAAAAAGAGGATGTGCGCCTCAGCTACGGTCATCATGATGTACGTAGGATGAATAGGGTTATCGACAGCGAGATCGGTATCAGTGAGTATACATTTGCCCAGAAGATGCTTGAGCGATTAGGATTGGAAGGCTTGAAAGAAGAGCAGTACTATATCGATTGCTGGCTGGATCAGTGCAGAAAGAATGAAGGGGAGTATCAGTCTCCTGCCTATGAAGCATATCCCTATAGTGATGGCTTTGGGGAAGAGAATGATGATGAGTTTGTTTTTATAGATGATTTTTATGATGATTTTGAAAATATCAAACATTTGCGAAAATACCGAAAACTCAGTGATAAAAAGATCAAGAAGGCAGAGTATTGGCTGATCACTCCCAAAGCCAAGCATGCACTCAATACCCAGTTCAAAAGAGACCATAGAGTCGAACTGCATCCCAATCTGGGGTATGTAAAAGGGGAGAGGGTTACGGTCAGCTCAGCGTATGGCTCTCATGAATTTGTTGTGCATACCAACTTCGACTTGCGCAGTGATTGTGTACTGATCACAGCCAATACGGTGGGCATCAATTACCTGACTCCTTCTATCGTAAGCGAAGAGGGTGAAAATGCCTGCTATCAGGAAGTCAAAGTGGTGATAGAGCGCTGTTAGTGTTATATCTGCTATAATATCATCAATAAAATATCAAATATGGGAATAACAATGAATTTAGAAGCATTAGACAAAGCCTTTGTTTTGCCAACCTATGCGCGGGACTATACCAATTTTGTAAAGGGTACAAGTTCAACGCTTTATGACGAAGAGGGTAGAGACTATATTGATTTTGCCAGTGGGATTGCAGTGAACAGTGTCGGACATGGCAACCCGAAATTGACAGAGGCGATCTGTGAGCAGGTTAGGAGAATTATTCATATCTCCAATCTTCAGGTCATAGAACCTCAGGCCAAACTGGCAGAGAAGA
>JAYEND010000053.1:0-7311 GCA_034721895.1 Campylobacterota bacterium | reverse complement strand
TTCCCTTAACCCTTAACCCTTAACCCTTAACCCTTAACCCTTAACCCTTAACCCTTAACTGTGCTATAATTCACTAACTTAATTTGTATAAGGTATGCGTATGAGCGGAAATATTGTTATTCTGATGCTTGGTGTTTCGACTTTTTTGGGCGCATTAGGCTTAATAGCGCTATTGTGGGGTGTCAAAACAGGACAGTTTGATGATCAATCCAAGTTTATAGATGGGGCACGTTATGATAATGAAGAGGATCTCCAGGATGCTAAAATGATGGAGGAGAAACGGAAAGAGAGGGAAGCGAAGCGTAAGAAAGAGTATCGGCCGGAATGATGGACTTCTTTGAAGTACAAATTAGCAATTAAAAATTAATAATTCTGGTAAGTTTTTCTGCGAAAAACTTTTAGTTGAAAGGGAGAGATTGTATTTTTTTCCTTGACAAAGCAAAGTAAAATATGTAAAAATTTCGTAACACGTAACACGTAACACGTAACACGTAACACGTAACACGTAACACGTAACACGTAACACAAATCCCTAAAATTTCAGCCGTTTGATTCGCATGGAGTTGGCAACGACCACCAGTGAACTCAGACTCATGGAGAGGGCTGCGACAAGCGGATTGACATATCCTGCTACAGCAAGTGGAACGGCAATGGTATTGTAAAGGATGGAGAATCCTAAATTTTCTTTGACGGCCAGAAAGGTACGCCTGGAAATTTTATAAGATTCATAGATACTGTTTGGTTTTTCATCGATGAGTACGACATCACTCACAGAGATAGCAATATCGGCACCGCTGCCCATCGCAATCGCAATATCGGATCGTGCCAGTGCGATGGTATCATTGATCCCATCTCCCGCCATCACTACGATATGACCCTCTTCGTGAAATCGGTCGATCATGTCGGATTTGTCCTGAGGAAGAAGTTTGGCATGGACTTCTGTGATGCCTACCTCTTTGGCAACTTTATGGGCACTCTTTTCATGGTCTCCGGTAAGCATCACGACTCTGATGCCCAAAGCCTGTATTTTCTGAATGGCTTCTGCTGTATCCTCTCTGATCGTGTCACTCAGTTCAAAACGGGCAATGAGCTGATCTCCTATAGCGAAGAAAAAGAGGGAGTTTTCAGAGTTGTGATCGACGGTGATATCTGCGTCTCCCATGAATCCCGGATTTCCCCCGATGAGTTTTTGGCCCTGATGGTTGGCTGAGATCCCTTTGGCTTCGATACTTTTAACATCTTCCAATGCCATTTCATGGAGATTTTCATTATTTTCTCTGAGATATTTTACGATTCCCTGACTGATAGGGTGGTTGGAGGTCGACGCCAGTGAGTAGAGGAGGTTGGGATCGAACTCCTGAAGGGTCTCCGTTTTGACTACAGAGGGTTTTCCTTCTGTGATCGTTCCTGTTTTGTCCAGTGCAAGAAGATCGCTTTTTGCCATGGTTTCCAGATAGGCTGCCTCTTTGAAGAGTATACCACGTTTGGCCGCAATACTGATACCTACGAGTGTTGACATCGGTGTGGCAAGTCCCAGCGCACAGGGGCAGGCAATAACGATCACCGAAATACCGACGATCAAAGCCTGTTCAAAGCTCCCGTTGAAATAGAGCCATCCGGCAAAAGTCAGCAGAGCTATGACCAGGATCGTGGTAGAGAAGTAGCCTGAGATCGTGTTGGCAAGTTGTTCGATCTTTGGTTTTTTGGTGATGGACTCTTCGAGCAGGTTGACGATGGAGTTGAGCAGGGAATTGGAGGCATCTTTGACAGCTTGGTAGCGTACTACGGAGTCGAGGCAGATCGAACCGCTCAGGATCTCATCCCTTTCTTTCTTATAGACAGGTTCACTCTCACCGGTCAAAGAACTCTCATCAAATGAACCGTGACCATAGGTGACTTCTCCATCGATGACCACTTTCTCTCCAGGCTTGAGCTCTATAACATCGCCTATAACAATATTTTCGATACTCACAAGGCTCTTGACGCCATCAGAAATTGTCGTCACTTCAGTGGGAGTGCTCCCCATGATCGAATCAAGCGTATCAACCGCCTGCTTTTTGCTCAGCACTTCCAAGTATTTCCCTACCAAAACAAAGGTGATGATCATCACGACCGAGTCAAAATAGACTTCACCCCGCTGGGTGACCATGGCATAGATAGAGTAAAGATAAGCAGAGAGCGCTCCGGAAGTGACCAGCGTATCCATGTTGACCACTCTGTTCTTGTAGCCATACCAGGCACCGCGAAAGAAGATCCAGCCGCTATAGAAGAGGACAGGGGTTGCCAAGATGAACTCTGCGACATTGAGAATGTCCTTGAACTCCTGTTTCATTCCGGTAAAGTATCCGGCATAGTGCGCGATAGCGATCCACATGATATTCATCGTGCCGAAAACCCCTACCAGAATACGGGAGTAGTAATCCTTTCGCATTTTGACTGCGCGTTCTTCCTGAAGTTTGGGGTCATAAGGATAGGCATTGTATCCGATAGAACGGACAGTTTCAATGATCTTGGAGAGTTTGATCACTTCGGGGTCCCAGACCACTTTGGCTTTGTTATTCGTATAGTTGATGCTTGCCTCTATGATACCGTCGGTTTTATGCAGGACCTTTTCATTGAGCCAGACACAGGCTGAGCAGTGGATACCCTCGATGATGAGGTTGATCTCCTGAAGTCCGTCTTCATGTGTTTTGATGTATTTGTTTTTGAACCCTTCCAAGTCAAACTTTTCAAGATCTTCACTGATCTGCATGGCAGGCTGAAGCTGTATATCTCCCAGTTTGTCATAGAAGGTTCCCAATCCCTCTTCATTGAGGAGATGATAGACCCCCTGGCAGCCTTTGCAGCAGAAATAGAGCTGTTTGTCCCCTTCTTTCTCCCGGATCATCACCTCTTCATCAAATTCGAGATTGCAGTGGGTACATGCTACCTTGGCCAATGGGGCTCCTTGTTTAAACTGTTCGCGATTTTATCCAAAAAAGGGTAAAATCCTACCTATGAATACTATAATGCTTTTCATCCTGATACTGATTGTCCTTGAGTTGTTCGAAGCCTGGTGGCAGAGGGCAGATACGATGGCTGGTGTGTTGGCTAATGGTTATCATTATTATCAGAAGAGCATTTTTCTTTTTTTTCTGATGCATCCCTCTTTCTATTTTGTGCTTTTTGTTATCCTTTTTACCCAAACACTCAATGGCTGGATGGTTACGATCCTACTTCTGAAAGTAGTGGATATTTTCTTTAAAATTACTTTTATGCAGAATCTTTTTGTGCAAAACAAAGTTGATGAAATGATGGGGTCGATCCTGCAGGAACCACTGAGCCCATGGATCTTCCTGACAGGGGCGGGTCTCTATCCATTCCTCCTCTTTTATGCACTTATCTAAAACTTTAATCTTATGTTGACTTTTTTTAAGTATATTTGGATTATAATATCTTTACTACATAATAATTAGCAGTGTTACAATGATTAAATAATTTTTGGATTGTAAGTACTCTGACTATTGTATTATCCCCCAATTATAGATTTTCTATATATTCAAATTAAGAGGAATTATGAGCGAAAACAAGAAATCTAATGGCAGTGCCAATAGAAGAAACAGCAGAACCCATGTACCGGTAGACGGTTACAAGATCGAAGCCCTTCAGCAAAAGCCATTGTCTGAACTGGTAGATATTGCCAAAGAGGTAAAGGTTGAAAACCCCAATGAGTTTCAGCGTAAAGATCTGATCTTTGAAATTCTCAAGTCTCAGGTAAGTCAGGGTGGTTTCATTCTTTATACCGGTATTTTGGAAATAATGCATGACGGTTATGGCTTTTTGCGTTCGATTGATGGTAATTTCGCCAATTCAAGCAATGATACCTATGTCAGTTCGACACAGATCAAGCGTTTTGCACTTCGAAATGGGGATATCGTCACTGGTCAGGTGAGGCAGCCAAAGGACCAGGAGAAGTATTATGCCCTGCTGAAGATCGAAGCGATCAACTATTTTCCGCCCGAAAAATCGAAGCAGCGCCCGCTCTTTGATAACCTGACACCGCTTTATGCCAATGAAAAACTCAAACTTGAGTACAATCCGATGAAACTGACCGGACGTATTCTTGATCTTTTCACTCCGATTGGAAAAGGGCAGAGAGCCCTGGTTGTCGCACCTCCGAGAACAGGTAAAACGGAGTTGCTCAAAGAACTCGCACACGGGATCACGCATAATAATCCTGATGCATCCCTGATGGTGCTGCTGGTGGATGAGAGACCCGAAGAGGTCACTGATATGCAGCGTTCTGTCAAAGGGGAAGTCTACAGTTCGACCTTCGATCTTCCGGCACATAATCATGTCCGAACAGCAGAGATGGTGATCGAGAAAGCGAAGCGTCGTGTTGAGCTCGGAAAAGATGTGATCATTCTACTCGATTCTATCACCAGGCTGGCACGTGCTTACAATACAGTGACGCCAAGTTCCGGAAAAGTTCTTTCAGGCGGGGTGGATGCCAATGCGCTGCACAAGCCCAAAAGATTCTTCGGTGCAGCGAGAAATATCGAAGAGGGCGGAAGCCTGACGATCATCGCAACGGCACTGATCGAGACTGGAAGCCGTATGGATGAAGTGATCTTTGAAGAGTTCAAAGGAACAGGAAACTCCGAAGTGGTTCTCAACCGCCATGTTGCCGACCGCCGTATCTATCCGGCTATCGATGTCACCAAATCCGGAACGAGAAAAGAAGAGCTCCTTACTGACCCGGAAACCCTTCAGAAGGTCTGGGCACTGCGTAATGCAATGCAGAACATGGAAGAGATAGAGGGGTTGAAGTTCCTCTTCTCCAAAATGCTCAAAACCAAATCAAACGATGAGTTTCTCTCGATCATGAATGAAGGTGCGTAATCTTGTGAAAGTAGGCGTTTTTGATTCCGGCGCGGGCGGCTTGAGTGTTGTCAAATCGCTTTTGGAGCACAAGCTTTTTGATGAGATCATCTACTACGGCGATACGGCGCGAGTTCCGTATGGAACCAAAGACAAAAATACCATTATCCGCTACTCTCTTGAAGCCCTTGAATTTTTTAACAATTTTGATATCGACCTTCTGATCACTGCCTGCAATACGGTAAGTGCTTATGCTTTGACAGAGATGCGTGAAGCGAGCAGATATGATATCGTAGGGGTGATCGGACCGGGGATCAGGGCACTGGAGAATAAACTTCAGGACAAAAATGCCCCTATTTTGATCACCGGGACACGTGCGACGATCGCCTCGAAGCGCTATCAAAATGAACTGAAAAGCATTGGCTACAATAATCTGATCGCTATGCAGACCGGGCTTTTCGTTCCTCTGGTCGAAGAAGGGATATTTCACGGCCCGATTTTGGATGAGGTCATGGCGTACTATTTCAAAGATATTTCCAGCCCGGCAGCAGTGATCCTGGGATGTACCCATTTTCCTCTCATCAGTGAGGCGATGGTGGAGCATTTTGAGAATCAACCCCTGATGATACATTCGGGTGAAGCTATCGTTGAATATCTCGAAGAGCATCATGGTATACAGGAACAATGCGAAAAGTGTGACCTGAAGATCTTCGCCTCTGATAATGTCGAAGGATTGAGGTCGATCGCCAAAGGATGGCTGGGTGACCTTTGATGAGCGCTGCTATGCACTTTTGAGCCAGATCCCCGAAGGAAAAGTAAGCACTTACAAAGAGATAGCGCATGCTCTGGGTACCAAGGCTTACAGGGCTGTTGGCAACGCAATGAATAAAAACCCCTATGATAAAGTAACCCACCCCTGTCACCGGGTAGTCAAATCGGATGGAACGATAGGTGATTATGCGACTGGTTCAGAGGCAAAGATCAAACGTTTGACTTCAGAAGGTTTTATCATTAAAGAGGGGAGGCTGGTCGATTTCTCAAACCTGTTGATGAAAGCTTCTGAGTTTAAAATTTAGAGATCTCCCTATAAGAGACCGACTGCTTCTCTGACTCTCTCCATCTTTTTATCAGCTACTCCCTGCGCTTTTTTTGCGCCGGAATCGAGGATTTCTCTTACTTCATCCATATGATCAAGATAGTAGGTACGCTTCTCTCTCGCTTCGGCAAACTCTTCCCAGATCAGCTCTTTGAGGTATTTTTTGAAGTGGCCATATCCCTCCCTGCCGCTTCGGTAGCGCTCACTGAGCTCATCTTTTGTTTCATGATCCAGGAAGAGTGAAGCAAGCGCAAAGACATTGCAACCCTCCGGATCTAGCGCTTCTCCCAGTGGTGTGGAGTCAGTGATGATCTTGTTACAGCGTTTTTGCAGAGGTTTTTCCTCCATGAAGAGCTCGATGGTATTGCCGTAGCTCTTGCTCATCTTTTCTCCGTCAATCCCGGGGATCGTTGCCAAATCCTCTTCGACGATATACTCTGGCAGGGTAAATATCTCACCATATTCATTATTGAATTTGATGGCGATATCCCGGGTCATTTCGATATGTTGGATCTGATCTTTCCCTACAGGAACTTTCTGGCTGTCAAGGATAAGGATATCAGCAGCCATTAAGACGGGATAACTGAAGAGTGCATGGTTAGCGACAATCCCCCTGGCAACTTTGTCTTTATAGCTGTGAGCCCGTTCCAGCAGTCCCATAGGTGTGAATTTGGAGAGGATCCAGTAGAGTTCAAGGACCTGCGGCATATCACTTTGTACCCAAAAAGTGGTTTTCTCGGGATCCAGCCCCATAGAAAGATAATCAACTGCTGCATCCAGGGTATACTGTTTGAGTGTCTCAGCATCTTTGGAGGTTGTCAGTGAATGGTAGTTTGCGATAAAGGTAAAGAGCTCATTCTCTTCCTGAAGCTCGATCATCGGCTTCATCGCACCAAAGAAGTTTCCGATATGAAGTTTGCCAGAAGCCTGGATTCCGGTAAGTACACGCATGATTTGTCCTGAATTTTTTTTTCGTATTATAGCGGGTGAATTAGAAATTAGAAATTAGAAATTTTGACCAGCTTCTCTTCGGAAGTGGAGACTTCAGTTCCGCAGTCCCATAAATATAGAACATTTTTGGTGGGAGTAAACTCTCCACTTCCGGGTGAGTCACATTAATAAAGGGATAATTTCTTAGTTTCACTAACATGGGAGGTGCCCTTTTTGCTCATTCCTAATTTTTACTTTCTAATTTCTAATTTGGAAGAATGATCACTCATCTTCCATTCTCTCCCCGCGTTTTCGTGCGACGATATCAAGCGGTACACCTTCGAAATCGAATCTGCTCCTGATGAAATTGGCCAAATAGCGTTTGTAACTGAAATGCAATCCATCCGGACGGTTGGTGATGAGTG
>JAYEND010000052.1:0-7448 GCA_034721895.1 Campylobacterota bacterium | reverse complement strand
GCAAGCGCCAGTTTCATCACTCCTTATAGCTACCAGACCAATCTGATGGTATACAGTGCAGGAAGATATCGGTTTAGTGACTATGTCAAGTATGGTATTCCGATGAGTATAATCTATAGTATCATCGTTATTGTAATGCTGCCTATAATATTTCCTTTTAACTAATAATATGATATAATTTTTTGCATTTTGACAATAATTCTGAAAAGTAATAACATAATTCAATCAGATAAAACAGTCGGCTATCAAACTTACAAGGAGTTACTACATGATAAACCCTCACGGTTCTGACGAACTAAATCCATTATTTGTCTACGATACAGCACAAAATGAGGCATTGCAGAAAGAAGCAGAAAGTCTGCCTTCAATTGTAGTCAGTTCGGCAGCTGCAGCTAATGCAGTACAGTTGGGTGGAGGTTATTTTAACCCCCTGACTGGGTATATGTCCAAAGCTGATGCGCTGTCAGTTGCGACAGAGATGAAAACCACTTCCGGGCTTTTCTGGCCTGTTCCGGTATTGAATCTGCTTGATGATGCGGGCGATATCAAAGTAGGGGATCGTATTGCGCTGAGAGATCCGAATGTTGAAGGTAATCCGGTACTGGCAGTTATGGATGTTGAAGGCGTTGAAGAGTTTTCTGATGAAGAGATGGCATTGATGACAGAGAAAATCTTCCGTACTGACGATAGTGAGCACCCGGGTGTTTCCGCATTTAATTCCCAGGGAAAAGTATGTCTGTCCGGCCCCATTCAGGTACTGAACTTTTCTTATTTTCAGACAGAATTCCCGGATACTTTTCGTACAGCCGTTGAGATTCGTAACGAAATATCAGAGCACGGTTGGGAAAAAGTGGTGGCTTTCCAGACACGCAACCCCATGCACCTGGCACATGAAGAGCTTTGCCATATGGCTATGGATCGTTTAGGGTGTGACGGTTTGGTCATCCATATGCTACTGGGTAAACTCAAATCTGGAGATATCCCGGCACCTGTTCGAGATGCTTCTATACGTAAAATGGTAGAGCTTTACTTTCCAGACAATAGTACGATGGTGACTGGATATGGTTTCGATATGCTTTATGCAGGTCCGCGCGAAGCTGTTCTTCATGCGGTATTCCGTCAAAACATGGGGGCAACACACTTTATCATTGGGCGTGATCATGCCGGCGTGGGTGATTACTATGGTCCGTTCGATGCACAAACTATCTTTAAAGAAGAGGTACCGGAAGATGCATTAGACATTGAGATATTTGAAGCAGATCATACTGCCTACTCTAAAAAATTAAACAGAGTGGTGATGATGCGCGAAGCACCGGATCATGCTAAAGAGGACTTTGTATTATTGTCGGGCACCAAAGTACGCGAAATGCTCGGAAACGGTATCGCACCCCCCAAAGAGTTCTCTCGTCCGGAAGTAGCTGAGATACTGATGGATTACTATAAAAGTATTAAATAAAAAACAAGGGATAGAAAAGTGGAAAATGAAAATATTGTCTGGCATGATCATCAGCTGAATAAAGAGGAACGCTCTACAATGAAAGAGCAGAAGCCCTGCATCTTATGGTTTACAGGTTTGAGCGGAAGCGGGAAGTCTACGATCGCCAATGCGGTTGAGGTCAAGTTGGCAGAGTTGAAAAAACACACTTATCTTCTTGATGGTGACAATGTGCGCCACGGGCTCAATAAAGATTTGGGATTCAGTGATGAGGACCGGATTGAAAATATTAGACGAATCGGCGAAGTCAGCAATCTTTTTGTAGATGCAGGAATGATCGCATTGACTGCTTTTATCTCTCCATTTTGCGAAGACCGCGATACAGTGCGTGCATTGGCAAACAAGGGTGAATTTATCGAAGTCTTTATTGATACCCCACTTGAAATATGTGAACAGCGAGACCCAAAAGGGCTTTATGTCAAGGCAAGAAAGGGAGAGATCCCGCATTTTACAGGCATCAGTTCACCCTATGAGGCTCCGAAAAGTCCAGAGATACATATCAGAGGTGAACTTGGCGTAGAAGAGTGTGCTGATTCCATTATTGACTATTTGCGTAAAAATAACTATATATAAGGACGTTATCAATGCTGGATCAAATTAATCTGGACGAGATCGTAGGGATTGCCAAAGAAGCGGGCGATGCCATCATGGATATTTATGAAAAAGACTTTTCAGTCGAATATAAAGATGACAAATCACCTCTTACTGAAGCAGACTTGAAATCAAATGAGATCATTTGCAATGCTTTGACAAGCCTTTATCCTGATATTCCTATTCTGTCCGAAGAAAATAAAGCAGCACCCTATACTGAGAGAAAGAGCTGGGATTTTTTCTGGTTGATCGACCCGATTGACGGCACTAAAGAGTTTATCAAAAAGAATGGCGAGTTTACTGTCAACATTGCTTTGATCCATAAAGACACACCGGTTTTAGGTGTTGTCTATGCTCCGGTATTGGAGGATATGTACTCTGCCAAGAAAGATGAGGGTGCCTTTAAAAATGAAGAGAGACTGCCGCTCAAAACAAATGCAGAGCCGGAAAAACACTTGAGTGTTGTGGCGTCAAAGTCGCATCTTTCCGAAGAGACGCAGGAGTTTATCGATGAATTGGCGCTTGGAACAGAAAAATTAGACCTCGTATCCAAAGGCAGCTCACTTAAACTTTGCATGGTGGCAGAGGGGACAGCCGATATTTATCCAAGACTTGCTCCAACGATGGAGTGGGATACAGGAGCAGCACATGCTGTAGTCCTTGAGAGCGGTAAACAGGTTGTGCAATTTGAAAATAACAAGCCTGTCGTCTACAACAAGGAAAATCTGTTAAATCCCTGGTTTATAGTCAGGGGAAAGTAGAGCAGAATGAAGTTTATCAAAACTGACATATCTGATGTCATTATCATCGAACCGATAGTTTTTGCGGATGACAGGGGATATTTTGTTGAAACTTTCCGAGAAGATAAGCTCGAAGAAGCGATAGGGCACAGTGTTGATTTTGTACAGGATAATGAGTCGAAATCTACCTATGGTGTACTTCGCGGCCTGCATTTTCAACTTCCGCCTTTTGCTCAGAGTAAATTGGTGCGTGTCATCAATGGTAAAATCCTGGATATTGCTGTAGATATTCGCAAAGGGTCTCCGACATTCGGTAAATATGTGTCAATTGAACTCTCCGAGGAGAATAAACGTATGTTATTTATTCCGCGTGGGTTTGCTCATGGGTTTGTAGTGCTTTCCGAGGAGGCTATATTTTCATATAAGGTCGATAACTATTACTCCAAGGAGTTTGATAGAGGGATTGCATTTAATGATCCAACACTCAATATAGAGTGGCAGTTAGATTCTGATGCTTTACGGCTTTCTGTCAAAGACCAGATGCAGCCACTATTGGCAAATGCCGATAAACTTTTTGATTATGGCGAAAATCTCTATGGATAAAAAAATTCTGGTCACTGCTGCCAATGGTCAGCTTGGCAGCGAGATCGCAGAACTTGCTTCAGAGTTTGCAGAATTTGATTTCACATTTCTTAATCGGGCCATTTTGGATTTAAGTGACCTGGAAGCGGTTGAGACTTATTTCACACATAACAGATTTGATGTGATTATCAATACAGCAGCATACACTGCAGTTGATAAGGCTGAAGAAGATACTGAAGCAGCAAAAGCTATCAATACGGATGCTGTCAAAAGATTGGCTGAAATTGCCAAAGAGGGCAAAATTCAGCTCATACATATTTCAACAGACTACGTTTTCGATGGCAAAAATTATAAACCTTATATCGAAACTGATCAAACAGATCCGCAAGGTGTTTACGGGCAGACCAAGCTTGCCGGCGAAGAGGCGATACTCTCCATTGATCCTGCCAACTCTGCCATCATAAGAACATCATGGCTCTATTCAAGCTATGGCAGCAATTTTGTGAAGACCATGTTGCATTTAGGTGAAGAGCGCGACGAGCTGGGAGTGATTTTTGATCAGGTCGGAACACCAACTTATGCAAAAGATTTAGCATGGGTGATCCTGGAAAACATTCAAAATTCAAAATTGACCAAAGGAAATACCCTAGGGTGCAAAATTCAAAATTGCGCACTCTATCACTACAGCAATGAAGGGGTATGCAGCTGGTATGATTTTGCCAAAACAATTTTTGAATTATCAAATATTAACTGCAAAGTCAATGCAATAGAGACCAAAGAGTATCCGACACCGGCAAAAAGGCCTCACTACAGTGTTTTGAACAAGGTTAAAATAAAGAATGAATTAGGAACCTCAATCCCCTACTGGAAAGATTCATTGAGAGAGTGCCTAAAAAAAATCAACAACAAGGATAAAGAATGAAATCAATTTTAGTGACAGGGTGTGCGGGATTTATTGGAAGTAATTTTGTACCATACTTTTTGGAAAAATATCCTGAGTATCATATTGTCAACCTGGATCTTCTCACTTATGCCGGTAATTTGGAAAACTTAAAAGAAGTGGAAAAGAGTGAACGCTACAGTTTTGTAAAAGGAGATATCGGCAATAGAGAATTGTTGGAATATCTTTTTACTGAGCATGATATAAGGGGCGTGATCCACTTTGCTGCAGAATCGCACGTCGATAACTCTATCAAGAACCCTGGTATATTTATTGAGACCAATGTCAACGGTACTTTCACGCTTATTGATGTAGCCTACAAGTATTGGATGGAAAAGCCGTTTGTTCATAAGCCAGGATATGAAGAGTGCCGCTTCCATCATATATCTACCGATGAGGTTTACGGTACACTGGGAGAAGAAGGACTCTTTACCGAAGAAACTCCCTATGCGCCAAATTCTCCCTACTCAGCTTCGAAAGCAGGAAGCGATATGGTAGTGCGAAGTTATCATCATACTTACGGTATGGAGACAGTCATTACCAACTGTTCGAACAACTACGGCCCCAAACAGCATGACGAGAAGCTGATCCCGACGATCATCCGAAAAGCGATTAATGGTGAGAATATTCCAATTTACGGTGACGGTAAAAATATCCGTGACTGGCTCTATGTTTTGGATCACTGCAAAGGGATCGACCTTGTGTATCATACGGGGAACAATGGCGAAGTTTATAACATCGGCGGACGCAACGAACGTAATAACAATTATATCGTTGATAAAATATGCGAAATTCTTGATGATCTCGTCCCGAAAGAGAAGAGCTATAAAGAACAGATTACCTATGTCGAAGATAGAGCAGGGCACGACAGACGCTATGCCATTGATGCCACAAAAATCGAAAATGAGCTTGGATGGAAGGCCGATGAGAATTTCGAAAGCGGTATCGTTAAAACCATAAAATGGTATCTGGAGAAATATCAATGATCAATGTTACAAAAACATATATGCCAAATAAGCAAAAATATTTTGCCTATGTTGATAAGATCTATGAAAGTGGATGGGTTACCAATGAGGGGCCATTGGTGCAGGAACTACAGTCAAGGTTGGCAGAGTATCTGGGAGTGAAAAATATTGTTTTAGTAGCCAACGGAACCATAGCTTTGGAAATTGCATACAGGCTTTTGCGCTTAAAAGGTGAAGTCATCACAACACCTTTTAGTTTTGTAGCTACTACCAGCTCCCTGATATCCAATGGCTTAAAGCCTGTTTTTGCAGATATTGATCCGAAAACATTTAATCTTGATCCCAAAAATGTAGAAGCAGCCATTACAGAGCAAACAAGTGCCATTCTTCCTGTGCATGTATTTGGAAATGCCTGTGAAGTTGAAGATATAGAAAAGATCGCCGATAAGCACAACCTGAAAGTTATTTATGATGCAGCACACGCCTTTGGTGAGAACTATAAGGGTAAGAGTTTATTGAGCCATGGCGATGTTTCAACGATCAGTTTTCACGCGACAAAACTGTTTCATACAATCGAAGGCGGTGCACTCATCATAAATGATGACAGGTTGGTACAGGATGCAAAATATTTGATCAATTTTGGTATAGATGGACCGGAATCAGTCAAAGCATTGGGCACCAATGCCAAAATGAATGAATTTGAAGCTGCCATGGGATTGTGTGTTCTTGATGATATGGAACTAATTTTAGAGCAGCGCGAAGAGATATACGATCGTTATTATAAAGCATTGAACGATGTTGTTGGTATTCAGATCAAAAACCCGAATGCTACAAGCAATTTTGCCTATTTTCCGGCACTTTTCGAGAATGAGCAGCAAATGCTTCGTGTTAAAAAATTGTTAAGTGAAAATGATATTTTTCCGAGAAGATATTTTTATCCTTCACTTGATACATTGCCATATTTGACAGATAGGCAGACCATGAAGGTTTCAAGAAGTGTAGCAAGTCGTATTTTAGCTTTGCCTATTTACCCCGGTTTGGAAGTGGATACGCAGGACAATATTATTGATATTATCAGGGGATATGTCGGGCAACAGAGAGAATATTTCAGCAAAGGTACAAATTAATGCAGAAATACTTATTTGTAATAGTATTTTACATTTCGACTTTTTCTAATTAACCAGTAGGTAGTGTAATGGTCGTAGCTTATGAGCGATAATTTAAAGTCAAGAGGAATCAAAGCCTTTTTCTGGGATTTTTTTGGAAAAATAGCTACTTATGGAACGACCTTTATTGTCTCCATCTTTCTGGCAAGGATGCTGGAGCCTTCAGACTTTGGTTTGATTGCAATGATTATGGTTATTGTTACTATAGCTGAAGTCTTTACGGATGTCGGTCTAGGCGCAGCTTTGATTCAGCGACGGAGACTACTTCCTGTCCACTACTCTTCTGTTTTTTATTTCAATATTTTTGTCGGCGCAATCCTGACCCTCATTACTTATTTTTCAGCTTCCTGGATAGCACATTTTTATGACAGTAGTGAGCTTACCCCTTTAGTTCAGGTGATGTCTTTAACTTTCCTCATTAACTCGTTCAGCTCTTTGCAAAATATAAAATTACGCAAAGAGCTGAACTATGCTCTATTGACAAAAACAAATTTTATCGCTTCCCTGATAAGTGGTGTCATTGGAATCTTTCTGGCATTCTACGGTGCAGGGGTATGGAGCCTTGTAGCTCAGATATTATTGAGAGGTGTCATTTACAATATTATTGTTTGGTTTGCCGCCAAGTGGACACCTGCATTACAATTATCTTTCAAGGCACTTATACAGCTATGGGGATTTGGATTCCGTATTTTTTTATCTGGCCTGCTTGAGGCAATTTTTTCACGTTTGGATTATATTGTTATAGGAAAATTATTTGCACCCGCGACTTTGGGTTATTTTGAGCGTGCCAAGTCACTAAACTTTATGATCAATCAGCTTTCTGCCGGCAGCCTCATGGCAGTTTTGTTCCCAATGTTAAGTGTGATCCAAAATGATTTGCCGAGATTTCAAAATGCTGTGATAAAAGCTTTCGGCCTTATCAGTTTTGTAGCTTTTTTACTTCTAGGCCTAACATATGTAGTTTCTGGC
>JAYEND010000051.1:0-23470 GCA_034721895.1 Campylobacterota bacterium | reverse complement strand
ATACTCACCTCCCTCCTGAGTGAACCCCTTCTGATCAAACTGGCACAAAAGCACTACCCCGGCAAACCAGTCGTAGGCAGCCCAAATATTGCTACATCCGTTTATCTCAGTCTGAAAGCCGGTCTCGTTTTTCTCCTGCTTTTTCTTTTTACCTTTCCTCTGATCTTCATTCCGATACTTGGACAGGTCTGGATGCTCTGGCTCTGGTCAATCCTCATCAAAGAACCAAATACCTATGATGTCGGCTCTCTCTTCATCGCAGACAAAGCAGTACTCAAACAAAAAAGAAAATCATCAGGAATCATTGCGATGATCGCTTCACTCTTCAACTATATCCCGGTACTCAATATCTTTGCTCCCCTTTTTGGACAAATATTGTTTTTGCACCAGATATTGGGGAAGGAGGAATGAAGAGTGAAGAGTGAAGAATTATGGTTTGCTTTCCTCTGGAAAGCTTTCATTATTAATTTCACAATACTGTCAATCTTCCCATAAAACAAAACCTGTTCTTCAATAAAAGTATTACACTGTAATACATGCCAGCACTCTTCACTCTTCACTCTTCACTCTTAATTTTTTACCTCTCTCCTTCCTCATTTTTCTGCTCGAAACAGAAAACCGCAACAGGTCATCTGTCGTCTTAACATACTCCGGCAGTGTTTCAAAACTCTTTTCCATCACTTTGGAAGCACTGTAGGCATCACTGTAGGCCCGGTGATGTGTTGCTGTCTGGATCCCTAGAAACTCATTGAGGTAGGCAAGGCCGTAGCGTTCACTCTCAAAAGTCCGCTTGGCCAGTTCGATGGTGCAGAGTTGAGGATTGCCTATATCCCCCAATCCGAAACGGTTAAAAGAAGCGGTGAGAAAAGTATAATCAAAAGTAGCATTATGAGCCACAAATACGGCATCTCCCATAAATACGCGCAGCATGATAAGCGCTTCTCTCCGTGTCGGTGCACCGATCAGATCGCTGGGCTCGATCCCGGTGATCTTCGTAATAAACTCCGGCAGAAAAGCGCACTCCACAAAGGTTTCCATGCGATCGATGATCTTGCCGTCCTGGATCATCACCGCACCGATCTCTATCACCTGTGAAGTTCCCGGTTTGCTGCCGTTTGTTTCGATATCTATGACACAGTAGCGCTGTTCACGATAAGGTGTGAAAGAGGTCTCCAGTCGATACTTCCCTTCGCCTGTCTCGGAGATGGGATAGCCTGATGCCTGCAAAAGAAGGAAGATGGTATCGCTCTCTTCAAAAAGTGTGGTATATTTCGTCGCTATCTGGGCATATCTCTCAGCAGAGAGTTCTCCTCCGTTTTTGCGAAAGGCGACTGTCAACTCATCAAATACTTTTTGCATGGGCTATAAACTGCTCTACTTTCACAGGATTTTTGACCCCTTTCTTCGCTTCCGTACCGGAGCTGACATCCACGGCATAGAAACCATATCGTTTCACCTCTGCCACATTCTCAGGCGTCAAACCGCCGGCCAGTATGATCTTTGAACAATCAATTCCTTCAAACCACTCCAGGTTTAGACGCTTCCCGCTGCCGCCATACCCCTCACAATAGGCATCGACAAGACGATAATGATCAGAGAATTTTCCCACATCCTCTTTGCATCGGGCTCTTACCACGGGCAACTGGTTGATCTTCACACTATTCAAAAAATCTTCATCCACATCAAAATGAATTTGAGCCAGACTCATCCCGCTTTTTTGACAAATTGCATCGATTCTCTCAGCTGTCTCTTCGACAAAGAGTCCCACCCGCTCGACAAAAGGCGGGAGCTCTGCAGTAATGACCTTGGCATCTTCAGGAGAGATATAGCGGGGTGACTTCTCGTAAAAAACAAACCCCAAAGCATCCGCACCCGCATTTACGGCGTGAAGAGCATCTAATAAGTTTGTTATACCACAAATCTTAACTCTCAAAACCTTCCCTTTTTCATAAAAAGCGGAGCCACCGCACCGCACACCACAATTATTGATTTTTAATTGTTAACTGTTAATTTTCAAAGAATTGATCGCCTCTTCAACCCTTTCCGGATGTTTATAAACATATGAACCTGCCACCACAACATCCACACCTGCTTCATGCAGCATATGCACATTCTTATCATTGATACCGCCATCCACTTCGATCAGACATTTGGGATTGCGTTTTTCGATCAAATCCTTGAGCCGTACCGCTCTCTCCAGTACCGAAGGGATGAATTTCTGCCCGCCAAATCCCGGATTGACACTCATCAACAGGACCATGTCCAGGTCTTCGATCAGAAATTCGATCACTTCAGGCAGCGTATGGGGATTCAGGGCAATCGCCGGACGAATACCCAGAGAGCGGATCTTTTGGATCAGGCGATGGGGATGTTTCTCCTCTTCGATATGAAAAGAGATAAATTCCGGCTGGAGCGGGGCAAAAAGATCCACAAAAAAGCTGTTGTTCTCCACCATCAGATGAATATCAAGCGGCTTGGTTGCTGCCTGAGCTACCGCATCAACCACAACCGGGCCAATTGTCAGGTTTGGAACAAAATGTCCATCCATCACATCGACATGAACCAGGTCACATCCGCCCTCACAGATCGCTTTGACATCTCTGGCAAGATGTCCAAAATCAGCCGATAAAATACTTGGTGCTACTAACATAATTGATGACTCTTTATATTTTTTTATGGATTATACCATAGAGAATATGAAACACATCAGGAAAGCCGCCAAAGTGGTGTTTTAAAGAATATTTTAGACTCTTTCGGATATAATCGCAAAAATTATTCACGAATGGCCTGAGAGGTCAGGCGGAATTCATCAAGAAACAAAGGTAATATTATGGCAAGAAGATGCGAAGTCAGCGGCAAAGGTCCACTGGTAGGAAACAATGTGAGTCACGCTAATAACAAAACAAAGAGAAGACAGCTTCCAAACCTGAGATCAGTGAAGGTCACAATGGAAGACGGAACCACCAAAAGAATCAAAGTTGCTGCTTCTGAACTCAGAACAATGAAAAAGAAAGCTGCTCAAGCTGCAGCAGCCAGCTAAGTCAGTCAAACTGCGGGCAGAGCATAAAAGCGACTAGTCGCTTGAGCCTGCTGCTGAAGTAAATTCAGCGTTAGCGCAGCTTTGTTTGGCTTTGCCAAAAAGCGTCCTGTCGGATGTCTGCCACACAAAAAATCAAAAAGTTTCTCGGATGGAGAAGCGCCCCCAAACCACATATCACACTCAACGATGAGTACTATGCTCAACTAGCACCTTTCAGACTTCCCTTTATCCTGACCGTTCTTACGATGCTTATCGGTACGGTCGGCTATATGGTGATCGATGGTTTTTCTCTCATGGATGCCATCTATCAGACAGGGATCACCTTTACAACCGTTGGGTTTGGTGAAATCAGTCCAATCTCTGATACAGGGCGTATCTTTACAATTACCCTGATTATCTTTGGATTTGTCATTTTTTCCATTGCTGTAGGTATTATCGCCGAAGTGATCAAGAAAGGTGAATTCCAGAAAATTTCCAAGGAGCGCCGTATGCTATACGAAATCGCCATGCTCAAACAGCATTTTATTGTTTGTTATCACAATGACTTTACCATACAGGTCACAAGACAACTCCGGGCCAATCAAGTCCCTTTCGTTGTTGTCGATCCCAGGGAGGACATGGAAGAGATTGCCAAAAAGTACCATTATCCCTACTTTGTCCAGGAGGAACCGCACACTGACGCAGGTATTCTCAAATCACATCTCTCCAGCGCCAAAGGAGTCATCACCCTCGCAGACAATATCGCCGATAATATTGCGATGGTTGCATCCTCCAGACTCTATGAAAAAGAGATAGGCAGAAGCAGTCCCGGAAGGAGATATCTGATCATTGCCAATGCCGATGGGGCTGAAGATGAACAGAAACTTCTCAAATTGGGAGCTGATAAAGTGGTGATGCCCACCAAACTGATGGCACAGCGTATCAATGCTATGGCTGTAAGGCCCGATATGGAAAATCTGTTGCAGGAGTTCCTTTACAAAAAAGATACACCATTGGATATGGAAGAGGCAAAAGTCTCCAAGACGAGCTGGCTGACACTTAAAAAAATAAAGGAAGCACGTTTCAGGGATATCGCCAACGTCACGGTGATCGGTATCCGCCAGAAAGATGGCAGATTTATCCCAATGCCCCAGGGTGACACCATCATCCTTCCGGCAAGCAAACTGCTGCTTATCGGCACCGGAGAGGGTATCATGAAAGCCAAAAAGATCATCCGAAAAAAAGAAAAGCCCGAAGAGCTTAAGTATGTTTAAACTCTTTCCCTTGAAAAGAGGATTGGAGAATGTTCCCGGCTTCTTTTGTGATGCTGTCAATGTCGGGATGCGAACCAACCCGGCCAATTCAGGCGATACAAGTGCTATCGATGGTGATGTGGCTTTTATCCGCAGTGAAGTTCCCTGCGATATTGCGGCTGTCTTTACCCGCAATCGTTTTCAGGCAGCCCCTATCCAGCATTTCCTGCGCTATCCTGAAGGGTTTCAAACTGATTTTATCCTCATGAATGCCAAAAATGCCAATGCAATGACAGGAGAAAAAGGGATCGAGGATATTGATACCCTCTTTGCAGAGCTTGGCAAAAGAATTGCTTTGACCAACCCTGTAATGAGTTCGACCGGAGTAATAGGCTACCGTCTCGATCAAGAGAAGATCACCTCTGCTTTCGATCGCTTCGACTATCAGGCCAGAGAGAGTGACAAAACTGCCCGTGCCATCATGACCACTGACAGTTTCAAAAAAGAGCTTGCTTTCAGAGTGGAGCTTAAAAATGGGGAAGCATTCCACATCGCTGCCATCTGCAAAGGAGCCGGCATGATCAATCCCGCTATGGCTACGATGCTCTGCTTCATCATCACTGATGCTGCGATTCCGAAAGAAGAGATGCAGCCGCTGCTTCATGAAGCCACAGAACAATCATTCAATCGTATCTCTGTCGACGGGGATACGTCAACCAACGATACAGTCATGCTCCTTGCAAACAAAACTAGTCATGTTTACCATAAAGAGGCTTTTCGGGAAGCCCTGAACAAGATCACCTTTGAGTTGGCGATGATGATCCTCAGGGATGGCGAAGGAGCCAATAAACTGGTGGCTTTTGAAGTCAAGGGTGCCCTGAATGATGAAGAAGCCATGCAGGCAAGCCGGGCACTCAGCAACTCCCTCCTGGTTAAAACCGCCCTCTTCGGCGAAGACCCAAACTGGGGCCGTATCGCCTCAACCATCGGGGCCAGCGGTGTCAGCTGTGATGATGCAACACTCACCATCCACTACGATAACCTGCTTATCTACTCTGATGAATTCAGGGAACTCGACAAAGAGCGCGAAGAGAAAGCCTACAAGATCATGAAGCAGGAGAGTTTCAAAATCACCTGCGATCTTGGTATTGGCAATGCGAGCTACACCAGCTACGGTTGTGATCTCAGCTATGATTATGTGAAGATCAATGCGGAGTATAGAACTTAGGCCAGAATCCAAGATAGATCTCTTAACTCTCCTCTAACCACAAAAAAGATAAAATAACACAAATACATAAACATAATACAGGAGCTACAATGCTACATGAATATAGAGATGAAATTTCACAACTGAAGCAAAAAAATGGACACTTTGCAAAAATCTTTGAAAAGCACAATGAACTTGACCAAAAAGCAAAAGATGCAGATGAAGGAAGACTTTACCTTTCAGACGTAGAGCTTGAAACGATCAAAAAAGAGAAACTTCTACTCAAAGATGAAGCACTCCAAATGATTGTAGAATATCAAAAGTCTCAAGCATAATACTCTTTGCGGGAATTCCCCGCGCTCCTCTATCCAGTAACACCATATTTTTAAAATTTTAACGCATAACAAATAACGAAAAGGTATCCATCCAATGGAATCATTCGACAAACTTGCAGGACTTCCCAAACTTCTGACAGACAATCTCAAACAACTGCAGTACACAACCATGACTCCCATACAGGCATCCACCATTCCTTCTCTTCTTGAAGGCAAGGACATTATTGCGCAGGCCAAAACAGGCTCAGGAAAAACTGCTGCATTCGGAATTCCATCGATCCATAAGATTGATACAAAAAGGCGAAATCCGCAGGCATTGATCCTCTGTCCTACGCGGGAACTGGCTGACCAGGTAGCCAAAGAGTTGCGTCGCCTGGCACGATACAAAGAAAATCTCAAAATCCTTACGCTTTGCGGCGGCACCCCTATGCGTCCCCAGATCGCTTCTCTTGAGCAGGGTGCGCATATTTTGGTGGGCACCCCCGGAAGGCTGCAGGATCACCTCTCCAGAGAAACTATCTATTTGAAAGAGATCAAAACGCTGATACTTGACGAGGCCGACCGTATGCTGGATATGGGGTTTTATGATGAGATTAGAAAAATTGTCACCAATATACCGGGAAAACGTCAAAGCATGCTCTTTTCCGCTACTTATCCTGAACATATCCAAAAGCTCTCTAAAGAAATTCTGAATACTCCCGTAATGGTCAAAGTCGACATGGACCATAGTGACACGGTTATTCAGGAACTAGCCTTTGAAATATCGCAGCACGCCAAACCTGAAGCACTGCTCTCAGTACTCAAATCCTATAAGCCCTCCACTGCCATTATCTTTTGCAACACCAAGGCAGAGACGGTTGAGATTACGGATTTCCTGCGTTCAAAAGACTTCTCTGCCCTTGACCTGCAGGGAGATCTCGATCAAAGAGAACGCAATGAAACACTTCTCAGGTTTGCCAATGGTTCAGCCCGTATCATGGTCGCTACCGATGTCGCCTCACGAGGCCTGGACGTCAAGGATGTCTCCCTGGTCGTCAACTATGATCTGCCGCACGACCCGGAAGTTTATATCCACCGTATCGGACGAACTGCACGGGCAGGTGCGGAAGGGGTCGCCATTTCTCTCTATACGCCCAGACAGAAAGAGAAACTCAGAGAGATGGCCCCTTCTGCACAACTGCTTTCTCTCAAAGCATTAACCGTCGACAGAAATTTTACTCTCCATGCTGACAAAGCAACCCTCTGTATCGATGGGGGGAAGAAGAATAAAATCCGGCCGGGAGATATTCTCGGTGCACTCAGCAAAGAGATAGGAATCGCCGGAGACCAGATAGGAAAGATTGATATCTTTGACTTCCACGCTTATGCAGCCATTGACAAAAAGAGTATTAAAAAAGCATTCGAAGGCTTAAAGAAGGGAAAAATAAAAGGCAAAAAATTCAGAGTCTGGTGGCTGGATTAATCAATGCATTGCCTCGCAATGCAACCCAAATTTGCCATTATTACCCCACCAATTAAATACCCATGCCATCAATGTCACCCAAAAGATCCCGAGCATCATCCCTCCCAACACATCACTGAAATAGTGAACGCCCAAATAGACACGGGAGAAGCTGACCAACAGAGGAAACAGCAGGCAAAAAAAGAGCAAAATAACCCTGTATGCTCCGGAAACTTTCTGATAAAAGAGGAAAAAGAGCAGGAGTGCAAAGGTCATTGACATCGTAGCATGGCCGGAAGGAAAAGAGTAGCCATACTGATGCACTCCTCCGATACAACTTGATGGGCGCGTTCGCATAAAGAGCTCTTTAATCACACTGAATAACAGTGAAGCCCCTATCATACCGCTCCAGTAGAAGAGTAACCCTTCCCGGTATTTTTTCCATAGCATCAGAAGAGTCAGGGCAACCGTATAAAATAGCATAGCCATCAGATTTCCCAACTGGGTGATCCCGTAAAATACCCTGTCCAGCAAAGGCGTATGCCAGCTCAGCGACCAATGATTCACCACCTTGTCAAATTGTACCAATGCGCCTTCAAAAAAAACATCCAGAGTGATCAGAACAAAAAAAATCAATGCAACAACTGAAAGGATAGCCAGTTTTCGCCTGATCGTAAGGCTCTCGATCACACCTCTTCTAATATCTCTTTCCTTCTTTTGTTTCTAACCACATAAAAAATTGTAATTAACACCACACACACAAGAGCAATCAGTGTTGCTGATTTCAGGTACTCAGAGATGAGTTCTTCATTTGAGCCCAGCAAATACCCTAAAACTACCAATACAATCACCCAGATACCTGCACCCAATGCTGAGTAAAGAGAAAACTTGGCTACATTCATACGTGCCAATCCTGCAGGTAGTGAAATAAGTTGGCGTATGCCTGGGATAAGTCTTCCGTTGAAGGTGGAGAGTTCTCCATGCTTAACGAAAAAAGCTTCTAATTTATCAAGGGTCTTTTCTTTTATGAAGAAATATTTTCCATATTTTAAGATGAACTTCCTTCCAAAGTATATGGCAAAATAATAGTTGAAAAGTGCACCTGCAACAGAACCAAGTATACCAACCAACACTACGATATAGACATTCATCTCACCTTTGAAAGCAAGGTATCCTGCCGGTATCATAATAATTTCACTGGGAAAAGGGAAGAATGTACTCTCAAGAAACATGAGAAGGAAGATACCCAAATAACCCATATCTCCAATGTATCCAACGATGGTATTGGCTATTTCATGTATCATATAAAGTATTCCTGTAGAAGTCTATTCACTATAAGCGCCAACAGCAACAAGCCTCTGGTAACGCTGTTCCAGCAATTCATCCAGAGAAAGTTCTCTCAATTGCTTGACACTTTCAAGAAAATAGTCTTTGACTGCATCTGCTGCAGCTTGTTTGTCACGATGTGCTCCGATCAACGGTTCATCAAGAATATCATCGATAAGTTTGTGCTCCAGAAGGTCATCCGGCGTAATCTTCAATGCCTTGGTTGCCTGCTCTACCTTTTCAGGGTCATTCCATAAAATAGCAGAACATCCCTCAGGAGAAATAACAGAGAATACAGAGTAGCGCATCATAGCCAGTTTGTCTGCCACACCGATTGCAAGAGCACCGCCACTCCCTCCTTCGCCAATTACAATGGAAACCATTGGTATCTTCATACTGGCAAATTCAAAAAGGTTACGTGCAATTGCTTCACTCTGGCCGCGCTCCTCAGCACCCAATCCCGGATAAGCGCCCGGAGTGTCGATCAGCATCAAAACCGGGATATCAAATTTTTCTGCCAGTCTGACGGCACGCAGTGCTTTTCTGTAGCCCTCCGGGTTGGGCATACCGAAATTCCGCATGATCTTTTTTTTGGTACCGCGTCCCTTCTGCTCACCGATGACCATAGTCTTTTCGCCATCTATCCATCCTATATAGCAAAGTATGGCCGGATCATCACGAAATGCACGATCACCGTGAATCTCATAGGCATTTTCCATCATCAGTCTGATATAGTCAAGCGCATAGGGACGATCCGGATGACGTGCCAGTCGAAGTTTCTGATAGTCATTAAGAGAACCAAAAGTCTTCTGAACTTCTTTTTCCAAATCCTTCTGAAGGGTCTCTACAGCATGCTCATCCTCTCTTGCTTTTGCCGATTCAATATCCCCCTGGATCGTTTCGATTCGACTCTCAAAATCAAGATAAGTTGCCATATGTCTTCCTTATATCTTTTTGAAAACAACGACGCCGTTGGTCCCGCCAAAACCGAATGAGTTGCTCATGGCTACAGTAATCTCCGCTTCTCTTGCCTCATTGGGGACATAGTCAAGGTCACAGTTTTCATCCGGAGTGATATAGTTGATCGTTGGAGGAATTATGCCCTCTTTCATTGCCATCAGCGTCACAATTGCTTCGATAGCACCTGCCGCTCCGAGGCAGTGGCCGATCTGACCTTTGATCGAACTGACAGGGGGACAATTCTCTTTACCGCCAAAGACCTCTTTGAGAGCTGCTGTTTCATTCTTGTCATTTGCAGGAGTACTGGTACCGTGTGCATTCACATAATCAACTTTCGGGTTACCTGCCATAGAGAGTGCTGCTTTCATTGCACGAAGCGGGCCTTCCATTACCGGCGAGGTAATGTGGTTTGCATCTCCACTCTCACCAAAACCGATCAGTTCGGCATAGATCTCAGCCCCTCTGGCTACTGCTGAATCATACTCTTCAACTACCAGTGCACCGGCTCCTTCACCCATGACAAACCCATTACGGTCTGCATCGAAAGGACGGGAAGCCCCTTTTGGATCGTCATTATTGGTACTCAACGCTTTCATTGCAGCAAATCCGCCGACGCCGGCCCCGCAAATTGCCGATTCAGCCCCTACTACCAACATCCTGTCAGCACCGCCGAGCATGATCGTCTTGGCAGCTTCAGAGATCGCATGGGTACCCGCTGCACAGGCAGTCACACTCGAGAGATTTGGCCCCTTTAATCCATGATAGATAGAAACAAATCCTCCCAGCATATTGACAAGAGCAGAAGGAATGAAAAAGGGTGAAATTCGTCTCGGGCCCCTGGTCTCACAGATCACTGAATTCTTTTCAATGTTCGGCAGTCCTCCGATTCCGGAAGCGGAAGCGACACCAAAACGCTCCATATCCACATCATTAGAGAAGTTGGCATCAGCCATTGCCTCTGCGGCAGCTTTGAGTCCCAGCTGAATGAAACGATCCGCTTTCTTGACCTCTTTGGCATCCATAACCGTACTTGGATCAAAGTTGGTAATTTCACCGGCGATTTTGACAGAGAACTTTTCAGGGTCAAAGAGTTCAATCGTTTTGATACCGCATTGTCCCTCAACAATAGCCTTAAATGCGCTTTCTTTATCAAGGCCGAGGCTGTTGATCATTCCTAAGCCTGTTATTACTACCCTTTTCACAATCTGCTCCTGTCATTGAATTATGGGAAATTTATAAAAATTCCAAATAAAAGAATTTTTAGAGATTACCCTTAAATTACATTTCGTTACCCCCCCCATAAAGAGGGGACATGATAACTTATTTATTATCTTCGATAAATTTGATCGCATTCGCCACTGTAGCGATATTCTCAGCTTGGTCATCAGGAATTTCGATATCGAATTTCTCTTCAAGAGCCATTACCAGTTCAACAACGTCGAGACTGTCAGCACCGAGATCCTCTACAAATTTCGATTCTTCTTTTACCTCGTCTGGGCTTACATTCAGCTGCTCTACAACTACTTCTTTTACGTCATCAAACAATGCCATTGTTTTCTCCTTCAATTAGTTAAAAATACACGTAAGTATAGCGAAAAAATGATAAAAAGCACTTACCCCTACTGGCTTCAAAGCTATTTTTTGACAATAAGAGATCAAAAATTCTTCATTATAAAACTACTTCTCTATCTCTATCTTTTCGCCCTCAAATTTTGGAAATTGACTCTCTCCACCTTTTATCTCCTGGTCGGTATCACAGCAATTAAGCAGGGATTTTTCAGGATGAATTATAAAATCATAACCTCGGTAAACCGTATAGAGACCATAGAGAACTACTACCATGGCAGCCAGATTCATCATGGTTTTTCGAAGGCTGCTTTTGGTAAAGATCCCCGTAAACAAGCCCAAAGTAAAAAGAGCAGGTACCGTACTGAGGCCAAAAATAAACATTACCAGAGCACCCCACAATGGGCTGCCCGTACTTGCAGCCGTGACCGCAAAGAAATAGACAAGTCCGCAGGGGAGCAGTCCATTAAGAAGTCCCAAAATAAAGAAACTGTAGAGCGACTTCGAGCGTAAAACATTTCGAAATACCTCCTGGTACCACCGGCTTCCTGAAAAGGAGTGCTCCAATTTGGTCAAAAATTGAAGTTTACCAATAAGAGAAAGCCCTGCCAGGATCATAAAAACCCCGGCAACAATCGTCAGGGCAGCATTAGCAATATTATTAAAGGAAGCAACACCGCCAATCGCCCCAAAGATAGCCCCCAGGAGTGTATAGGTAGTAATCCTCCCCAACGAATAGGTCAGATGGGCAACAGACTGTATCAGTTTTGACCACTTCTCATCTACCTTGGTGCTGCTGTAGGCGATTACGATCCCTCCGCACATCCCTATACAGTGGCCCACTGAACCTAAAAAAGCAACGGTGACGATCGAGAAAATATCAATAGTATTCAACTAAATCCCCAGAAGTTTTTTTCGGATTCTCGGATCAGTCAAATTCTCTCCGCGCAACATTCTCAGGCGCATCTCCTCAAAATCGATCGTTTCATTGGTCTCTCGTTCTCTTGCCCCAAAGCCGTAACCCATCTCTGAACGATCCGTGATACCAAATCGTGCTGTTTTGGCATTGATCCACTGCTTGGTATCAATCGTATGCACCCAAAGCTTAGCCTGATCACGAAAAGGCTTATCCTCGATCCAAAGCACCATGCAGCCGGGATCATCAAAAAACCAGGTTCGTCCGTCAGGTGCTGCTATCTGAGCCGTATTATAATTTGTTTTGATCAGCATTGCACATTGGGGATCATTGGTATGGTTGATCTTGATGGGCAGAGGCTTCATTTCCATATTACCTGTTATGATGGTAATAGGCTGATCTTCTTTCGCCATCGAAATAAAGATGGTAGCGATGATGGCAAGCATCAGCACTATCGCAATTATCGGTATAATTTTTTTCACATTCAACTCCTGTACGCCATTTATAGAAAGACACCATTACGAAGATAATAGACCGCAACATATGCTGTGCATAGTAACACAAAAATACTGAGCAGTATCAGTGCAATTTTGCGTTCTTTGCGTCGCTCCACCTTAAGTCCCATCTCCATGACAGAGGATACCAGCCCCAGATAAGCCCCGCCAAAGAGCGTCCCCCAAACCAGGTAGCCCACATAGTAGTACTCTTTTTGAAGCATACAGAAGGGGCAGTTATGAGTGGGCAGCTCATAGATATAGGTGCCAAAGAAATAGACCACACTGTAGTATGCGATCACAACAAAAAGAAGGATGGCCATTGCAGAAAGCATCTTCTGTCCCGAGAGCATTGCACCCACTACAACAACATAGAGGAGATAAAAGAGAACCAAAAGTGTCATTGTATTAAGTCCAAAAGGCAAAGGGTTGGCGCCTTCGAGCTGCCCATAAAGTGTCGAGCAGCAATTAACAGGTTCCAGAGTATCAATATGGCTAAAGTAGGCAAAATCAACGCCTGTCTCAATGGCAATCACGAGATAAATAGCAACAAAGAGCCATGATTTGATACGAAAAAGCGGGTAATTTTTGGCACGCAGATCATAGGCATTGAGCGCCATCCAAAGCAGAAGGAAGAAAAGGATCACCAATTTGAGAAAAAGCAGGAGCATACCATAATCATTGGCTGAGATGACTCCGGCGGCGCACATAGCACCGGGTACCAATAGCGACAAACTATCAATCGCAAAAACAAAATAGACTAGAAGCAGGAACTTTACCACAAAAACAAAGAGCAGAATCGTCATCACAAGATAGGCGCGCCGCTCTAAGCGAAACTGATACTCTGAGTAGCTGCCAAAATCCCATTTGGCCAAAATGCCGAGCGTGATCATGAAAGCAATAAACAGCAACCCAAAAAGAATCGACTCACTCAACAGATAGACAATAACCTGATTACTCAATAGTATTTCGTTCACTGCGTTCCCTTAGCATTCGACAAGTGTATCTTTGGAGGCACTGTCAACGAGAGAGCCATCCTCCATCGGCACAACTCTGCTGCTAAACGGCAAAGTATCAAAGAGTGGGTCATGCGTAGCTACCACGATCGTTTTCCTCATGTCATGAAGCTGACTCAGTATATCAATAAATTTCAATGAGTTGTCGCGGTCAAGGTTCGCTGTGGGCTCATCACACAAAATGATAGCCGGATCAGAGGCCAGTGCACGGGCGATCGCAACACGCTGCTTCTCACCTCCCGAGAGTCGCCCTGCCGGACTCTGGGCTTTGTGGGAAATATTGGCAAGCTTCAAGCTTGCCTGAACTCTGCGGTTGACCTCATTCATATTCAGCCCGGCAGGAATCAGAGGAATCATCACATTTTCAGCGGCCGTCAGGTGATCGAATAGATTAAAGTGCTGAAAGATCATCCCTATCTTTTGGGCTCTAAAGTGCGAAATATGGAGATCAGGAAGCTTGCTGATTGACTCTCCCTCCACCAGCACTTTCCCGCTGCTGGGTCGATCCAGTCCTGCCATGATCGAAAGCAGTGTCGTCTTGCCGCTGCCGCTCACCCCTTTAAGAATGATACACTCTCCTGTCTTGATCTCCAGATTGATATCCCTGAGAACACGGGAGAGGGCATCACCACTCTCAAAATGTTTGTTCAGGTTCTCAATGACGATCATCGTCTCCCCTGTCACAACATCGCTTATCATAACATCGCCTCTTTGGGGTCGGTAACAGCGATTTTCCAGACAGGAATAAGCACTGCCGAAGCGAAAGGGACGGCATAGATCAGGAAAATAGAGCTGAGTATGCCAAAATCCAATACAGGGACCAGTGTTACAGTGTTATGCAGATTGGCGCCGCCCAGGAATATCTCTCTCAGCAATGGTGCACCCAATACAAAGACATAGAGATAGGCTAACGCTACGCCCAGTACAAACGCCACCACTACCACCATCATCGTCTCAAAAAACTTCAGCTTCAATACATCGCGAATACTCCATCCTAAAGCTCTCAATAGACCAATATGGCGCCGTTCACTCGAGTAGACCATGGAGTAGCGCTGATAGAGGATAAGCACAAAAGTAACAATTGTGATCAAAAAGAGGATCAAAAAAATACCGCCTTTGTAGTTATAGAGATTTTCATACGCTTTTTTGATATCGTTTTTGGTCACAACACGCAGATCATAGTGGAAGGAACTGATCTTATCCTCCACATTCTCCCACTCATCATCATTGGGCACATTGAAAGCGATATCGCTCACCTCTTCTTCACTCATCCCCAGAATCTCCTGAGCCAACTCAATGGGAACGATGATCATGTCATTGGCGATCAGATTACTCTCTTTGGGAAGCACTTTAAAAAGATGCACCTTTTTAAAGGCACCTTTAGGAGTCAAAAAACTGTAGCCATTGGGATAAAAATGTGCTTTAAGATGGCTGGAGACCCCTTCACCTGCTAGCATATTATCCCCCTTCAGAAATTGCTTCAGGTCAGTCTCATCCATAATCGTTCGCAGTGCCTTATGACTCTGCTCATCCATGAAGTCAACCCCCACAATCAGGAAGGAATCCTCCTTGGACTTGAAAAAGTAACGACCATAAACACGCGGTGTCACCTTGCTAATACCGTGAATCTCCAGTAGATTATCTATCCATTCTGCTGGTGCATTGACTCTCTGTCCACCTTGAATGCGCTGCACTACAAAGTCAGGCTCCTGAGCCAGTGTCTGCTCCAAAGAGTAACGAATAGAAGAGGAGATAAAGAGTACGCTGCTAAGCAAAAAGAGGATCACCAGCGAAATGGCGATCACACCGATATGCTTCTTGCGCTCCTTGAAAAATTCCAGCGTCAAAAAATGAAAAAAAGGACTATTTCGCATAAACAAAATCCATTCGATCAATAGGCATCATCTCGGGGTATGCAATATTATCTGCCTTTTTCACCCCTTGCATTCTAGGTTCATAGTAGGCAACGCTGAATGAAGGTGAACATATCCGCGTCATTTCTCCAACAGCATTGATACTATCAGTGACACCCAGCCTGTCCCCCAAAGCATAATGCACTCCCATTGAAATGATTATCAGGAGGAGCAGGCTGCTTGCCAAGTAAAAAGGTTTTACCATGAAGACTTACTCGTATTCAACACCATCTAGTGCCATCACCATCTTAGGTGTGATCTTGTCAAACAGTACAATCTCTCTTCCTCTGTGATCACTCATAAAATTTTTGGCGGCCTCATGCGTCTTGAAAGGAATCAGTTCATTTCCCATGGGACCATAAACATCCGATCCAATGACATAAAAAGCCTCTTTGGCGAGAATGCCTTCAAGTGTATAGAAATCAGTTACCTTCATTGTACTGATCTTGCTTCGGTCATAAGGGAAATCTCCATCAAAAATATAGAACTTCATCATATCTTTGACACCATCGAAATAGTACTTTTTGTCACCAACAACGATAAGCCCTACCCACTTGGGATACTTGGCGACAAACATACCGCATACCGGGCATTTCTCTTTTGCAGGCACCGCGATATTCTTGCCCGTAAGTTCCATGCTGCCATTACTGACATAATACGCAACCGCTTCCAACTTGGATTTTGACAGAGGAGGACAGGCATGAGATTCTTTGATCTTTTCCATCAATTGCTCAATTGTACCTGTGGCATCCGGAAGCTTATCACTCTCGCAGAGTGTTTTGACAATCTTTTCACCTTTGTTTGAGAGCTTGACAATTTTTGCCAGGCTCATCTCTTCGGCAAAGAGTGGTAGAGCTAAGAGTATTACTAAAAAAGCTACTGTCTTCATACTGATATCCTTTTTAATAATCCTGATATCTTCCCTCGTTCCCACGGGAACCGTTGGAACGAGGAACAAGAAATAGCAGCATTGCAAAGCAATGCTTACCACAATTATTAATTTCTAATTGTTAATTATTAATTGTTTTCTTATCTGCCTTTCAGATAAAGTCCTACTGCCTGCAACTGTTTCGGATTTAACCCTTTGCAGAGATTGTTCTTCATGATGAACGCTTTGGCTTCTGCTGTGGTGGCAAATTTCTGATCGGTCTTTTGACACATTTTGCCATACATCATTTCACCTTTTTCTGCCATCATACTCTGTTTTTTGTTAACCATTTTGCTGTCTTTGCCAAAATCGGCTTCAGCCGCTTTGTATGCTCCTTCATAGTTCATCACTTTACCGCCGTTCTCTTTGGCAAAGGCTTCAGCATCAACTTTGGAAGCAAAGGCATATTTGCTGACCATGGTCATCGTACCTTTTTTGCTGCTTCCGACAACATAAAAGGCTTTATCGGCATTGATAAACTTCAGACTCTTTACATCCACAACTTTGATATCTGTCAGCTTGGAACCTTTTTTCGTATCTTCCACAATACAATAAATAGAGCAGTACTGTTTCACTTTTCCATCTACCGTTGCTGCATGATTGGTTTTATAGAACATCGGCAACGTCATACCGCACTCCGGACAAAACATTTTTGTTTTACCCTCTTGCAGGATCGTTGCTTTATCCATTGGCACCGTCTGGAACATCTTCGTCATCTTTTTCGGTTTTTCAGCTGGCGCAGCAGACTTTACCTCTTCTGCATTTGCAAAAGCAAACATCGTACCCATAGCCAACAGTGTTAATAGAACTTTCTTCATTTTTTCTCCTTATGTTTTTTATAAGTTATTATCGTTAGTTTGTGTTAATTTTATGTTAAATGGCTTCAATCCATTAAACATTTACAGATTGAGAAGATCAAAAAGATTGAGTTTAAAATCTTTCCACGTCAGGATCTTGCGTCCACCATTTTCTTTCATAAAGTTTTCAGCATCTTTTTCATATTCAAACGGAATCAGGTCATCTCCTTTGGAACTCATGACATGGCTTCCGTAAACATAAAAAGCTTTTTTGGCATCGATAACCTTCAAACTCCCAAAATCCTGAACTCTCAATGCCGTAATAGGATCTTTGGTACCCAAAAGACCCAGATCATCCCATTTATCATTTTTATAGTAAAAAAGCATCATACACTTTACCGATATAAAATGGAGCTTTTTCCCATTTCTGAGTTCAATTTCAGTTACCCATTTCGGATTTTTATAGGGTTGCAGACCGCAAATCAGATCTCTCTCGCTTTTGTCAGCAATGATACCCTCAGCACTCACTATGCCTGTCAAGGCAACCAGCATCAAACTCATCCAAACAATTCTCATTATCATCCTTTACAATAAATCTCGTTTTCTGAAAAGATTATACCCCAAAAAAGCGAAAAGAAATCCCAGGATCACAGGATAGACAATAGAAAACAGCATAAACATATTTTTTCCAAAGGCATCCAGGATATAATAAGCTGTCGGTCCGATCACGGTCAGTTCCGGATCAAAAAGTGAGATAGCACCTATCCTGAAGGTCTCAAGAGGATTTGCCAGCGCACTGAAGATAATGATACTCTCGTCCACATTGCTCTGCATCATAATACCGATCAGCACGATGTCGATAAACGCCAGCATAATGATCCATACAAAAAATGCCGTTCCCAGTGCAATATCCTGAGATTTCACAAGTGTAGAAATAAAAAAAGCGATCCCCAGGAAGACCCAGGTCAGAGCAAAAAGCATTGCAGAATAGAGCAGCAGCATCTCCCATGGAACTGCCGCACCTTTTATCACCCCCCAGATCACACCGATGATCATCGCCACGAAGACAGGGAAAAAGACTGTCACGAAACGCCCCAACAGCTTACCCCAATAGTAACTTTTTAAAGAGACGGGAAAAGAGAGCATATACTCCAATATGTGACTCTCCCGATCTCCGGAGATCGACCTTACAGTAGTGATCAAGATAAAGATCGGAAGTATCACGATCGTCACCTGGATGTAGACCAGCAACAAACGACTCAATCCGCTAAAGCCCATTACCACTGACTGTGTCACTCCCGTAAGGAAAAAGAGTGCTATGAGTCCACCAAACACAAAACTATAGACATAAAACCACTTTGCCCTGATCGACTCCATAATATCCAAACGAGCTACTAACCATAATGTATTCATTGCGTAACCTCAAATTTCATTTTTCTCTCTTCTAAAATAATTGCTCTTTTTGCCATTTCAATATAATCAATAATTTCCGTATCTTTTGGTTCTGTTCCCGGCTTGTGTGCCGCATAACCAAATGCCATTGGAGTAATACTCATCGTACTCCATTTGGCAGTTCTTGCATCGATCCACTCTCCGGTTTTGACATCGGTCACCCATATCACCGCTCTGTCAGCCCACTCGATCTCATCCTCTATAAACCAAAGTACCGTACAGCCGATATCGTCAAAATAGTAGGTTTTGCCAGTATTCGGATCAGTCGTCTGTGCGGCATACATTCTCTCACTTACCACCATCTTGCAGCGTATGCACATATCTCTGTCCCAGTGTACCTCATGGGGATTGAGATCGATCTTGCGTTCACAGCCCCAAAAAGAGACCAACACAATAAAAACCAACCAACCCTTATAGCTTCTCATCGCTGACTACTTTGCCAAGGTCCATATAGACGACACGATTGACCAGGTGTTCAATCTCATCGAGACGATGTGTGATAAAGAGCAGGATTTTATTTTCTTTGATGCTCTCGAGAAGTTGATAAAAACTCTCTCTCCCCTTGGGATCAAGGTTTGCCGTCGGTTCGTCAAAGATCAAAATATCACTTTTTTTCGAAACAGCGATGGCAATGAGCAGTTTTTGTTTCATTCCCCCTGAAAGTTTAAAAAAGGATTTGTGCATCTGGTTTTCGATATCCAATCCCATTTTGTGCGCATTATCGATAATGGACTCTGTAGTACATCCGCTGCTTTTGGAGACATAATCGATCAACTCTCTGCAGCTCAATTTGATCGGAGGGGGAAGCTGTGGGATAAAACCGATATTTTGTACCACCTCAACTCTTTGTTTGATCGGGTCAAAACCATTGACCCTGATCTGCCCGCCGTTGACATGATAAAATCCCAAAATAGCTCGTACCAATGTTGTTTTTCCTGCGCCATTGGGCCCCATGATCGCAACCCTGTCCCCCTGTTGAAAAGTGATACTGACATCATCAAGCGACTTATCCTTGAAGAATTTTTTGGTGATATGCTGTACTTCTATCATAGCATATCTGTTAGCCTGAAATTGTATTTCAGTGCGTCAGAGTGACACACATCGATACATTGCCCGCACATCGTACAGTCTCCACTGATCACATGCTCTCTTTTGATCCCTTTTTCTTCTCTCTCTTTGGCATACTTAGCTTTGGTAAGCTCCAAAATATGAGGCTCCGGACAGACACCACTGCACGCCATACAGTGGTCACAGTTGTCATTCCACTCTATCTTCGTTGCACTTGCCCATCCTATGGCTGCATAAGTTGTTCCAACCGGACAGATATAGGTACACCATGCACGGGAAGAGACAAATACATCAAAAAGAAAGATAACCACGACCCAAATCAGAGCCACGCTCCAACCATAAACAATGGCACGACTTAAGATTCCTACGACATTGATACTCTCAAAAATGATATACCCGGTTCCAGCCGCCAAGGCTAAAAAAATCGCCCAAAAAACATATTTGATCTTATTGCTGTAGAGCTTACTGTAGGGTCTTTTGTTGATGATCTTTTTGTCAATCAGTTTACGATGCATACACTCTGCGATATCAGCCAGTATGCTGTAGGGACAAACCCATCCGCAATAGGTACGCCCGCCTATCAGCAGATAGACGATCACGATTGTGGCTGTTCCGATGATCATATTGATGCCGAGTTTGTACTGCGTGGCATAGACTTCAAGCGTTGTGTAGGGGTCGATCATGTGAAACCCTAAAAATCGCGAAGCATTGAGTGTTCCTTCAAGTATCTGGATATCCAGAGCAAATGACAGGAAGAAGAACAGATGAATGAAAATGACAGAAGACCATTTCCAAAAACGCCAACTGGGCCTGATCTTCCCTTCAGCATTTTTAATAAAAAATGTACTTCGAAGCGGTGTCTTTACCAACTCTTTTCTACTTGAATGATACTTATCTATATACATGATCTTTCCTATTTATTGGTTCAATGCCTTGGCACGATCAGCAAACTCTGCGATCTCTTTGGCAAGGGAGTCCAGATCCTCGTCACTCATGTTTTGAAGCAATCCATACATGACATAGTTCTTTTTGGCTCCACTTTTGAAATCTATCAACGCCTTGGATAATTTTTCATACTCTTGGCCGATCACTTCAGGCCCGATACCGCCTTCACCATTGACGCCATGACAGGAAGCACACTTGGTTTTGTAGAGCGCACTGACTTTGAATCCGCCGATATTTCCGGCTTTCTCCCTAAGGGCTTTGAGTTTATCTTCTCCCTCTTTTTGGGTATCCTTTGCCGGAGCAGCAGCACCCTCTATCGGTGCAAGAGGGGCGGAACCTCCAGACATGGCACCGGCACTCGCACTCTTCTTGCCCATTTCTACCAGCAGATCCGATTTTCTAAAGATCTCTTCGACGTTACCCATGGCATCTATCTCCTTATCTACCTGATACAGATAAACAAAAGTCCCTATTGTTGCTATAAGCCCCAAGCCTGCTAAAATATTTTTAATCATCCGATTCCCCTTTAAGTGCTCTGATCTCTTTGTTAAATTGTGCCACTTCATTTGCCAATGATTTGAGTTCATCTTCCGGCATATTCTTGACCAAGTCATACATCAAGATATTTTTTGATGGATCATTTCGATATTTGATCATTTGTCCATAGATGAAGTTCCCATCTTTTTTCAGCAAAGAGGGTCCGATAATACCATTGGCATAATCATCATGACAGGCTGAACATTTCACCATGAAATTCTTACTCAATGCACTTTTCAAAAGATCGATTCGTACATACTGATACGGATTGTCAACACTTGTCTCTTTCTCGATAACAGTAACTTTGCCGTCAACGACTTTGTTTTTAACACGTGTCTGGGCATCGACTCTGGTAAAAGTCTCTTCCGCGCCCTGATCCTCTTCACCCTCTTCCGTATAGGCATAATAGAAACCTTTTTTATCGGCTTTTAACTCTTTTTCGTGCTTCTCTTCAGCCTGTTCAACTCTCTTCTCACCCTGAGTCACTTTGATCTCAGATACCTGGGCTTCCTTCAGGTCTTCTCCCGGCACAACCCCTGCCTCTTTTGACTTATCGCCACCGCAACCGATCAAAAGTGCCGCTATCGCAATAGCATAAATAATTTTTTGCATCCTTTACCCCTTATTATAATATTCATCATATGTCACGCCTGGTTTGATCGACAACACCGATGTCGGACAAACTTCCACACAAACACCGCACCCGACACAAGCTTCCAAAATCTCCGGCTTCTTGCCTCCGCTTTGCGCATCAGCGATCATATGGATCGCGTCAGTAGCATTTGGCAATGGGCACATATCTGCACAGAGTGTACAGGCTTTCCCCTCAAAAGTATCTAATTTTTGAAGGACTTTCTCTTCAAGTTCTCTTTTGTCAGATTTATTGGGAAAATCCTCCAGTTTATAGTTCCGAAGTTCACTCGCTGTCAATGTCTTGGTATTGCGATAGATCCGGTTGATCATCTCTTTAGTGACCGGTTTATTTTCCCTGGCGATACAGGCATTCATTCTCGGAGTGATCGCGATTCCCATCTCCAGTTTTTTGACATCTTCAACATGGTGATCCAGTGCTCCGCTTGGACAGGCTAGAACGCAGGGCAGCAGCGGACAGAGGTAGCATCCGCGTCTGAATGGATCAATAAACGGCGTACCCACACCATCACCCTCGTCAATATCAGCCAAAATGATCGAATCATAGGGGCAGACCTGCAAACATTGACCGCATTTGACACAAAGTGCCAAAAAGTCATCTTCATCGACTGCGGCAGGGGGGCGGAGCAGCGGCGCATTGTCTGCAGTGAGATACGTCGTTCCTCCTATTCCTGCTGCGACGACCCCACCGAGTATCCCCAGAGCGGAGAGCTGCTTCATAAAGTCTCTTCTGCTGTTTTCTTCACTCATCTTTTCATCCTTGGATTTTGATCACTTAATTGCAGTACCGGCTCGGAAAAAGGTGCCAGTTTTGCCAAAAAATCTATAATGGCTATCACCGGAGAGCCATAGAAAAATTTTACATTGGGGTTGTATAGCCACATCTTGTCTGCATAGGCATAGCTGTGATAAGGTGTATCCCCGATACCGTCTTTATCTCTGTCAAATCCCTCATAATCATCCCAATAGTTACTATCCCATCTGTTTTTGGCTATCTGGGTTCTCTTGGAATCATTCACGACATTTTCCATATTTCCTACAAAATTATTCTTCAGGATATCATTGTCGATACTTTTGGAATGAAAATGCATTCCCTCGGCGTTATAAAGGATATTGTTATCCTCTATCAGGTTCGGCATGTCAGGCTCGAAAGCAGACCAATCGATATAAAACCCCTGCGCACAATAGATCACCGTATTGTCTTTGACTGTAAAGTTGGACGCTTCTTTCAACCCGATACCCATACCTGTAGCACCGAGTGAATTTTTTATCACATTACCGGTCGCCACCGTATCACGGCTATACATGAAGAATATTCCTACAGAATTATGCTCATACGTATTATTGCGTACCGTATTGGCACCTGTATACATAAAGTGCAGCGAATACCTGCCGTACTCTCCAAAGTTCTCTTCGATCAGATTGCCATGGCTATACCAGACCACCATATCACGGGAGTGGCGCAAATGATTCTTTTTGATCAGGTTGTCATTGCTGTACCAGAGGCGGAGCCCGTCTCCCCGCAGCCCCAAGTCAAAATCTTTGGATTTGATCTTGTTGCCTATCACTTTGGAATTCATGGTGTTTTGCATATCAATACCGAAAAGGCAGTCATCGATATCACAATTGATAATCTCGACATATTT
>JAYEND010000050.1:0-7677 GCA_034721895.1 Campylobacterota bacterium | reverse complement strand
TGTGCTGCCACAGATGCCCGTATTGAATTTTCGGGGAAGGGTACCGACATAGTCGGGATTTTTCAGAAAGAGAGATTCCATTTCTTTGATCAGAGGATAGGCTTCTATCCGGCTTGCCATTGTTTCCCCATCGAATGGATCGGTTACAATATTGCGAAAATTGTCCGTCAGCGTCTGCCAGGTAGTCAAACCGGATTTTTCAAGTTTCTTCCGGACTTCCAGAACATTGCCTGCATCCATCCCGTGCAGTTCGACCTGGGCACGCATCGTGATGATCAGCTGCAGCCGGTATTCTTCAGCCAATCTGCTTATTTCTGCCAGACTGGAAACAGTGATCCTTCCGGCCGTGATACGCAGCCTGAGCATAAAAGCATGGGGTAAGAGCTTATGGTTGTAGATGCCGAAATTTCTGAGATAGAAACGCTGCTCCTCCGTAAGATCTTCCAGATCAATTTTACTGATTTCCGGGAAGAAATCATAAGGTCTCAGTTCAGCTTTAAGCCTTTCGATTTTGTTAATTTTGATCATTGCCACTGAGTGATTTCAATCTGTTCTGATACTGACATGGTTCATATGCCGATGAACATCGCCTGTGAGAGAAAGATGATGATCACAACGAGAAAGAAAGGGAAAAGGTGGCTTTTGAAGACCCAGGGGTTGATACCGAAAAACTTTTGGTTAAAACCTCTAAACCCAAGCCAAAGCCCTAAAAAGGCTTTGATGGAGAGCATGATCTGAAAGCTGTTCATTCCGTCCGGTCCGATCTCTCCAAAGACCTTTATAAACATATAAATACCTGTGGCAACAGCAATGAGCAGTGCATTGGGGACGACTTTGCGGACATGCATCATGATCGCCTCTCTGGCTTTTGTCTTTTCATCAGGTGTAAGAGTCTCGCCTATTTTGACGAGGAAGAGATTGTCAACAAAAAGGAAGCCGCCATAGATAAAGGCCGCATAGAGGTGGATAATATGCATAAGATCGAACATGTTTGGAAATCCTTAAGAGGAACTGAAATGATATCCTGTTTTCAGGGGTGCCCTGAAAATAAAATGTATTATACATAAAGATCGATTTTATCGGTTGATACAGGTCAATATAGGCACTATAAATCTTTTTTAAGAAAGATAGTACTATAATGCAAAATAATTATTATTATCATTAAGGATTATATATGAAATATGTCTATTATATTCTTGTCATTGTTTTTTTATACTTTGTAGGAAATGATATTTATCAGCAGACAACCAAAAAAGGAGCGAGAAGTACGCGTCTGGCTTGCCAAAAAGAGCGTAAGGTTTTTGAAAAGGTTTATGAAAAGGATCTTTTGGAAAAAGCGAAGTCAGCACTCATGAGCGGAAACTATGAATTGGATTCCAGTATCAAAAAAGCTAAGTTCATGAAAAGTACTTTGTTCGACTATGTTCATATCGAAGAGGTCGATCGAAATGTAAGAGAAGCTATTGCCAAACAAAAACAGCCGGATATTCACTCTGATGAAAAAGTGCAGATAGAGTACTATATATATGAAAACGACAAAGATGATCCCGGCAAAAAGACAAAAAAGAGCAAACTCTTTGCAGGATATCTGCGCTTTTCTTTTATGCTCAATGCTAAAAAGATCTATATGATACAGATAGACTTTATGGATCTACAAGGCCGCGATATCCAAAAGAGTGTGGATTGTGCCATTGAGTCATTTATAACAATCCCGTAATTTAAATAAGGATAGAAAATATGATACCGTTTTCAGATGAAGAAATTTATGATGCAGTGAAAAACAACCTTCCCAAAGTGAGTCAATATGTCAACTCTCACGGTGGGGATATCAGACTATTGGGTGTCAAGAACGCCATAGTCTATATAGAGCTTACCGGAACCTGCCATGGCTGTGCGATGAGTCTCATGACAACAAAGATGGTAGTGCGGCGGGAACTCAGAGAATTGATCCATCCGGAGTTGGATGTTGTCAATGTTGACGGGACCGAGGAAAATGAACTTCCTGAAGAGTATTATACACAGGAGGCGGAAAGTTCTGAAGAAGAAAGCGGGACGGAAAAAGCTGGATTTATGGATAAAGTTAAAAATATGTTTGGATAGAGGAAAGAATGATGGAACTCAATAAAAGATCACTTGAACACTTGCCGATACAGCTTTTTGCTGTCATAATGGGTATTTCCGGTTTTGCGATCGTTTTTGCAAAAGCATATCATCTCATTGGCATGCCTTATTGGATTTACGGAACACTGCTTTTTGTTGATACGGTATTGTTTTTAACTATTTTTACAGCTTATATGCTCAAATGGCTACTCTATCCGGAGGCAGTAAAAGAAGAGTTTGACCACCCGATCAAAAGCTCATTCATGGCAGCGATCTCGGTCAGTTTTTTACTGGTATCCATCGCTTATTATGATTTTGCACCGACTGTTTCGATCTTGTTATGGTATATCGGTGCACCGTTGCAACTGATTTTTACGCTCATTGTGATCAACTATTGGTTTCACAATGACCTCAAAGTTGTACACAGCAATCCTGCCTGGTTCATCCCCATCGTGGGTAATGTTCTCGTACCTGTTATTGGAGTGGAGGCGGCACCTGTCTATCTGTCACTCTTTTTCTTTGCGCTGGGATTATTTTTTTGGATCGTGCTCTTTACGATGGTGATTTATCGTATCGTCTTTCACCACCCACTTGCCAAAAAGCTGATACCGACATTTTTTATCTTTATTGCGCCGCCGGCAGTGGCATTTGTGAGTTATTTTCGTATCACAAACGGCAGTATTGATTTCATCAGTATGTTTTTATATTTTGTAGCACTCTTTACGCTGCTACTGTTGCTCTTTATGGTGCGGATCTTTGATACAAAGGAGTTTTTTATCTCATGGTGGGCGTATACTTTCCCGCTTGCGGCGATCACCATTTCGACATTGATGATGCATATGGCGTTTGACAACAGCATCACTTATCTGGGTTCGATTATGCTGATCATACTGACAACACTGGTGGTCGGGTTTGTTGCGTTCAAAACAGTTCAGGCATGTAGAGCAGAAAGAATTTGTATCGAGGAGGAAGAGTAATGAATAATAAAATGGGAATCATCATAGGAATAATTTTAGGTTTGGTTTTGAGCCTGTTTGTCACAGGAATGGCATTTAAGATTGCAGCACCCACCATGTTTTTCAAGGAAGTGAGTGTACCCTATGATTTTGACAAAACAGTAGAAGTGATCAGCGCTCGTATCAACAAGCAGGAGGGCTGGCATGTAACTGATATTATTGATCAGCAAAAAGAGGTACTGGAGAATGGCGGGGAAGATGTCGGAAAAGTCAAGATCATCAAATTTTGCAACGGCAAACTCTCTGGTGAAATGCTGGCAGAAGATCATTCAAAATTTATGGCAGCCAAAATGCCGTTGAGTATCGCAGTCTATGAGAAGAGTGATGGCAGAGTGGTTATCGGACTCATGAACGGATACATTATGGCTCGGCTTTTCAGTGGTACCCCGGAAGCAGAGATCATGGAAAAAGTGGTAAAAGATATGGAAGAGATATTAGGCTTCCTGCACTTTAGATATACAATATTTTAAATCAATGAAGGAAGACAATGAAATTAGTTATACCTGTTAAAATGAATAAAGAGAACTCAGCAGTAGCACCGCTTTTCGGCAAGGCAAAATGGTTTGCTTTTGTTGAAGATGGCAAAGTGATGATAGAGAAGAACCCGGTTCAGGGAGGGGCAGCGGTGATCAAATGGTTCACGGAACAAAATGTAGAAGCAATTATTTTTCAGGAGATGGGCACAACACCTTATGAAATGATCAAAACAGAGGGTGGAATGAAACTCTATCATGCAGGATATGATAGAATTCTACTGGATGAACTGCTTCAGAAGTTTAACAAGGGCGAACTTGTTGAGCTGGATGATACAAAAATGGCTGAGATCATTAAGAGCCATGAAGGCAGTCACACACACGGTGACGGGCAAGGGCATCAACACCATTAATATTAAGGAGAAAGAGAATGAGATTAGTATTTCCAACAGATGAAAACATGGGGTATCTTTCAAAAAGAGGCGCACACTTCGGTAAAGCCAAATACTATACGATTATTATAGTCGAAAATGACAAAATTATCGATGTAGAAGTACAGGAAAACCCCGGACATAGTGGAGGAGCCTGCGGTAATGCCGTGACAAATATCATGGGCCTCAATCCTGATGCGCTGATTGTGGGTGGAATAGGCGGTTCGCCGGCACAGGGTTTCGCACAGGCGGGACTCGATCTCTATTTTGACCGGACATCCGCTACGGTAGAAGAGAGTGTGGCAATGTTTATCAATGGCAGTTTGGAAAAAAGCAGCGGCAGCGGAACCTGTTCCGCACACTAGTATGAATTTTGAACTGAAACAGATCGCCACTATTCGCTCCCCCTTTTGTGATCTGGTCAATATGCCCATACAGCCAAAAGGGGCAAGAGATATTTATGCTACGATAGAGTTTAAGGATGAATATCGGGAAGGGCTCAAAGATTTGGATGGTTTCAGCCATGTTTATCTGATCTATTATTTCCATAAAGTCAAAGAGCCGAAACTCAGCGTCATCCCTTTTAATGACATGACCCATACTCCAAGAGGTGTTTTTTCGACAAGAACGCCGATGCACCCCAACAGCATCGGTCTTTCGGTGGTGGAACTGGTCAAGGTGGAAGGCAATATCGTCACCCTCAAAGGTGTAGATATCCTGGATGGCACACCCCTGCTGGATATCAAACCTTATATTGAAAACTTTGACAAAGTAGAGGGCGAGATAAGATCGGGCTGGATGAAAGCAAGCCCGGACGAGGTAAGCAGTAGAAAATCTGATGATCGGTTTGTCCAAAAATGATATCAGTCAATTCTAAAAGATCAGAACAATGAAATTGAAAAAAATAACTTCGTTAGTGATGCTATGGTCAGTGCTCATGATGGCATACACCGGCATCGTTCTTTATATAGCGCCTCATGGCAGAGTCGCCTACTGGACCAACTGGGAACTGTTTGGGTGGAGTAAAGATCAGTTCGCTCAAGTCCATACTACTTTTATGGTACTTTTTGTTGTCGCTACACTGCTGCATATCTATTACAATTGGAAACCATTGACCAGCTATATGAAAAACCATTTTAAACAGTTTGTATTTTTTACCAGGGATATGCTTGTCGCTCTGCTGATCTCATTGCTGTTTTTGCTGGGAACACTTTATGAGATACCTCCATTCTCAAGCTTTTTGCAATTTGGAGATGGTATCAAAGATAGCTGGGTAGAGAAGAGTGAAGAACCTCCCTATGGGCACGCTGAAGAGTCTACACTGAAAGATTTTAGCCAAAAAACAGGCTATGATCTGCCTAAGGTGATAGAGGCGTTAAGGGAACACAATTTGAGTGTTACAGAAAACCAGACAATCAAAGAGATAGCAGCCGATCAAAGTATGACGGCAAATCAGATCTATACGCTGATTACAGCCTCTCTTGGCGCCAAGGTGAAAGATAAGCAGATTAGTGGACTTGGAAGAAAAGAGTTTGCACAAATTGCAAAAGAGTTAAATATCGATACAGATCAGTTTTTACAACAGCTTGCAACAATGGGAATCAAAGCCAAAAAAGAGGATAAATTCAGAAGTACGGTTGAAAAACAGGGATTTGATGCGAGAGAAGTGATCAGCGCATTTTTGGATAAAGATCAAAAAGAGAAGCAATGAAGATATTATTTGACAACTATAACTATAATTATCCGGCACTGAAATCGCTATGGGGATTCAGCGCTTACCTGGAAGAGTATCGCCTACTTTTTGATACAGGGAGTAATGGGCGTGTCTTGCTGGAGAATATGAAAGCACTGGATGTTGATATCGAAGAGATTGCTTATCTTTTTGTTTCCCATTCGCATTGGGATCATATTGGCGGGATGGATTCAGTGTTGGAGGCGAATCCTGATATCACACTCTTTGTGCCTGAGAGTTTGTCGAAGCATTTGATCAATGATCTGCGTATGCTGGCGAAAGAGGTCATTGTCATAATGGACAAACCGCAGAGACTTTTTGGAAATCTCTATACCACGGGTATTTTGGGTGAAGAGGTGCCGGAGCAATCACTGATCATCGATGGTGAAAAACCTGTAGTCGTGACAGGGTGTGGGCATTTCGGCATTGAAAATATTGTCGATACAGCTTCCCAAATCATTGATAAAACAATATATTTGGCCGTTGGAGGCTTTCATCTGATGTATAGTGATGAAAGGGAGATTTTGGAAACAATTTCATCGCTCAAAAGAAGTGGTTTAGAGTTTGTGTCTCCTACTCATTGCAGCGGAGATCAGGCAATGGCGATGTTTGCAAAAAGTTTTGGAGATCATTATATACAGGGTGGAATTGGGGCCAGTATAGTGATATGATTCTATCCCGCTATCAGTTACTGGCACAAAAGTCCGTTCTCAAACAGGCAAAATATTGCATAATCCGGGTTGAAAGATAGAATTACCATGTGGTATCTTGTTGCAATCATTCTGATCCTGACAGTAATCCTTTTGCTATCGCTGGCCATGATCCATCTCGGTTTTCGGGTACCCGGGAACCCGGAAAAAACGGATCCCGGCAGATTGGGATTGTCGTTTCAAACCCTCTCTATTCCTACTGTTTCGAATAAGCGCTTGTTCGGCTGGCTGCTTCCGGTTCCCGGTGCCACTACGACTATAGTGATTCTTCATGGCTGGGGTGGTAATGCCGAACAGATGCTGCCCATGGCTCTTCCCTTTCATCAAGCCGGAATGAACGTACTTTTGGTAGATACACGCAACCACGGCCGCAGTGATCAAGACGGTTTTTCATCCCTTCCCCGCTTTGCCGAGGATCTGGATAATACGATCGAATGGCTAAAACGGACATATCCTGAATATTCCCGCAAAATCGCGCTTCTGGGACACTCGGTCGGTGGGGGAGCGGTGCTGCTTACGGCCTCCAGACGAAGCGATATCGATGCCGTGATCTCTGTCTCCGCCTTCGCCCATCCAGAATGGATGATGCGACGCTTTCTGAAGCAGGTACATATCCCCGCCCCCTTGATCAGTTTCGTCATTCGTTATGTCGAGTGGGTGATCGGATACCGCTACGAGGAGATCGCTCCCATCAATACTATCTGCCACATCAAATGTCCGGTTCTGCTGGTTCATGGAAAAGTGGATCAGACGGTACCCATTGAAGATGCATTGACTATTGAACGGGGATGCAGACGACGAAATATCAGACTGCTGATGGTAGAAAATGCAGGTCATGAATCAGTAGAGAAGATCAGGGTGCATGAAGAGGAGCTGGTACAATTTCTCCAGGAGTTTGGATTTCCATAAACGCTGATTATGTAACTGATTGTTAAAATAACGAAGGAGTTGATAGTGAAAATAGAAGATTTGAAAAAATTAAGCTTCGGACCTGTGCCATCAAGAAGACTGGGAAGAAGTCTGGGGATCAATAATATTCCTGCAAAAGTCTGCTCTTATGCCTGTGTCTATTGTCAGTTAGGCAAAACGCTTCACAATCAAATTGAAAGAACACCCTTTTATGCAGTAGATGATCTGGTCTTATCAGCCAAAATGCGCATAGAAGCGGCAAAAGAGAAAAATGAGACGATCGATTATCTCGCTTTTGTTCCCGAT
>JAYEND010000049.1:0-7683 GCA_034721895.1 Campylobacterota bacterium | reverse complement strand
TAAACGTGTTAGATCAATCATGATTGAAGTCAATCGTAAATTATATCTTGATGATAACTTTGAGAAGAATAAAAACTTTTACGAGATAAAACAGCTTATCCATGATGCACTCAAAAAGATAAATTAAGAATACGTGAATTTATTTTAAAAAGCAGACATAAAGCTGTCAAATCCCTGCTGTATAATACATTATGAAAGGATGAGAATGCCAACTTCACTGATCATGAGGAGAAGAGTTATGAGATAATCAAGGATTGGAGATTTGTGAGCGACTATACCAAAATAATGGTACGCTGGCATTATCTGATACGTGACATATCTAAACATAAAATTAAAGATTCTGTTCGCTATGCAGAAAAGACAGAAATATGGGAGAGTTTAACCTGTGAGACACAGGTTGACCTGAAACGATTTTTGAAATATGATGATCTAGGGAAAGGAAAATGAAGATGAAAACAATGACCCAATTGAGTGAAAAATTTAGAGGTATACCCGTCGATGTCGATACAAGGATTCGTGCCAGGTATGAGATAAAAATCGGTTCTTACGATGCAGTTCATGAGAAATGGGTTTGGGATGGTATCTATGGTGAGAGTTATATTTTCTTCAATGAAGATATCAAAGATTTGAGCGAGGCAGATGTGTTGAAGCTTTCCAATAAAGAAGGCACATATAAAAAAATAGATAGATATACTTTTGTTAATTTTAATTTTGAAGTGTCATAGGAGAAACCTTAGGGCGCTGTACTTGCAAAAAACAAAAGAGCAACTATGCCCAGAAAACCACGCTTGGTGAATTATTAAGAACTATACTTACTAATAATGATATAATATTCCTAAGTAAGCTAATAAAAGAGAGTTAAAATGTTAAAAGATATACTCGTAGAACAAAATTTACACTGGGCAGATAAACAGAAGAACTACATAAAACGAGAGATGTTAGATAAGCTCATCTCTTACCTCCCACTTCGGCAGATCATCACGATCACAGGCATACGCCGCTGTGGTAAAAGTACACTGGCTAAAGAAGCCATCAATCATCTCATAGAGAGTGGTACTGATGCAAAAAATATACTCTTTGTCAATCTTGAGCATCCTTACTTTTTAGAATTTAGGAATGATCCAAGTTATCTGGGGGTTATCTACGAAGCATATCTGAAACTCTTTAACCCGGATGGGAAGATCTATGTCATTTTTGATGAAATACAGTATTTTGACCAGTGGCAGGTTTATATAAAGAGTAAATATGAGAGTAGTGATATCAAGTATATCATTACAGGGTCAAACTCATCTATGCTTTCAAATGAGCTTAACACGCTACTAAGTGGGAGAAGTCTCAATATTCATCTTGATACCTTCTCTTTTACAGAGTTTCTTGACTTTAAAAATATAGCATACAGCAGTGAACTTGAGAGGATATCCAACAAGATCGTTATCTACAAAGCAAAAGAGGAGTATTTACAATGGGGTGGTTTTTATGAAGTGATGGAGATAGAGGACGAAAGCATCAAAAAAGACATACTGCTTGGCTATGCAAAGAATATCATCTATCAAGACATTGTACCACGATACAATATACGTAACAGTGAAGTAGTGGAGAGACTGTTTTTTTACCTGCTCTCAACCGTAACAGGTCAGCTTAACTATAGCACACTTGCTGGTATGTTTGATGTGAGTGATAAAACCATTAAAGAGTATATCAACCACTTTGAAGATGTATTTTTGCTCAAAAGAATAGACAGGTTTCACAATAAGCCAAAAGAGAGAATCAAGTCTTCTAAAAAAATATATGCACTGGATAATGGCCTCATACAAATAGCACCTAAAAATTCCAAAAATCTTGGCAATGCATTGGAAAATTGGGTTTTTACTGTTTTGAATGCTAAAGAAAATGACTTGTACTATTTGAAAGATGGCAAAGAGATAGATTTTTATGAAGATGGCATCTTGTATCAGGTGAGTTATGCAATAGATAATGAAAAGACTAAAAAGAGAGAGATTGAAGCATTTCTAAATTTTAGTGATATTTCAAATAATTATTGCTTGATCACATTTGATACGAGTGAAGAGATAGATGGGGTTGATGTTGAAACTATTGATGATTTTTTGTTTTCTTTGTGTATGGAGAGTAGCAATGAATAACAATATATCAACATATTGTCAAAACATTGGATCTTATACTCTCCAGCTTGGGGTATGAGATAGACATAAAGGGTTATAGCGGCTTTGGGCTGCCAACTTTGGATGAGTTACAATCTTTGGGTGAATAACGATTGCTACAAGGTGATATTTTAAAATTGGCGTGATAGAATAGTGGATAAAGGAAATAGCATGGAAAAAATATATAATCTTGCGATCATAGGAGCAGGGCCGGCTGGGATCGCTACGGCGGTTGAGAGTTATCTTCTGGGTTTGCGTGATATCATTCTTTTGGAAAAAGATGAAAATCATAATGCGACTATCCGCAAGTTTTACAAGGATAAAAAAAGGGTCGATAAAGACTGGAAAGGCCAAAAGGTCGAACTTGACGGGACCATTTATTTCATGGATGGGACCAAAGAGAGTACTCTGGACTTTTTTGATGAGATACTGGCACACCATTCAGTCGAACTCAAAACTCATACTGAAGTGCAGAAGATCGTAAAAGCAGATGACCATTTTGAAGTGATGATCGCCGGAGGAAGTGTCAAGGCGAGATTTGTGGTGGTAACCATCGGGCGCATGGGAAAACCAAATAAACCTGACTACAAGATACCCGCCTCTGTCAAAAAACAGGTCGCATTTACCCTTGAGAGTTGCTCTCTGGATGAGAAGGTATTGATCGTGGGAGGCGGTGATTCGGCTATTGAATATGCAGTCGAACTTGCGGGCCATAATGATGTGAGTATCTGTTATCGACGTGAAACCTTCCGCCGTGCCAATCCGACCAATCAGGCGGATATTGCCAGGGTAATTGAGAGCAATCAGGTGGAGCCGATCCTGGGCATCAATATTGAAGGTCTTGAAGATGACAACGGTAAGGTCCGTGTTATTTACAAGGGCCATGATGCAGTGAGTTATGATCGTGTTATCTATGCAATCGGGGGTACCACCCCGAGTGCATTTTTGGAGAGTTCCGGCATTGAAGAGAAGGATGGTAAACCGGTTCATGGTGAGTGCTATCAGACAGGTATAGAGGGGCTTTATGTTGCCGGTGATATCACTCAGGAGTCTGGCGGCTCTATTGCACTGGGCCTCAACCACGGTTTTGCGATCGCCAACAATATCTTCCAAAAAGACAAATCACTCCAAGGCCAGAATGCAGCGCATCTGAAAGAGTGAAAATAACACCGCTCTTAAAAGAGCAGTGTGCTATTTTCCAGCTTTCACCGGAACCATGATATGCGCATAAGGTGTATCTTTCCACATCACGTAAGGCCCGCCATTGAACGGATCATCCGTAAGGCCTTTGAGCATCTCTTTGGGTACTATGATCATCAGGTGCGGGCCTTCCTTGACCCATACATCGCCATTGTTCCTGTCTGTCGCATATGGATTTGAATTGCTTACCATGGCGTCACCCTGCAGCATATAGGATATGCCGATACGATCAGTTTTGAAGTCTGATTTTGTGGCGACCGCTTTCATCATTTTCCCCCATACCGCATCATTGCACATAGGATTTTTATCTCCGGGCATAATGCCGGGCATACATACCCAGCTGTTAGTCCCTTTTTTCAAAAGTTTACCGTCAACATCCATGATCGTAGCATCTTTGCTGATAGCTGGATGGGCAGCGCTCTGAGCACGGGCAATTTTATCTGCAGCGGACTCACCGCCGAAACTATTCATCGAAACCAGCAGCATCGCTGCCAAAACATAAAGAGTACGCATAAGCTACTCCTCCTTTTGTTAGTATTTTTGTCTGTATAATATATCATAGGAGGTGTGCAGCAGGTGTGTAGTGCATAGGGTTTTTTTAGGGATACCTATAAGTTTTAAAAAAGGTTGTAAGTGCTAAAAAATAGTTACCATACCGGCTGATTGTTTGGCTATAATTGGTGCTCTGGAATCATTGCACAGAGGTTTTGAAAAGCCAAATATCAGGCATTTTGATATTCCAAAGGGTTCTGCAATATTGAGAAGCGGTAAAAACGGTGATATCGGCATTATGCCGAGTTTAGAGGGATCAGAGTAAAGGGCACCTTGATCAGGGAATTCTTGTTTTGCTGGCAGTAGAGACGCCCTATTTATAGCCATTAAGCTTAAGGATTGTGTTCGCATAAGGGGATGGGACTTCAGTCCCATAAAGCGGGACTGAAGTCCCGCCTCCATGAAAAGATTCACCTTTAGGGTGCCCCTATACTATAGTTAAAACTCCTCTATAAAAAGAATTTTCTCTTCCTTGCTTTCCAGATCTTTCACCCAGATGGTACCATTCTTGAACTCGTCTTCACCGATGATAGCAGCGATCTTTGCTCCAGCTTTGTCGGCACCTTTGAGGTGAGCCTTGAGTCCTTTTGCAGTGTACTCTACGGTAACCCTCTGGTCTTGTCGCTTTTGTGCGGCGATCGGGAAGAGAGCATCGACGGCCTCTCCGGTCATAGCACCGAGATAGATACCTTCTCTGATCGTTTCAGGCATCTTGACCAGCTCCATGATGCGTTCAATACCGATCGCATAACCGACAGCCGGAGTAGGGCGGCCGTCCAAGAACTCTACCAGTCTGTCATAGCGTCCGCCGCCGGCGATGGCACTCTGCGCTCCGATCTCGCTGCTGACAAATTCAAAAGCACTTTTGGAATAGTAGTCCAGCCCCCGCACCAGATTGGTATCGACCTCATAAGCGATACCCGCATCACCCAGCAGTTTGGTGAGTTTGCCAAAGTCAGTATCACAGCATTCACAAAGGTTTCCAATGAGTTTGGGTGCATCCGTCAGGAGGGACTGGCAGTGTTCATTCTTGCAGTCAAGTACTCTGATCGGATTGGTATCAATGCGCCGCTGACAATCCTCACAGAGCTCATTTTTCACAGTGGTAAGGAATTCTACCAGGTCTTTGCGGTAAGTAGGCATACAGTCAGTACATCCCAACGAATTGATCTTGAGTGTGTAGCCGATTCCCAGTACATCTAAAATATCTTTGATCATCGTGATGATGGTAAAATCTTCATAGGCAGAAGCTTCCCCGAAACTTTCGCAGCCAAACTGGTGGAACTCCCTGAGCCTGCCTTTCTGCGGACGCTCATAACGGAACATTGGTCCATAATAGTAAAATTTGTACTTTTGTGGCTGACGATCGAGTTTGGCCGAGACAAAAGCCCGCACTACACCTGCTGTGCCCTCTGGACGCATACAGACATCATTGCCTCCTTTGTCCTCGAACTGATACATCTCTTTGCCGACAATATCGCTGCTTTCACCTACTGAGCGCTTGAAGAGTGATGTCTCTTCAAGGATAGGGGTTTCGATATAGCTATAGCCGTACTTTTTCGCGATGCCGATCGCAGTCGTTATGATATGGACAAAGCGCTGACTCTCTTCAAACGTCAGGTCTTTCATTCCTCGAAGGGCATTGATCATAGTGTCATCCTTAAATAGTTGATAATAGTTTCATGGATTGTTTCGATATCCTCTCCTGCATCGATGAAGAGATGGGGAATACCAAGCTTGAGTATACTCTCTTTCATATGCTCCTGTACTTCCAGCAGATACTCCAATCCTCTCAGTTCGATACCATCAAGTTCTTTCTGGGAGGTTCGCTCCTGAAGTGTCTGCCTATCAGTCAGGAAGAGAATGATCTTGTCGGGGAAGTGATCTTCCAGAGCAAAACGGTTGAGCTCTATCAGCGTGCCGAAATCAAAATCCCCATTGGCCAGGGCATAGCCTATACCTGAGATAAACCCACGGTCTGAGAGGATGATCTTGTTCCGATTAGGTTTGACGATCTCTTCATAGTGCTCAGCACGGTCTGCCAGAAACAGAAGAAGTTCTGCCCGTTTGGACGATAGTCTGTCATGCAGAAGAATGCCCCGTGCTTTTTTACCGAAATTCGTTCCACCGGGCTCCTTGGTGACAATGATCTCGGAAAATCTCTCTTTGATCAGATCGATCTGTGTGCTTTTGCCGCAGGTATCTATGCCTTCAAAAAGTATATACATTATCGTAAACACTTTATGAGTTTGAGTGCTTCACCTGGAACAAGGTGTTCTACTTTTCCATCGAAATTTAAAATAGAACGAACCACTGAAGAGCTTACAAAAGCATGTTCAAGACTAGGCATAAGATAAACAGTTTCCAACTCTTTTTTGAGTGAAGCGTTGGCATACCCCATTTGAAGTTCATATTCGAAGTCACTCACTGCTCTAAGTCCTCTTATGATGATATTTGCATCCAGTTCATCAGAAAGGTTGACGAGAAGATTGTTAAACCCAATAACTTTGATCTTGGGAAAATCGTTGGTAGCTGCTTGAACCATCTCTATACGCTGCTCAAGAGTAAACATAGGTTTCTTTGCCTCAGAGTCTGCTACTGCTACGATGATCTCATCAAACATATTGCAAGCACGCTTAATGATGTCAAGATGCCCGTTGGTGATAGGATCAAAGGTCCCCGGATAGATCGCACGTCTCATGAAAAACTCCTTTGGGATTTTTCAGTGAATAGTTGTGGCTTGCATTGTGTTTCAATGCTTTTATTGATTAAGATAATTTTTTGTAATTTCATATTTCTTCTTGGCACTTAGCATTTACTTGCTTAATGCTATACTCCCCATCTTTCATATAAACTGTTTTCTATGCCTAAAACATCGTACCACTTACCAATGATAAACTTTTCCATCTCTTCGAGCGAAGATGACTCAGAGTAGTATCCCATCACAGGTGGTGCGATAATAACACCCAGTGCAGCTAATTTTTGCATGTTTTCCAAAGCAATGGCAGAAAAAGGCAACTCTCTTGGTGCAAGCATCAATTTCTTCTGTTCTTTAAGCGCAACGGCTGCGACCCGTGTTGCTAGATTGTCCGAGATTCCGCAGGCGATCTTCGCCAGAGTATTTATGCTGCAGGGGATGATCGCAGTCGCATCAGCCTGAAAGGAGCCCGAGGAGACAGCTGCAGCTATGTTGTCATTACTGTAAAATGTGATATTGTGCTTTGCTTTCTCTTCATGTGTTTCAACAGTCAATGCATTATCTGAAACGACCACATGAACTTCGATATCTTCAGGAAGATAGTCAATAAACTTTTTCGCCAACCCGACACCGCTCGCTCCTGTAATAGCTACTACCAGCTTCATGCGTTTCTCCGGGAGGTATTTATTTGATAGGTATTATAACTAACGCTAACTGAAGTGTAATAGAAAAGATACTGAAGCTATTAAGTTGCTGTGGCAATAATGAGTGTAGTTGTCTATATGTCAGCATTGGTGGGGTAAAATATTTTTAAGAGCACTTCTAGAATAAAGTGAGCAGAGATGAAAAAAGAGCCGACTGAGCAGAATACAAAATTCAATCCTTTGATCAATCTATGGATTGCCATTATCCTATCGATGTCTGTATTCGGGATTTATAATTATATAACATCGACCGGGCAGAGTCAAACGCTCTCTTATAACGATTTTAAAAACAGACTCGAACAAAATCTTATCAAAGAGATATGGATCGATAAAGATCAGGTTGTGGCATCTGTGAAAGTAAACATAGGTG
>JAYEND010000048.1:0-46534 GCA_034721895.1 Campylobacterota bacterium | reverse complement strand
CGAAAGTTCATACTATACTGGTATATTAAAGGTGGATTTACGATGAAAATAATAGCAGATAAACTTGAAAAATTGGATAAATACTTCTCCGCCAAGAAGGAGAGTGAAAAGTGGCTCATAATCCTGGGAGTTGCCGGAATCATCACTTTTCTTGCCTATAGTTATCTTTTGCCGTATGCGGAAGATCTATTTAAGAAAAGTGAATCACAGAAGAACCGTTTGACAAAAAGCATCGCGACCGAGAATACCTATTTGAATTCTATCACGGTCAATGGCGACAGAAACTTCTATATCAAAAAATTTGACAAAGATATTCAAAACAAGAAAAATCAGATTGTGTCCCTCAATAAGAAAATTGTTTATATCGATGGAAATCTTCACAAGCTGTCCGGTATGCTTTTCAATCAAAAGAGTTGGGCAATCTTTCTGAATTCTATCACGGAGACAGCAAAGGTGCATAGTATCGAGTTGGATTTTATCAAGAATCAATATGTAGACGGCAATGGAAGCTTTGGTCATGTACTGGAGGTGGAAGTAGCTGGTAAAGGGGAATTCAAAAATCTGATAAAATTTGTGAATGAACTTGAGCAAAATGTTTTGGTAACAGATGTTTACAGCAGTCGTCTCATAGGAGGTGATAATGGCATCAATGCCGATATCAATATATCTGTATGGGGGATCAATCACTGATGAAAAAGTATTTAATAAGTATCGGAGTGTTCACAACAGTCGTTTTTTCCAATGTCGGAATGGGAGAAATAGACAAGATGGTCAGTCAGATTCAACAACCTAGAGAGGGAATCGCCTTAAAAGAATTGTCTTCGGGAGTAGACCCTTTTATTGCGATTAAAAAGGATGAGAATATTACGAAGATCGTTGTTCCCCAAAAGAGTGAAGAGCGGTTTACGTTAAATGGTATTATCAATCGCAAGGCTTATATCAATGGAAAGTGGTATGTTGAGGGGGATGAGGTTTCCGGCTATATACTGAAACATGTCGGAGTCAAAGGGGTCGTTCTTACGGATTCGACACACATCAAGAGGCTTTTTCTCCACAAGAAGCAAGAAGGTTTAATTATGATTAAGGAAGGTAAGTGATGCGCATACAAAAAATTTGGATAAGGGGTATCGTGCTGCTGACAATGGCAATAATGATACCGGCAATAGCTAATGCTGGGAGTTGTTCTTCAAAGCTCTTTACCGTAACGATTGACAGTAAACTAACGATAGGGGATGCTGTTGAAAATCTGGCAGATACCTGCGGGATGACTGTTACCGTCAAAGATGAGTGGGCAAAGAAGAGACTGGATAAAAAACTCTATTATGTCAAGTTGAAAAATACAACGCTTAAAGGGTTCCTGGATACTATCCTGAGAGAGAATGATCTCCATTATAGATTGAATGGAAACAAGCTTTCAATATCCTACCTGACAACACGGACATTCAGGGTCCACTATATTGCCGGACACAGAACAGGAAAAAGTCATGCAAATGTAACCATTGCCGACTCTGCAAATTCGGCAATGGGTGGAGGCAACACTCAAGGATCAGATGTTGGCAGTAGTGGGTCAAGAACCGGTATTTCAATTGAAAACACTGATGAGTTCCAATTCTGGAGAACTGTTGAGAATGAAGTACAGCGTATACTGATGGGTGCAGCAGATGACAGCATACATTATACCCGTGCAGGAGATTCGTGGATCGGACCGGATGGCAAGAAGTGGGAGTATAATCCGCTGGCACCGATAGTCAATGCTACAGCGGGAATGGTTACTGTTACGGGGACCGACAGACAGGTCAATAGAGTGGCGCGTTATATCAGTACCCTGAAGAAGCAGCTTAAGACACAGGTTTTGATCGATGTGAGAATTCTGACTGTCACATTTGATGACAGTACAACAACGGGCGTTGACTGGTCACAGCTTTACGGGCTGCAAAATCTGACCATCAATTCACTGGCTATGGGACAGCAAAATATTGCATCCTATACCAGCGCGGCTGGTGCCGGTATCGGTGACGTAACCTATGCACCTGGCACAGAACCAAGAAATGCCAGACTGATGGAAGCGAAAGGAACCGCACAAGTTTCAGATGTTGTCAAGTTTCTTGCCACACAGGGAGATGTCAGGTCTGTCTCCAGTCCAAGGGTCATGACACTCAACAATCAGCCCGCATTGATCAGTGTCGGTAAAGAGCTTTTTTATAAGATCAAGTCCAGTACGGTTCTCGCAGGTGGCAGTGGGGTAGGATCAAATGCTGCAACAGAGGGTGAATATGTAGATTCGGTTTTTGCAGGTGTCCTTTTGGATATTACACCTGAGATTAACAAAAACGGTATGATTACCCTGAAGATCAACCCATCCATTACGGATACGCTTGACCCGATCACAACAGGAGGAGCAACACGTACGATCCCGCCGGATCTTATTAAAAGACAGATCTCTTCCGTGATCAAGGTAAAAGACGGACATCATGCTATTTTGGGTGGATTGATCTCCAGCCAAACGGGAACAAAAGTCAACAAAATTCCACTATTGGGTGATTTGCCACTTCTTGAGTATGCCTTTAAGCATGAGGAGAAGATTGAAAAAGTGGTGGAATTGGTTATGATCATTACGCCTCATATTGTAAATAATTCCAAAGATGTATCATTGAGAGACTTGGGGTACAAACGAGTAAATGGAAAGTAGATACCAGCCTGCCAAGAATGTGTTCATCGACTCAATTGATGTTGATGACTACATTAATCTTGACTCCTCAGAAAACGCTTACCAGCAACTTCAGCACAGTATTGAAAAACCTTTAAAGATGATTTTGGTTTTCGGGCGTCCGGGAACAGGAAAGAGTATCCTTCTAAACCATCTCTATCAAAACTTCAAGTATCAGAAGGACCTTCACTATTTTGAAACACCGACGACGAACGAAAAAGAGTTCTTTCACAAAATCTTCAAAGTAATTACAAAAAAGGATCTCCCCAGGAATACCCGGGTCAATTTTTCGACATTGGTAGATTATTGTAGAGAATTGCGGGGAAAACGTGAAATTATTATCCTGCTCGATGAAGCACAGATGTATACACCGGAGATGATGGAGCGTATACGATTGCTCTCTGATACACGTTCGGTAAAGTTCGTTGTTGTTCTGCATAAAACAGACAAAGAAGATTTGATTGCAAAAGAGCATTTCCAGTCTCGTATCTGGGAAGTGATAGAATTGAAAAATGGAAGCAGGGAAGATATCCAAACCTATGTCCACAAAAAACTCCTTAAAAAAAATCTTTTTGAAATTGCCAACACTATCAGAAGCAACAATATCAGTTTAATACACAAATTGACACAGGGTAATTACAGAGAAACCAACAAATTGCTCTTTACGATCTTCGAAATTTATGAGTACTATGATAAGAATGATCCGTCCAAAATCAGTTATGAAGATTTTTCAACGAAAATAACAGAGATGGCAGCGATTAAACTGGGGTATATCAATGTATGATGTGAATGCTTTGGAAAAAAAGTGGAAACGGTATAAATCCAAGCAACGTACGCCATGGATAGGTTCTGCCATTCTTATTGTTTTGATCATTGTTTATGTTATTTTCAGGACGGAGCTTACGACAGTGGTGTCAAAATATACACCTGAAACCAATAGTTCAAAAGCCAAAGTGACACAACTGAATCAATCAGATAAAGAACATGGTAAAAATTTGGCTGTTTCTGCAACGGCATCTCAGCGTGCCGAGTCCAACCAGAGTGCTCAGAAAAAGAAAAGCTATCCTATGATGACGATAGAAGTGTCTGATGCGGAGTCAAAAACGGCTGCCGAAAAAGAACATAAGCGAAAATACCTGAAGATAGAGGTGACGGACAGGGGGCCAACAAAGTCCCAGAAAACGAAAAAGCCCGGCAAACCAAGAACCATAAAAAGTGTAGAAAAGCGTTTTGCCAAATCAGGAAGTTATTATGACTCTCTCTTTCTTGCCCGAAGTTATTATAGGCAGGGGCAGTACAGCAAGGCGCAAAAATGGGCACTGATCACCAATAACCTCAATAGTCGTGTGGAAGAGAGTTGGCTCATCTTCGCCAAGTCAAAAGCAAAGCTGGGACAAAAGAGGCAGGCTATAGAAATTTTGGCAGTTTACAGCAGGAAAACGAATTCGGTAAAGGCACAGAAATTACTGAATCAGATGAGACAGGGAAAATTTTGATTGATAGAGAGAAAGAGAAGGAAGGGTTATGGTAAAACTTATTGAAATGATGCTGGATGAGAAGCTCATCACCAAAGATGCTATTTCCACATTGGTCAAGTGCAGGCCACCGAAAAAAGTCTCTTTTAGCAATTTGGTCTATGAGGAGATGATCGATCTTCATACTGTTGAGATATTTCTGGCAAAAAAGATCAGACAAGGTGTTATTACTCTGCCGCATTTGGAAAAAATAGAAGGGATCGATATCGCACCGATCTTGGAATTGGTAGCGGAAGAGCTGCATATTCAGTATATCGATTTGGATGAGATTGATATTGATATGCATCTTTTTGCCAAATTACCTTACCGTCAGCTATTGAAATATAATGTCATACCGGTAGAAGAGACTGATATCAGTATTCTTGTTGTTTTTGAGGATCCTCTGGACATGGCAGCACAGGATGCAATACAGCGGATATTCCCCAAAAAGCCTATAAATGTTGCTATTGCAAAATCTTTGCAGATCAGAAAGTACCTTCAGCAACTGGAGATCAATGAGAGTATCAAAGGCTTGATCGATGATATTCGCAAAGATTTGAGTCAGGCAGGCAATGATGAGCAGGATGAAGAGTCTCCTGCCGTATTAAAGTTGATTAACATTATTCTCAGATCAGCGATCATCGGCAAGGCAAGTGATATTCATATCGAGGCAACAGAAAAGAATTGCAGCGTAAGAGAGCGTGTCGATGGTATGCTCAGACAGAGCTTTATCTTTGATAAAGATATTTTTGCACCGCTTGCATCGCGGATGAAACTTCTTTCAAACCTTGACATAGCAGAGAAACGTAAACCTCAGGATGGAAGATTCAGTGCGACGATCACCAACAAAGAGTTTGACTTCAGGGTTTCAACTCTGCCCACCCTTTTTGGCGAATCGATTGTTATGAGGATCCTGGATAAAACAAAAGTAATGATCAAGCTTGAAGATGCCGGTATGAGCCAATTTTGTTATGAGAGATTTTCGGAAGGGATCAAAGTCCCTTACGGTATAGTTCTCGTAACCGGCCCTACCGGAAGTGGTAAGACAACCACGCTATACGGTGCGTTGAATGCGATTAAAGATATCAAAGACAAGATTATTACAGTTGAAGACCCTGTAGAATATCAAATGACCGGTATTCAGCAGGTTCAGGTTAATGCTCATGTAGGATTGAGTTTTGCTGATGCGCTTCGCTCTATTCTTCGTCAGGATCCGGATAAGGTGATGATCGGGGAGATCCGGGATCAGGAGACACTGAGAATAGCGATCCAAGCTGCTTTGACAGGCCACTTGGTTCTCTCGACCCTGCATACCAATGATGCCATTTCTGCAGTGACCAGAATTCTGGATATGGGAATTGAGAGTTATCTGGTCAGTGGTGCGATAGTGGCGATTCAGGCCCAAAGGCTGGTTCGTAAAATTTGTCCGCATTGTAAAACGGAAATAGTACTTTCTGAAAAATTGATGGCAGATATCAGGCAATATGTGCCGGATAATCCGGTTTTTTATAAAGGAGAAGGTTGTAAAGAGTGCCAGCATACTGGATATTCCGGTAGAGAGATGATATCAGAAGTCTTGCCGATCAGTGAAAAATTATCCAGGATGATCGCCTCGGGAGCATCCAAGGAGGAGATGACAAAACAGGCAGATTCTGAGGGTTTTGTTACAATGTTTGAAGATGGTATCTACAAAGCGATGGCAGGAGATACAACAGTAGATGAAATATACAGAGTGGCGAGGTTATAATGAATTATTTTAATGTAACTGTAATAGACAAAGGTAAAAAGCGTATTGAGTTGATATCGGCGGATAACAAAATAGCTGCTGTTAAAAGAGCGAAATCGAAATTCCCCGGAGTCATTGTTGTCAAGGCGATAGAAACTGCTGCCCCACTGGAAGAATCAATAGGCAATTTGTTTAAAAGTGTGCAAAAATCGTTTAAACAGAAGATCAATATTAACGATAAGATCTCAACCATTCGTCAGATTGCCGTTATGACCGATGCCGGAATTCCCATTAATGATACTTTGGTGGATGTTGCAGACAATACTGTAAATCCGAAATTGAAAGAGATATATACCAGCATCAGCAATGATATCAATGCCGGTAAGAGTCTCTCTGATTCGATCAATCAATACAGTAATGAGTTCGGACATGTTGCACTCGCGATGACGAAACTGGGTGAGCGGACCGGTAATATTTCCGGCTCCTATCATAAGCTGGCAGATATTCTCGAAAACCTTCGGGATAATACGGCAAAGTTTAAAAAGGCCATTCGTTACCCCATGATTACATTGACCGCAATGGCTATTGCTTTTACTGTTTTGATCATGGTAGTTGTTCCGAAATTTAAAGATATTTTTGACAAGTTCAAAACAGAACTTCCTCTCCCCACGAAGATTTTGCTTAGTATTGAGTATGTCATGAGTAACTATGGGCTCTTTGTGCTGTTCGGGGTAATTGTGATGATTTATGCCTTGATCTATTTTTATAAAAACAGTAAGGATTTCAAATATAAAGTTGACAAGTTATTGATTCACCCCCGCTTCTATCTTATCAATAAAGTCATATTTCTTTCAACTATGTACAAATACAACCTTGTTTTTGGAGAATTGGTAAAGGCAGGTATCCCTATATCGGAAGCACTGGATACCGCAGTCGGTATGGTTGACAATAGTGCCATCAAAGAGCAGCTGGAGAGTGTCAATGCCAATATCGGCCGGGGCATGAACCTGGCAGAGGCATTTGAGCAGACAGGGCTGTATGAGAATATGCTGCTGCAGATGATCAAGGCTGGTGAGGCAGGTGGACAGCTCGATGCGATGCTGGATAAAGTAACAGAGTACTACAATATGCGATTCCAGGATATCATCGACAATCTCTCGACCTATATTGAACCGATTATGATGTTCTTTATCGCAGGTCTGGTATTGTTAATGGCACTGGGTATCTTTATGCCTATGTGGGATCTTGGAAAAGCAGTCAAAGGCTAAGAGCGGCAAGGATTGGTGAATAACTCATTAAAGTTGTTCATCCGGCAGGCTCCCGGACAAAAATATTTTTACAAATTCGGACCTTTTGACAAAACGTATCCATTATGCCAAAATTCCTAATTCCTAATTCCTAATTCCTAATTCCTAATTCCTAAAGTGTATGGTGTTTGATGGCCCTTTCCAAATCTTCCTGTGTATCAATGCCAAAACTTTCGGTCTCTACCTCAGTCATGGCAATTCTGTAGCCATGATAAAGGGCCCGAAGCTGTTCAAGTTTTTCGATCTCTTCGAGCGGTGCGGGGTGCAGGGCACAAAAATTCCTCAGTGATTTCATGGTAAAACCGTAAATTCCCAGATGACCTTTGTAGCGGTCAAAATGATGATCACGGGGATAAGGGATCTTGGCCCGTGAAAAGTAGAGGGCAATATCTGTTTCATCGGTTACCACTTTGACAATATTGGGGTCATCTGCTTCAGGATTGGAGATGAATTTATAAGCTGAGTTCATCATGATCTGCCTGTTACCTTTATTCTTTTGGGTCAGATCATAGATCGCCCTGACAATATCGGATTCGATAAAGGGTTCATCTCCCTGAACATTGATAACGATCTCCTCTTCTCCAAGTTCCAGAATCCGGGCTGCTTCAAAGATACGGTCTGTACCGCTCTGATGCTGATCGGAAGTCAGTACTGCCTTGATATCATGTTCTCCTGCAATATCGATGACCTCCTGCGAATCTGTAGCAATGGCAACACTATCAATTTCATCCACGGCCATGGCAGTGCGGATCACCATAGGAATACCTGCGATATCTGCAAGTACTTTGTTGGGAAAACGGATGGAACCGATGCGGGCAGGAATGATAATCATGAAAGACCTTTGTATTTATATGTACAATTTTACACTCTCTATGCTAAAATACCGCAATCAATACAGAGGCAGGCATTCAGCAGATGACAAGAGCACTTTTACTTCTCAACATGGGAGGCCCCAACAACATTGACGAGGTAGAACTTTTTCTGCGCAATATGTTTGCTGATAAAAACATTCTGCCGGTAAACCCCTATCTACGGAAATTCATTGCGACTATTATTATTTCAAAGCGCCTGGAAAGCGTCAAAGAGAATTATCGCCTTTTGGGCGGCAAATCACCACTGCCTGCATTGACCGAGAAACTTATCTCAAAGCTCTCTGACAAAATTGATATGCCGGTTTTCGCTGCCATGCGCTATGTTCCGCCTTTTGCCGATGAAGCCTTATTGGAGTGTCAGCGTTCAGGTGTGAAGGAGCTGGTCCTGTTTCCGATGTACCCGCAATACTCCAGCACGACGACACTCTCCTCTGCAGAAGATATCGAGACACGCTGCCAGGCAATAGGCTACGAGCCAAAGATTACTCTTGTTGAGCGTTATTATGATGATTATGATTATATCGAGGCAAGCTGTGAACGGATTATCAAAGCGACAGAAGGGATCGATACCAAAGCTTATGATCTTATCCTCTCGGCACATGGCTTACCGATGAGTATTATCAAAGCAGGTGATCCCTATGAAAAAGAGGTTATGGCCAATGCTTCGGCTATCAAAACCTATCTTGGAGACAGAGGGATCAGGTTCAACGAGATCAAGCTGGCTTATCAGTCCAAAGTAGGCTCTTCCGCCTGGCTGGAACCCAATCTTGCGGATGTTCTCCGCAATCCGACCAACCGCAGAGTAGTGATCTACCCGCTTGCCTTTACTATTGATAATTCCGAGACGGTATTTGAACTTGATATCGAGCACAGGGAGATTGCCGAAAAGATCAATTATGACGATTACATTGTTGTATCGTGCATGAATGACAGTGACAAGTTTGCTCAGTTTATCGTGGATAAAGTCAATGACATTTAATCGTCCAACGATGTTCAGAACTCTTTTCTGGATAGCGCTGATCGGGAGTTATGTCGCTGCAGTGGTACCGCAGGGTATGGCACCGCAGCTGGGCTCACTATCGGACAAGAGCACACACTTTATTGCATTTTCAGTACTGACACTGCTGCTGAGGCTTGCCTACTCCGTTACACTTCTGCAAACTTTTTTATTACTGCTTGCTTATGCGATTTTTATAGAGTTTTCCCAGTTTTTTACGCCCAATCGCAGTGCAGAACTGCTGGATGTGGTGGCTGATGTGATCGGTATTGGTATCGGGTTGCTGCTCTATCCTTTGATATTGAGACTTATGAAACGATATGCAGTAAATGCAAACCATTAATCAGTCTTTCAACACGGCAACAGAGGTTAATCGATCCAGGTTTATCACCCATCTTGTTCCTGTCTCTGAATTTGCAGGACTTCAAAAGAGATTGAAGTCAGAACACCCCAAAGCCAATCATGTCGTCTATGCCCTGAGATCGCTCAATGAGTACGATCAGATCGTAGAGAACAGCTCAGATGACGGAGAGCCAAAGGGGTGTGCCGGTGTACCTGCGCTCAATATCCTAAGGGGTGAAGGCCTGGTCAATTGTGCCGTATTGATCGTGCGTTATTTTGGCGGTATCAAACTGGGTACCGGCGGCATGTCCAGAGCCTATGCCCTTGCTGTCAAAGATGTGCTTAATGAGGCAACACTTATTCCCTATGAAAAAGAGGTGAGTTATGAATTTTCCACTTCCTATAGTGATGTAGAAAAAACTTTATATCTTTTAAAACAGCTTGATCTGTTGCATTACGAGAGAGAGTTCGGCATAGATAGTGTGCAATGGGAGCTCAGAGGGAGTGCCGAGAAGATAGAGAAGTTTTCTAATATTGAGCAATTAAGTTTGAGGTGAATTTCTCCATTTTCATTGTTCCCAATGGAAATAAGAGAAAAAACCTTAACGCTAAATCGCCTCCTCATCCTCTTCGCCGGTTCGGATACGAATGGTCTTTTCAATGGAACTGACAAAGATCTTGCCATCACCGATCTTCCCTGTTCTGGCAGTTTCTGTAATTATTTTCACAGCGATATCAGCATACTCATCATTGCTGACCACAATATCGATTTTGACTTTTGGGATGAACTCTACCACATATTCGGCACCCCTGTAGAGTTCTGAATGCCCCTGCTGTCTTCCGTAACCTTTTACTTCAGAGATAGTCATCCCTTCTATTCCTGCTTCCACAAGAGCCTCTTTGACATCATCCAGTTTAAAGGGTTTGATGATCGCTTCAATTCTTTTCATATTTTATTCCTTTTTATTGATTAAGTTCTCATACTATGCGAACAAAGTCCACATAGTATTCAGTCACTTCTGCTCTAAAGAGCGATGCTGGAAATCACTAAATGATTTCCAGTGAAAGCTTCGCCTTTGGTAAGAAACAATTAGATCGTTCGTGTAAATTCAGGATAGGCTTCCATACCGCATTCGATGGCGTCCAGTCCTTCAAGCTGTTCTTCATCATCTGCTCTGAGCTGAATGAGTTTGTTGATGACATAGATTGTGATAAATGAGGCGACAAATACAAAAATACCTACAACAACAATCCCTTTTATTTGAGCCAGTAGTGATTTATCGGTAAAGATACCTACAGCCAGTGTACCCCAAATCCCATTGATCAGGTGCACAGAGAGTGCTCCGACCGGGTCATCGAGGCGAAGTTTATCAAAGAAAGGAACCGCAAATACAACCAATGTCCCGCCAATAGCACCGATGAGAATTGGCAGATAAATATTGTATAGATCCGGTCCTGCCGTGATCGCAACCAATCCGCCGAGCGCACCGTTGAGGATCATCGTGATATCGAACTTTTTATATCGAATATACATGAATACCCAGGCGGTAATAGCACCGGAGAGTCCTGCTGTGTTGGTATTCATGATCGTCAGGGCAACGGCATCGGCATTCTCTTTGCTTGAAATAGCACCGACACTCCCTCCGTTGAATCCGAACCATCCTATCCATAAAAGCAGGGCACCCAGTGCCACAAGCGGGATATTGGAAGCAGGGATGACCCTGACCTTTCCATTTTTGTATCTTCCCCGTCTGGCACCCATGATCAGGATAGCTGCGAGCAGTGCCCAACCGCCGGTTGAGTGGATCACTGTAGAGCCGGCCAGATCATACATGCCTGAAATATCCAGGAGGGTACCCTCCAGGAAGTTTGCACCCCAGGTAATATTGACAACAGTGGGGTAGATGAATGCGCCCATCACTGCGGTAAAGACACCAAGCGGAAGGATACGGGAACGTTCACTGACACCGCCGCTCATAATATTGACTGTTTTGCCCACAAAAGCCATTTGAAACATAAAAAATGCCCATTTGCTGATACTGTCCTGATGATCCCATCCTCCAAAAGCGTAGGTGTATCCGATCAGTAAAAATGCCATAGAGGCAACTGCATAGATCATGACATTGACAGTAAGTACTGCCGAGACGTTTTTGGTTCTGACCAGGCCGGCTTCCAGCATTGCAAAGCCGGGAACCATGAAGACGATCAGCATCATGGCAAAAATGGCAAAAAAGGTATCGATGACATAATTCATTTCCATCGCAACAACTCCTAATTATTTAGTTAAGATAGTATACCTGTTATTGATAATGATTGAAAGAGAAGTTTGATATAAAATTAAGCAGTAGATTGCCTAATGTTAGAAATATGTTAAGAAAATATGCTTAAAAAAAGGTCAATAAGTGAAAATATATTCCAGGGAAAGAAATTCCCTGGAATAAAATAGTTTAAAGTGCGTCAGTATCTTCTTCACCTGTACGGATACGAAGCACCTGATCGATGGTGCTTACAAAGATCTTACCATCACCGATCTTTCCGGTTTTGGCAGCTTCGTAGATCGCCTTGACAGCAATATCAGCATATTCGTCTGTGCTGACATAAATTTCAAGTTTTATCTTTGGGATAAATTCGACGACATATTCAGCGCCCCTATAGAGTTCTGAATGACCCTGTTGTCTTCCGTAACCTTTGACCTCAGATACGGTCATCCCTTCGATACCGGCTGCGACCAATGCCTCTTTGACATCTTCCAGTTTAAATGGTTTGATAACTGCTTCGATTTTTTTCATTTTTAGTTTTCTCCTATTTTATTATGATCTAAAATGCAGCTGATGCAGCTCTGCTCCATCAGCGCCCTTGATTATAGATTCACTGCCTTTTCGCCATGAACATTTTCATCAAGGCCGATCTGTTCAGTCTCTTCATCGACTCTTCCGCCGCCTGTCATGATACTGGCAATAAAGAACACGATCGCTGTCATGATTCCACTATAGACAATTGTAAGCAAAATAGCTTTGATCTGTGCCATCAGCTGGCTTCCAAGTGCATAATCTTCAGGCATAAGATAAGGAGCAATAAAGAGCGCTGTGGCAATAGAACCCCAGATACCAACAAGGCCATGTACCCAGAATGCATCCAGAGAATCATCAACTTTAAAGAGCTTTTTGAGCTTGGCAACACCGATGAAGCCAATGATACCCCCAACCAGGCCAATGACAATGGCACCCATGACACCTGCGGAACCGGAAGCCGGAGTAATCGCCACAAGACCGGCAACTGCACCGGAAGCACCACCGATCAGTGTCGGTTTTTTGTATACAACCCACTCAGCGATCAGCCATCCGATCACACCCAGGGAGGCAGAGACATTGGTAATAAGGAATGCATTACCTGCTACACCGTCTGCGGCAACTTCTGAACCGGCGTTGAATCCGAACCAGCCAAACCAGAGCAATGCTGCACCCAATACGGCAAAGACCGGAGAGAATGGCTTGATAGCTGCTCTGCCATAATCTTTTCTTTTCCCAAGCATCACGGCAACAACAAATCCTGCCACACCGGCATTGATATGGACGACTGTACCACCGGCAAAATCCATTTCACCGAAGTTTAGTGTTTCACCGCCACCCCATGCCCAGTGTGTGATCGGTGCATAGACGACCAGGATCCAAAGTGCAGCAAAGATCGTAAAGGTTGAGAATTTCACTCTCTCGATCATCGAGCCGGATGCGATCGCTACAGCGATAGCTGCAAAGGTTCCCTGGAAAGCAACAAAAAGAAGCTCAGGAATCGTACCGCTGAGGCTTTTGTCAGTAATGCCTGCAAGCAATATTTTGCCGGTACCGATAAAGTCACCTTCACCGAAAGCGATACTGTAACCTGCAACAACCCATACGAGTGTACCTACTGCAAATGCGATCAAACTCATACCCATTGTGTTGAGTACGTTCTTGCTTCGTGTCAAACCACCATAAAATAGTGCGAGTCCCGCTGGTGTCATCAACATAACAAATGCTGTAGCCACGAGCATCCATGCCGTATCCCCGGTATCGAGTTTTGGTGCTTCTTCAGCAAAAGCAGCCATTGGCAACAATGTTGCCAGAAGAGTTAAAAATTTTAACTTCATGTGTCCATCCTTTAAATAATTTCACACCAATGATATCAAGTAAGGAAATTTTTTTTAGCGTTATGGTGATTAATTTTTAGGCAATCAGAAGATTTACTGAATAAAAGGAATCTGCAGACGAATGGAAAGCTCTTTGAGTGTACAGGAAATGTTGTTTTGCCGGGATATCCTTCTGATCTCCTCATCACTGTTTGTATATCTTTCGTTTGCTTCTATATAGAACTGCACAAGCTGCTCACGTTTTTCCCGGATGATGACATACTCCCCGACGAGCAGTTTGAGTGAAATGGAGATGGAGTCTGAGGACCTGAAAGCATCCATTACCTTTCGAAGCAGTTTGGAAAATTGATTTTGATCGATTCTGCAGGGGGGCAGATCCTGATCGACCAGAAGACTCAATGAATTGTTGTTTTGCAGCTTGAAAAAAGTGATATTTGCCTCAAGCAGTATATTGATGTCGACAGCAGGGTACTTGTCCATCTCTAAGACTCTGCCGGACTCAATCCTTGGTTTATGATAGAGTCTCAGACAGATCTGGTCTTCACCTTGATAGGCAACTGTCAGTGCATAGAAACTGAAAGCTTCATACTGCAGTTCCAGCCTTGTTGTTTTTGATCCAAAGTCTCTGGGGGCATAGGAGACAGTGATATCGTAGAGTTCCTGTCTGCTGACATAACCCAGCAGGATCTCTGCTGCATTATTGAGGTAAAGAATCTTTCCACTGTTGCCAAAGAGTACAAAAGGGCTATTGTCGCATTCGATAAAAAATCGAAAATCAGTCGATTCCAAGTTCATGTATCTTCTTTCTGAGTGTATTTCGGTTGATCCCCAGTATTTCAGAGAGTTTCAGTTGAGAACCGAATTTATGCAGTCCTGCTTCAATAAGCGGCTTTTCATAGAGTGGCAGATAGGTTTTGTAGTCGCTGTTTCCCTCCATAGCTTCAAGCAGATAATTGTAGAGAATTTCCTGGATCTCCCCGCCGTCACAGGTATGGCTGAAAGCTTGCTGATAGATCGATTTTCTAAGGGAGTGGGTGTTGGCAGAGATGTCAATATTTGTCATGTCGATTGGAAAATCTTTATTAATCATCAAGTTTAACTTGACCTCTTTGAGGAAGTGCTCTGACAAGAGTTTAATATCTTCCGGCCTCTCTTTGAGAGAAGGCATATAATAGATGAAAGCGAAAAGGTTGTCGATCGTTTTTTCATTACTGATATAGTTTGCCAGTGCAATAATACGTTTATTTTCAAAATCGAGATTGTCGATATTACTCAATTTCTCAAAGTTGGTAATGACAAGCTCATCATGAGTTTCAAGAAACTGTTCTACTTTGTTCTGATCGCTCCCGTCGATATAGGCCGCTGAAGGGAAGAGGTACCTGATAAGAGTTTTCTTTCCCGTAAAGGGTTCACCTACCAGAATAGACGAGATAAAAAGAGACTTGGTGAGATTAAAACCTTTGATGGTGTTCTGTATCTGCGTAGAATGTGTTAAAAATTGATCAATCACCTCTCGTTCCTCTTTGCTTATTATGATGAAACATTCATCATTTATCTTATTTAAATTGTATCTAAAGTATGCTAAAATCCATTAATTACGAGACTAGCTATAAAAAAATGAGAAAAGAATGAGGCAGCATCAAAGAGGCATTTAAAGATTTTTATACCCATTTCTCTTATCTTGAAATTGATCAGGCAGTGGAGTATTTTTCTTTTTTCGGCGGTATCGAATCAGCGATGGATATGGATTTTTTCGATGATCTCGATGAAGTGATCCTGCATAATATTCTCCTCAACAACAAGTATGTTGAAGAGCTGATCACTCCCTCTTATCTGCTTGAGGAACCCTATCGGAACCTCCTGATCGCTGTCGCCCGGGGTGATGGAAAGCTGTTGAATATTTTCAGGAGAGCGAGAGTGAGTGAAGCGCTGGGAAGTGACCTGATCACAGAACTTGCCAGGCTGGGGATTCTACAGATAGAAGTCTCACGGGAAAAACCCCTGAAGCCCTCTCCCAAGCATAAGATCAAAAAACATCTCCGTTCCTACCGTATCCAGTCAAAGGCACGTTTCAAAGAGCCTTTTATGCGCTTTTGGTTCGGTTTTGTGGAACCCTGTAAACGCGAAATACAGCAGGGAAAAATCCATACTTTCCTGGAAAATTACAAGCATCATCATGATCGCTGTGTCAGCCTGACTTTTGAGCAACTCTCCAATGACCTTCTTGAAGAGCATTTCAGTGAGAAAGATCCTCTGCTCAGCAAAGGGAGTTTCTGGGACCGTCACAGTGAATTTGACCTATTGTGCGTAACCAGAAGCGGCAGGCTTATCCTGGGCGAATGCAAGTACAAGGGGCGGAAAATCTGCAAAAATGAACTGAACAAATTGAAAGACAAGGCGGTCCAGTCGGGTATCCGTGTGGATACTTATGCGCTGTTTTCCAAAAACGGCTTTTCCAATGAACTGAGGCAGGGAGAAGAGAAAGATCTGCTTCTCTTTGAGCTGGAGGATTTTAGGCGTCTGTTAGTTTGACTTTCGAGCCTTTTTGACATTCTTTTTGTGCCCCCTGTATGTTGCGCTGAAGTCATGAATGCCTTCACTGTTTTTCATAAAATAGAGATAGTCTGTTTTGGCCGGTTTGATCGCTGCTTTGATCGCATCGATTGAGACAGAACAGACTGGGTGGGGCGGCAGGCCTTTGAACTTATAGGTATTGAAGCGACTTTGATCACTCTTTATCCGTTCCGGGGTAATTTTAGTATGGGAGTATTTTCCATAATTCAGACAACCATCCATTTGTAGTCGCATATTTTTTCTAAGACGGTTGTAGATCACAGAAGAGACCAGGGGCATCTCCTCTTTGCTAGCAGCCTCTTTTTGGATGATAGAAGCGATAGTGAGGATGCGGTTCCACTTCTTTTTGTTGTAGGTACCGTAGATTTTGTTTGAAATTGTTTCATAGGTTTGTTCGCTCTCAGAAGTGAGAAAATGAATCAGATATTTCTCTTTGATCCCAAAAGGAACATAATAGGTATCCGCATAGATCCCCGCCTCCCGATAATAGGATAGTTCATCCAGGTAGCGCTGGAGCTTGACCGGATTGAGTTTGAGTTCGATTGCGATATCCTGAAGGAAAACAGTACTTGTCTCTCCGGGTATCAGTGTTACCTCTACCATTTGCGCTTTGGCAGTCACCAATTTATGAAGAAAATCGATACGATTGAGTTTGGTTTGGCCGATATGAATCCATCCGGATTTTGGGGTACCCATCATGACCAGAAGGTACTTGTCAACTGCACTGAGAGCATATCCCTTTTTAGTAAGCTGTGTTATAATATTGCTCACTGAGCCCTGCGGTATGAAGAGTGTTGAAGTTGTTTTGACAGGAATGGTCGTATAAAAGATAAAAGAGATAAGTATGAAGAGAATAGTATATGCTACCCATTCGAAGATTCGAAATATACTTTTTCTCTTCATTGCCATAGTTGTTTCTCTTTTTCTTTTTTTAAAGGTGGGGATTTCGGTCAGTAATCTCAAAATCGGCTCTTTTGATATTGCCGGATTATATCTAAAACTCGATAAAAAACTTATCATTAAAGCTGACAAACTGGTCATTCCCAAAATGGCAAAAAAGGCAGAGCTTCCCAATATTGAGGAGGGTCTTGATCAGGTCGAAAAGATCCTCAGTTATTTTCAGACTATAGATCTCAAAGAGGTTGAGTTCAAGAATGATCACTATACTTTACTCTATGCAGATAATATTATTTATATGACCAATGATGAGTATGAGGTGGCTGCAAAGGATGTACGCCGTATAAGAGATGAGTTGCATGCAGATATTGATCTTGTTTACCTTAAAAAGTATGATATCCGTTTATCGGGAAAACTGACTTACGACTTCAATAAGGATACTTTACTGGTACGCGGCAATGCTGAGTATCTTGATATCCGCAGCGAGTTTATAGTCAACAAGCGTCAACATCAGCTCTATTATGTCTTGAAGACAAACGAATTTACACAGCTTAAATCGCTGATTGATCAATTTAAAATTCCTCCGAAGATCAGTGTCTGGATAACAGATAAGCTAAAGGCAAAAAAGTATCGGCTTGAGAGTCTCAAGGGAATGGCTACTATCGATAAAAAAGGTTTTAAACTTCTTCCCGACACGATCAAGGCAGAAGCGATACTTGACCATCCTGTCCTGTATTTCAAAGAGGGGATCGATCCGGTTGAGGCAAAGCAGGCGAAACTGATCTTTGAGAAGGGAAACTTGTCTATTATTCCGGAAGACCCCCGGCTGAATGGCCGTTCCGGAGCTGGCAGCATGGCTACTATCTCTGAAATGACAAATCCAAAGCCTGTTATGCTTGGCTTGGACCTGAAGCTTAATACCCCACTTGATCCTGAAGTGCATAAGATACTCCATGCTTACAAGATCAAGCTTCCCCTTATGCAGCCGGAAGGCACAACAGAGGCCAGATTGCTCATAGATGTCGATCTGAAAGCCAAAAAGGCCCATTTTGTCGGTGACTTTGATATCGGCAAAGGGAAGGTGTCGATCGGAAAAGTAAACCTCTCTGTTGATAAGGGAAGTGTCCATATCGAGAAAGGCATGGCGATTTTGTCGGGGATCAAACTGCATGACAGCTGGTATCAGGGCATCGTGAATGGAAAAGTTGATTTGAAAAAGAAAAAGATCGACCTCTCTCTTGATATCGCTTCGTTTGATCTTGGAACAGAGGGGAAGAGTTATCTTTCGATACGTAAAACAAAACTCCCTTTGGTGATAGACTTTCAAAAAGATCTGCTTTTTTCGCTTCCGACAGTCAAAACAGGTATAAGAGTCTCTGCCAAAGACAAGTCTGCAGTGATAGTGATGAAAGATCTTTTAAAATTAAAAAAGTACTTGAGAAATTTTCCGGTCAATATCGATGGAGGAAATCTGAAGATCCAGACAAAAGATTATGCTCTCTATCGATACAGTGGTTTGCTGAAACGAAATGAATGTTTCTTTTATCAAAAGGAGTCAGCTTGTCTGACAAGGGTACCGATATCGGGCTCTTTCTCTAAAAGCAGCTTGGTGTTCAACGCATTTCAAAATCGATTCTCATATAATTCTCAGAAATCTCTGGTTAATTTGACAAATCTGAACCTTGATCTGAAAGAGTTTTTTAAAAACCAGGAAAAAGAGTCAAAAAAAGAGTCAGGTAGCGGGATGACACAAGAGATCAAAGTTGTCGGAAAGAAGAGTATTATCAGATATGAAAAATTCAAACTTTTAACTGACCGGTATACTATGCTGCTTGCACCGGGCGGGAATTTCAGCTTTAGCGGAAATCTGGGTAAAGATACAGTAACAGTGCAAAAGAGGCAAAAGCAGTTGGCGATCAGGGCAGTGCGTATCACAGATAGAATGCTGCATCCTCTTATCAACTTTGATGGGCTTCATAATGGACGCTACTCAGTGACTATTTCCGGTGTTCCGGAGAAAGTAATGAAGGGAGAGATCATCCTTGATGGAGGTGTCATGAGAGACTTCAAAGCCTATAACAATGTCCTGGCATTCATCAATGCCATTCCGGCTCTTGCAACATTAAGCTCTCCGGGATTTAGCAGTAAGGGATATAAAATCAAAAAAGGGTTGATCAAATTTACAATTTCCGGCGACAAACTCTTTTTTGACTCAGTCCTTATTGAGGGAACATCAGCCACGATATCCGGAGACGGTGTAGTTGACCTCAAAACAAAAAAGGTTAATGTTGAATTGGCGATTCAGACAGTCAGAGAGATCGGCAAGGTTGTTGGCAGTTTGCCTGTCGTAGGATATATACTTACGGGTGAGAATAAGGGTGTAGTGACTGTAGGACTTAAAATCAGCGGAACGCTGGATAATCCCAGGGTCAAAACCAATCCCGTCAAAGATGTATTGCTTATGCCGTTTGAAATGATCGAGCGGACATTGAAGACTCCGACACACCTCAAGAAGAAGCTGAAATCAAAATAGATTTTAGAATGATTCTTCTATTCATTCCTTAGGACGGTCAAAGGATCAGTCTCTGAGGCTTTTTTGGCAGGGTAAAGTGAAGAGAAAAGGATAATGATAGTAGTCCCGACTATGATCAGTCCAAAGTCACTGAGCGTGAGTTCAACAGGAAGTTTGCTGGTTCCGTAAACATCGGCAGGCAGGGAAATGATGTCGAAGGTTTTCAGCAGCCAGATCCCGATAAGCCCCAGAAGAGTACCGGCGATGATCCCGCCTGCTCCGATGATCAGGCCCAGACGGAAGAAGATCGCTTTGATCTCTGCTTTGGTTGCCCCCAATGTACGCATCAGGGCGATTTCGCTTCGTCTGCTCATCACTGTCATCAGCAATGATGAGATGATGTTGAGTGATGCGACAATGATAATCAGCAAGAGGACAAGAAAGAGTGCCTTTTTTTCCATCTCCATCGCTGCAAAAAAACTTCCGTTTTGCTGCCACCACCCCTCTATGAGAACGGTTTCGGGCAGTGTATTTCGTATAGTTTCAATCTCTTTGAGAGGGTTTTTGCTAAAGACATGCACCCCGTCATAGATACCTCTTTTGCGTTTGAGCAATTTCTCGAAGGCTTCCAGTGTCGTATACATGATCGCTTTGTCATAAGCCTTCAGGCCTGAATCGAAAATACCATCGATGACAAATCGTTTCTGCAGCGGCATGGTACCAAAACCGATCGCCTGCTGCTCAGAGAAGTAGAGTGTCACCTTGTCGCCTTCAAAGGCGTTCATCTCGTAGCTGAGCGAGTCGCCGAGGATAACTCTGAATTTACTCTGAAGTTTGCTGTCGACTTTGGCAAAAACAGAGTTGATACGACTCTCTTTTTCAAAGTTGACACCATAGAGAAGACTTCCCTGTACGGAACCTTCATTTTTGGTTATTACCTGCGTAGTATAGTAGGGACTGAATTGCAGGTTGGGAAATTGCTCTTTGAGTCTGAGGATAAGTTTGTCATCGACCGCATCTTGATCCATCGGAAGAAGGGTGAGGGGGTAATTCATGACAAAAAGCCGTTTTTTGAACTCTTTTTGTGTACCGTTCATGATACCCATGGCGATCATCAGGACCATCACTCCCGCTGCAATGCCCAGAAAGGCGAGCAGTGCAGAGATGAAGATGAAGGGATTCTCTCTATCATACTTCAGGTAGTGCCTGATGATTTTTCGGACAAAGCGTCTGTCAAGGATACTTCTCTTTCCGGAACCACTGCGATTTGATCCCATTTATGCAAGCAATCCTTTTTTTGGTCCGCTTTTCCCGCAGCAGTTTTTATATTTTTTTCCGCTTCCGCAGGGGCAGGGGTCATTTCGCTTTGGTTTTTTGGTGCCGGTAATGGGTTTGGTGATTTGATCAGGAACCGGCTCTGCGATTGTTCCCTCTTCGAAAGACTGGTTGAGAGTCGTCTCTTCGATAGAGCTTTCCAGCTCATTTTTGATCTCTTCTACCGCCTGCTGTTCCTCTTCTGCGCTGCCGAAGTCAAATTGGACAAGATGGAGTATTTTGACTGCTTCAAATTTGATACGCTGGGTCAAATCCTGGAAGAGCTTATAGCTGTCCTGCTTGTATTCTGTCAAAGGATCTTTCTGATTGTAGCCTCTCAGGCCGATACCTGTCTTGAGTACATCCATCTCATAGAGGTGATCCCTCCACTCAGGATCGAGCACTCTGAGATAAAGCACACTCTCGATCTCCGAACGTTGATCCGGATTGATCACTGACATCTTTTCCTCATAATGCTTTTCTAAAATCTCTGTCACTATATTGAATATCTCGCCGCGCTCTTTTCTTTCAAGAAGCCCTTCCGGAATATCGATCGTCAATTCCTCTTTGATCAGGCCGGAAAGTTTTTCGATATTGTAATCCTCTCTGGGTGCTCCTTCAAAGATTTCACACTCCATGAGGAAATGGTCGATATATTCTGCTCTATTCTCTCTGATCTTTGACCCGATATCAAATTCAGGATCAAGCAGTTGATTTCTAAAGGCGTAGATCGCTTTACGCTGGTGGTTGGCGACATCGTCGTACTCAAGAATATTTTTTCTTGACTCATAGTGCATATTTTCGACTTTTTTCTGTGCCTTCTCGACACTCCTGGTGACGATCTTGGAGTCGATATATTCACCCTCTTCAACACCCAGACGGTTCATGATGTTCCTGATCTTCTCTCCGCCGAAGATCCTCAGCAGGTTGTCATCGAGACTGAGATAGAACTGGCTCTCTCCCCCATCACCTTGGCGACCGCTTCGTCCACGCAGCTGATTGTCAATACGCCGGCTTTCGTGTCTCTCAGTTCCGAGGATATAGAGACCGCCCAGTTTGCGCACTTCATCATCGATCTTGATATCAACACCCCGTCCCGCCATGTTGGTAGCGACAGTTACAGCGGCTTTCTGTCCGGCATCCATAATGATCTGGGCTTCATGCTCATGGTTTTTGGCATTGAGGATATTGTGGGGGATCTTCTCTTTTTTCAATCTCTGGTTGATCAATTCACTTTTTTCGATCGATGCCGTACCGATCAGAACAGGCTGTCCTTTGGCATGCAACTCCTTGACCTTCCTGACGACGGCATCAAGCTTCTCCCTTTCGGTGTTGTAGATGAGGTCGTTTTTGTCAAGTCTGATAAGTGGCAGGTTGGTTGGAATAGTGATAACATCCAGATTGTATATCTGGGCAAATTCAGTAGCTTCTGTCTGTGCTGTACCGGTCATGCCGGCCAGTTTATCATAATGTCTGAAGTAGTTCTGGTAAGTGATCTCAGCCAGTGTCTGTGACTCCTCCTGTATCTCTACCCCCTCTTTGGCTTCCAGCGCCTGGTGAAGTCCTTCGCTGTAGCGTCGGCCTTCGGAGAGGCGCCCGGTAAATTCATCAACGATAACGATTTCTCCGTTGTTGACAACATAGTCCACATCCTTTTCGAAAAGGTAATGTGCCTTGAGTGCCTGATCAAGGTGATGGGAGAGAACGGCATTTTCGAGGCTGTAGAGGTTTTCTACATCAAAGAGTTCCTGAGCTTTTACCAGCCCTTCTTCTGTCATCACGATCACCCTGTTCTTCTCATCCACAATGAAGTCACCGGTTGTGATCTCAGGTTCGCCCGGTTTGGTCTCCTGTTTCTCGCCTTTTTCCATTTGCTTGGCAATTTCATCGGCACGGGGATAGTGATTGATATCTCTCTGCGTTGGTCCGGAAATGATCAGCGGTGTTCTTGCTTCATCGATGAGAATAGAGTCAACTTCATCAACGATCGCAAAATTGTGTTCTCTCTGAACCTTCTCATCGGCACGGACTTTCATATTGTCACGCAGGTAGTCGAAACCATATTCATTGTTGGTTCCGTAGGTGATATCGGCAGCATACTGCGCTTTCCGTGCCATTTCATCATGGATATCGGTAGTGATACATCCGGTAGTATAGCCCAGGAACGCATAGAGTTTACCCATCTCTTCGGCATCTCTTTTGGCAAGATAGTCATTGACGGTGACGACGTGAACACCGTGTCCCGTAGTGGCATTGAGGATAACCGCAAGTGTCGCGGCCAGAGTTTTCCCTTCTCCTGTTTTCATCTCAGCAATATTGCCGTCATGCAGTACCATTCCCCCGACCATTTGAACATCATAGTGGCGTAGCCCAAGCACTCTCTTTGATGCTTCTCTGGTGATCGCAAAGGATTCGTTGAGCGTATCATCGAGTGTACGCTTCTCTTCGTTTATCTCTTGTCTGAGTTTGGCAAAGGCTTCCTGGAGCTCCTCATCACTCATTTTTTCATAAGTGGGTTCAAGCTTGTTGATCTGCTTGGCATGCTTGAGGTATTTTTTGACAATTCTGTCATTTGCGGAGCCGAATATATTTGTAATACTTTTCATCATTGTTTATTGTGCCTGTTAGTATAGATTTTTGGTAGACATTTTATCCAAATCTTCTATAAATCTTGTTTATTATGCATTTACAACCAAGGTAAATGTAATCCTACTTATGTTTATCACAATCTGTCATACTTCATGCCATCGCAAGCAAGAGTCTGCTATTCTGCTATATCAAAAAAAGTTACAATGATGAAATTGGAAAGGTATTGAGAATTGATTAAAGGGTTGAAATATTTACTGTTTTTGTTATTGGGGACGGCACTTTGTGCCCAGAGTGAAGTGACTCTTCCTGATAGTTTTCATGCAGAATTCAAACAGACCATCACCAGTGAACAAAAAAAACAAATTGCCTATGAGGGAAAGATATCCTTTTCTGCGCCCAATTACTTCAAGTGGAGCTATACGTCTCCGACTAAAAAAGAGGTGTGTACCGATGGCAAAGAGCTACTGGTGGTCGACCATGACCTGGAGCAGGTATCTGCCTATCTGATCGACAAGGGGTTGGACCTTCCTGAAATATTGAAAAAGGCAAAACTGCATCGAAAATCGGTCTATATTGCAAATTACAAAGGCAAAAACTATACGATCCAGGTCAATAGCCGCGGAGAATTGAGCCGTGTAGCCTATATCGATGATCTTGACAATACTGTTCTGATCGTTTTTTCAAAGATGAAGTATGGCAAAAAAAAGATACCGGAGTCGAAGTTGAAATGCAGGTATCCGGATTCCTATGATCAGATAAGGGGATAAGATGGAAGCTTTGTTGAATTCACTTACTGATGAGTCTCAGCGCCTTTTTTTCTTTGGGATTGCAACGGTTGTCATCCTTGCGATTGCTTTGCTGATCGTAGTCTTTGTCAGCAGGATCGGGGCACTCAAGAATCTTCTGTTGGATGCCAAAAGGATCGATCAGGCCAAAAACGGAAAGATCGAGAATCTGCAAAAAGAATTGAAAGAGATTCAGATCAAAAATGCCGGTATCGAGCAGGAACTTCAGCAGTTCAATGACACGAAAGTTTCACTCAAATCCAAGAAAGAACTGCTCTTTAAGATGCAGGAGAAGATCAGTGAAGTGGAGAAGAGTGAGAGTCAGCTGATCATAAATCTGGAGCATGCGATCAAAGATTTTGAAAATCTGGCTGATGAGTACAAAAGCATGCAGAAACGAAATGAATTTCTGGTAGAAGAGAATAGCAGGTATCGTGCAGAGAATGCAAAGATTCAGATGAAACTGCAGGAGCAGGAGCGTCGTATCTTTGAGAAACTGGCGATGATGCAGGACAACAAGAAAGAACTCAAAGAGGAGTTTGAGAAGCTGGCTGGCAAGATATTTGAAGGTAACAGCCAAAAATTTGCCGAGTTCAGCAAAGAGAGCCTGGACAATATGATCAAGCCGCTGCATATACAGATATCAGAATTCAAAAAGCAGGTTGCCGATGTCTATGACAAAGAGAGCAGTGACCGGGCAGTACTTAAGAATGAGATCAGTTCACTTAAGGAGCTCAACAAAAAGATCAGCGAAGATGCGATCAACCTCACCAATGCCCTGAAAGGGGAAAGCAAGAAGCAGGGAGTCTGGGGCGAGATGGTGCTTGAACATGTTCTGGAGGCTTCAGGCTTGCGGAAAGGATTTGAATTTGAGCGTGAAGTTTCCTGCCGTGGTGAGGATAATGAGATCCTGCGTCCCGATGTGGTCGTGCACTTGCCTGACAAGAGGGATCTGGTCATCGATTCCAAAACATCCCTGGTCGCTTATGAGCGCTATGTCAATGCGAAGGATGAAGAAGAGAAGGAGCGTTATCTTGCTGCGCATCTTGACTCGATCAGAAATCATGTCAATGAGTTATCCAAAAAGAGCTATGAACGGCTCAAAGAGGTCAACACCCTCGACTTTATATTTATGTTTATGCCGATAGAGGGAGCGCTAGCCGTAGCGCTGGAACATGACAGCAGCATTTACGACAACGCCTTCAAGAAGCAGATCCTGCTGGTAGGACCTACGACACTGCTGGTAGCGATGCGGGCTGTTGAAAATGTCTGGAAGTATGAACGCCAGAATCAAAATGCCAAAGAGATCGCCCGCAGAGCCGGAGCAATGTATGACAAATTTGTCGGTTTCAGCGAAGATATCGTCAAGATATCCAAACAGCTTGATATGGTACAGGGAAGTTTTCATGCAGCCAAAAACAAGCTCAGTGACGGCAAAGGCAATCTGCTCAGACAGGCTGAGCAGCTCAAGGAGCTGGGTGTTCAGACGAGCAAGAAGATACCTAAAGAGCTAAAAAAGAATTAATAATTAACAATTAAAAATTGTTGCATGCATTGCTTGGCAATGCTTCAATTTATAAAGGAGAAAAAATGTCTAAAATAACGATATGGCATAACCCGAGATGCAGTAAATCGAGAGCGGCAGCGCAATTACTTGAAGAGCAGGGGGTTGAAGCAGAAGTAGTCAAATATCTGGATGAGAAACTGACCAAAGAGCAGATCAAAGAGCTTTTGGCAATGCTGGGAATCGAAGCGCGTGAATTGATGCGCACCAAAGAAGAAATCTACAGAGAACTTAACCTCAAAGAGGAACAGGATCCTGAAAAACTGATCGAAGCGATGGTGGAACATCCCAGATTGATCGAAAGACCGATCGTCATCAAAGAGGGCAAAGCGGTGATCGGACGTCCGATAGAGAATGTGCTGGATCTGTTACAGCAATAGCTAACTAAGTATTAATCCATGGATGGGAGAAAATAAGACCCATCCTTGATTAAAACCGACTTTACTTTACATTAAGTTTTCGCAATCAGCACCTTGACACATAAAGACACCCTGCAACGGAGTCCCCCCGGTATCAACATTTCTTCCGCTCAATTCAAGTTTTTCAAGATCAAGTTCATAAAAAATGCCGTTGTCGGTAGCAAAGGCATAAAAGAAGTTCATATTAGGATGAACAAAGCTTGAGTGTGACTGTAAAATTACACCTTCGACCTGCTGCAGCCCACTCACGGTAATATTCTTAATCGCTGTAGGTGTGCCCCGCACCTTTACCGGCAGGAATCTTTTTGACGATATTCATGGTATTGATATTGAGCACATAAACATTGCCTTCCGTTGAGCCAATATACATATGTACACCATCCGGATGCATGTCTGCATGGTGGCTGCCCATAACTTCTATATTTTCATTTGAAAGTGGAGTTTGATCTATAAACTTAAGTCTGTTTGTACTTGTTAGCCTATATTTAAGAACCGATGGTTCCACACCTCTATCCGGGGCACCTTCAGATAACGCATAGTAGGTACGGCAGTAGGTGTCGATACAGAATCAAGCAAAGTTACATTGACTTTTGTTCTGCGTCGACCTGATTTTTTTTCAACCTGATAAAGGTGGATGGTATGGTTGGGCCTATCGATCAATGCAAACATACTGTCATTAAACCAGAAAGGATGCCCTGTAGCATTGGATCCACCGTAATCTTCTACGGAAAACTCCTCATTTAGCCCTACAGATGCGACAGCCTTATCTGTATTAACATCGATAAGGCTTGCCATTGGCTTATCTGCACCGGTTACAAGTTGCAAGCCAAGCGCTGCATTATAGGCTTCGGATGATCGCGGGTGGTGCGGCAGGTCAATCAGCCCCATCGGATCAAGTGTCGAAGCATCGATCACATCGATCGAATCACTTCCGCGTGTAATCGCATAAACTTTGTCAAGATCACCGGCTTGATCTACCGGATAGGGATCTATTCCTTCCGTATCAACTTCACCGGCAGATTTCATATTGTCAACATCTATAACAACAACCCGGTCTAAAGCTTTATCGCCATAAAAAGCTCTAATACCATAATCTTCTGCAGAGAGACTTTGTACCCCTGCAAACAATGAGAGCGTGGTTGCCAATATTAGCGAACCGAAACCTTTTTTAACTGTTTTCAATTTGAATCCTTTTTGTTAGATTTTTATAGTGTATGCCAAAAGTTACCTGAGTATTACTTTTACTATAGTTTTTTGTACAGATAGGAGTCTGTCGGAATCTCTTGAAGGGGGTTTCTTGGATCAACTATAGTGAGATAGAGAATGTCTGGAGTTTGGGAAAAATCTGAAGAGGGAAATTCCCTGCCTCAGACAGATTGTATCGAAGAGGCTAACGCAAAATATTTACTGATTATTTGACGCAGGGTACTCTTCTGGTGTTTTGGCATATTCTTCCCCCAGTGAAGCACATCCCTCGGCAACACCCATATTCTTCAGAGCTTTGTCAAATGCCCAGTAGTGATTATAGCTGCCGGCTCTCAGGTTTTCAAATACGGCTACCAGATCAGCTGCACCTTGAGCAATCGCAATATCTTCGTCAAGATCATTGACATCTGTCACTTCGACCATACAACCTACTTTAAGTGCGGCTTCTTGTGACTGGCTTCCTTTGGTATAAAGTGCATCATAAAGGTCTTTGATCTCCTGGATCCCAAATTCACCGGGAGCGAATGCTCTGAGTTCTGCTTCTGAATAGCTTTCCTTGTAATCTACCAAATTGGTGATGTTCAGATCATATTTTTTTATTAATTCTTCTATCATCGCCTGATGCTTTGTTTCGGCTTTTGTAGCAATATTGTAGAAGGTTTGTACCGGGTAATTCTCATAAAGTGCCAAATAGATATCTTTTGCCAGCTTCTCTTCATTCCACATATAGGCAAGAGTATATTTCTGTGCATCGGTAAGATCAGACATCGGATAAAGTGGCAGGTCTATTCCTGAGCCTTCTCCGCCACCTTGAGCATTTCCATTTTGATTGCCTGAACCATTACCCTGCCCTACATCTACCCCTTCATTTTGGAGTGAATTTCTCAGGTGCTGACGGGCCTGTTCCTGGCTGACAAGGCTTGTAGGATCAGGAATGGCTATATCTACAATATCTATATAGGATTCGAGAAGCGATGCTTCAAAATGTTCTCCCTCGCTGCTGAAAATATTTTTGATATCATCTGGAATCTGAATACCATTGTCAAGATTTTTATCTTCATCAATTGATTGCAGGAATTGTGCCATGGCTGTGACTTTTGCGTCCTGGATTTGATCTCTGTCCACTTTGGCAAGATCCTGAGGGAAGACCTTTTTATCGACAGGCAGTGTATCAATTTCTCCAAGAACCAGTTCACCGATTCTGAATCTGACCTGATTCATTTTTTGGCAGGTGAATGCACCGTCCGGACCGGTTACCTTGTTATTGTCACTGTCTGCTAGGCAATCATAATCAACATTGCTTACACGTGAATCGATCAGGTATCCTGTTGTTGAGGCAGTTGCCATTGTTGCACTATCGCTACTGCTGCTTCCGCAACCTGCGAGAGTGAGTGCTGCAGTTGCCACAAGAGCTGCGTAGAGAGTGATGTGTTTTTTCATGATACTTCCTTATGATAAGATTACGGATAACTGAAGTCATCCTTATGGTCGGATTATGACAAAGAAGTGTTACCTCTTTGTTACCTCACGCTGAAAAATAATTGAAATGTTGATAATCCTAAAAATAATAACCGATGTAGAACATGGTGGAGAGATCATTGGCTGTATCACTAAGGCCTTTGGAGAGGCGCAGTGCTCCAAACCAGTGATCGTTGAGGTAATATTTTCCGTAGGCGGTAAGATATTCGATATTTTCATATCCTGCATAGATCGATTTTTCATTGCTGTATGAGAGTAAACCTTGGAATTTTTTGGTAAATCCATAGCCTGCTCCGATCACTTTGGTATCGATATCCTGTGAATAAAGATCATGCATAAAGGTATATTTGTAGTAGGCATAGAGCAGCAGCTTATCAATCTGATAGATGATTTGTGCCGAGAGAAAATAGTCTGTTTCATTCCCCTTGTCGTTATTGAGTGGCAGAACGATCCCTGTTCCAAGGCGAAGAGCCATATCTTTTGTTATTGCCATTTGGTAATAACCGGAGAGATAGAGGTCATCCCTGGAGTAGATATTGCTACTATGGAGATAATCGACGGTATAGAGGTTTGCTGAGAATGCACCAATATTGTAGTTGATATCAAGTGTATAAACTTCATCATCAAGATCACTATTGACTTTGTCATATCCGATACCAGCATTAATATTCATATGATGTACGGGCTTCACTTTGATCTTTTTGACGGTACAGCCATGCTGATTGACCAGTGCCAGCATTGGTGTGTTGGGGCAACGATCGAGATAGTCACTGACGCCATCCAGATCACTGTCACTGTATGCACAAAGTCTTATTATAAAGAGTGAGATAAGTAGAGAAATTCGAATCAAATTTGCCTATCCTTGCTAGCTAATGTCGACCCGGTCTTGGTCCAGGCATATGGTGTGGTGCCTGTGGACCTCTCTGGGGAGGTGCTTGTGGAGTTGTCTGAGGCGGTGCCTGAGGTCCAGTCTGAGAGGGTGCCTGAAGTCCTCTCTGAGGTCCAGTTTGATTAGGTGTTTTGGGTCCTGTCTGAGCTGGCATAGCAGGGTTTGAATGAGAAGGGCCCGTCTGGCCCCCTTGTGGCACGGAAGGACTGGATGAAGATTGAGATGCAGCATGAGGTGTCCCTCCTGATCCTTCATGTCCTGAAGATGGCTGTGCCATCGTTCCTCTTGCCATACTGTTTCTGGTCCCGGATTGTCGATTGCCCCCCTGTGTGCTCTGTGACCGGGGAGCGTTATTTCCGGTACTTGTCTTATTCCGAAGTTGGGCTATGGCTGAGGCTCTCTGTTGGGCATTCATTCCGGCAAGTTCCTGCTTGATCCTGTTCATGATGATATACCTTTGGGATTCATCAGCGTGTTTCAGCTTTGCAATCTCACGGGAAATATCGGGTTGCGAAAAGAGTAGAGATGTTAATAGGATTCCTGCAAAAAAGAAAGCATATAAAAATTTCATTATTTTTTCTTCCCTTTTTTGTTTGCATTGTAACACTTGAATATTACCTGACTATTACCCTCTGCAGATCAAGTATCACCTGGGTTCCTGCCCCAACTTCACTTTTCAGGTCAATTATTATATCCAAAGCATCACAAAGTTTCTTGACGATATGCATACCGATTCCGATGCCTCTCTCCCGTTCAGTATAGAAGCGATCATAGACTTGTTTTGGCTCTTTGATCCCGATCCCGGTATCGCTGACAATGAGCCTGGATCCCTCCGTTGTTACCTCCACCTTTCCATTGGAAATATTGTATTTTCCCGCATTGCTTAAAATATTATCGATAATCCTGACAAAAGCGTCTTTATTACTTTTCAATATGATGGTCGATGGATGAACTGTATAGTCGATAGTAGGGTAGAGTACCTGAAAATAGGCGACTCTTTTTTTGAGCAGATCTTCGAGATTGAATTGTTCCTGCTGTGTTTCTATTCCTTTGAGAAATGTCTGTAGATTATTCTGCAGTCTCAGAAGTGTCTCGATATTGTTTTCGATCCTATCTATTTTTTTATTTGACCCAATCTCCTTTTTGAAAAGCTTGAAGTTGATGATCATGGAAGCTATGGGTGTATTGAAGTCATGCAGTATATCTTTGACAAACTCCTCATTCAGTTTCAGGGCTTTTTTCAATGGAAAGAGTGCATAGAAGGAGAGGAGAAGCGACAGTAGAGCGATGACAAAAGAGTAAAGCAGAAAGTCCAGGGCGATCTCTTTTTTCAATGTATCTATTTTTTCTTTATGCTTCTTCCCGGAAAGAACAACCTTCATGAGGTAGTTATCGGCAGTAGGAACCTTAAAATAACTGTACACATCTACTTCTTTGTATAAACGCCTTATTTCCCGTTCGGATGTTGCAGGAACAAAGTCAAGTTCCAATCCCTCACATTTGAGATCGAAACTGCATACTTTCATCTGAGATTTGATTTTGTCATCGATATTTCGGATACCATTTTGATAATTTTGCCACATGATAACGGAAAGAAGTATCTCCTGCAGAAGAAAGAAGATCAAAAAACTTTTGAGAAGCGACTCAAGCTCAAATTTTTTCAATCATATATCCTTGCCCTCTAATATTTTTAATATCGATATGAAGTTTATTTTTGAGTTTGGTCAGATTGACCCGAAGAGCATTGGCATTGGGCTGCTCAAGGATATCCATCAGTTCAAAACTGTTGACAATTTCACCGATCCGCGTGATCAAAAGATGGAGAAGACTTAGCTGAACTTCCCCAAGTATTATGATTTCATCCCTACGTTTCAAGAGGCGGTTGATCGGGTCATAAGTCAACTCTTTATAGTAGATGATTTGATCATCGGGAAGATATTTGCTTTTGATACGAATGACAAGTTCTTCAGGATCAAAGGGCTTTTTGATGTAGTCGTCAGCTCCCATTTCGAAGCCTTTGGAGAGAGAGTTGACATCGGTCAGGGCTGTGATATAGATCGCCGGTGTCGTATCACCGGATTCTTTGAGTAATTTGAGGACATCAAAGCCGTTGACATCGGGAACATTGATATCGAAAATATAAAGATCATAATGGTTTTCATAGCTTAAATCAAAGACCTCTTCTCCTCTGATAGCGGTATCGACATGAAACCCTTCAGACTCCAGGTACTCCTGCAGGCTTTGGCAAAGTATCTGGTCGTCTTCCAATAAAAGGATTCTCATGACAACTCCCTGTCTCCATCATTAATTTTTCGCAGCAAGCATTAATAATTCATTATTAGTCAATCTAATTCTACCACAATTAATAAAGCATTAAGTATTCGCTTAACTACCTAATTGCCGTACCAGGTAAAACCCTGGCTATTTAAATGATGGCAGGATAGATATAACCCACTTTTTCATGGAAGAAAAATAACTTTGAGAAACGAGAGAAACTGGACGACCGGCATAATAATCTATGAGCCAATGACCATCTTTTTTGGAGAAATAGAGCCTTTTCTTTTTACCATCCTCCTCATAGTAGACAATTTTTCTCTCCGAACCATTCGGCTCTATTTGTTTAATATCGATTTGATGTGACAGGTTGCGGGAGAGAAGTTCTGCAGAGATTCTTTTCTCTACTTCCTGCAACGCATCCTGACTCTCTTTTATCTTGTCCCACTTCACTTTAAACGCCGGATCTTTAAAAGCCAATCCCATCCCAAAAGGTTCCAGTGACATATAGTAGGACTCCTCTGTCATGAGATCTTTGGCACTTTTCAAGTCACCGTTGCTGTAGAATGCTTGGTAATATCTGCCTACAACCTCTTCCGGCTGCAGGCAATCATCAACTATTCTATTAATGGAAGACATTCTCATTTGACGATTTTGTCTCAAACTCTTGCAAGTCTTGCTTCAAATGATTCAAGGTGGTTATAACTACCTTCTCTTAGAGTCTCATAGGTATTGATCACATCAGCAGGCATTTCTCCTACCTCTCCATCAAGTGTGTCACTTAATGTACCTATATCAGTCTCTTCAACAAGTACACCGACTGCCAGTGCTTCCGGTAGAGTATTCCCGCTTAATCTCAGACATTCTTTATAGAGATCATCCAGGTAAGGCACAAAGAACTGGCCATAGCCATCGTCACTTTCATCAACCATAGAAATATCAATTCCATAATTTTCACAAAGTTTTTGTGCCGCATCCATATGTCTCTGCTCAGCCAATTGGATACTTGCAAATGTACTTTCATCAGGATATTCATTGCCCAAATGGATATATACATCACGAGCTACTTTCTCTTCCTGATAGATAAAAAAGAGTCTATCTCTTTGATCATCATCGAGTTCAGCAGTTCCACCATTTCTACCACTCTTGCCTCCGGCAAAAGCTGAAGATGAAAGAAGTGCGACACCACTTGCGCCGGCTACCAGCATTTTTGATAAAAAACCTCTACGGTCGTTCTGATTCATGTTTGTGTTCATAGTCGATCCTTTAATAAATAATTTCAATAGGAATTATAAATTAGGAGTATTACCTGAATGTTACCTCTTTGGTAAACATTTATCATAAGGGCACCTCCAAAAACCCTAGATGCTCATAATATATACGATAAGTACTTTTAAAGTGTTCAGCAATCAAAAAGGAGGAAGAAAAGATTGCTGCATTACACCGGGGACTCAAGAAGCCCCCTCTCATGAAACCCTTCGATACATGAAGGTAAAGGGGAAGATGCAATGGGATTCTGCATCTTCTAAATTATAAAGTTTCAATCTAATTATAATTATTATAAGTAAATAGAAAGTTAATGGGGATTCAGTTCCTTTCGCTAAAATAGCAACGATATTATAAAGACATCATCAGGTGTCAGTCTGAAGGAATAAACGTGCTAAGTACAGTCAATTTGACACAACGATACGGGAAGAGGGTGCTCTTTGACAAGATCAGTATCACTCTGGATGCAGGGAAACGATATGGATTGATCGGTGCCAACGGTGCAGGTAAATCGACATGGATGAAGATATTGGCAGGCGAACTGGAGCCAACGGATGGTGAAGTACAGATCCAGCCGGGCGCCAGACTTGGGGTATTGAGTCAGAACCAGTACGCTTTCGAGGATTTTACACTTAGGGATGCGGTACTCTACGGCAACAAAAAACTCTATGATGCCCAGAAAGAGAAAGAGAAGCTCTATATGGAGGGTGATTTCGAAGATGATGCTGTGAACAACCGACTCGCAGAGCTTGAGATGATCTGTGCCGATGAGGATCCGACCTATGAGAGTGATGTAAAGATCGAAAAGTTATTGGAAGCACTGGGCTTTCCTGCCAGTCAACATGATGAGCTGATGAGTTCCATTACCGGTGGAGACAAGTTCAAGATCCTTTTGGCCCAGGTGCTTTTCCTCAAGCCTGACATCCTGCTCCTCGATGAGCCTACGAACAACCTTGATATTGAGACGATCGGATGGCTGGAAAATGAACTCAAGCGACACGAAGGTGTCATGGTGGTTATTTCGCATGACAGACACTTCCTCAATGGTGTGGTGACCCATATCCTCGATCTTGATTTCTCAAAGATCAGAGAGTTTACCGGAAATTATGATGACTGGTATATCGCTGCCAATCTGGTGGCAAAACAGGCGGAGACGGATCGAAACAAAGCACTTAAAGAGAAAGATGAGCTGGAGAAATTTATCGCCCGCTTCTCAGCCAATGCATCCAAGGCCAAGCAGGCTACCAGCCGCCAGAAACAATTGGATAAACTCGATGTGGCCGATATCCAGCTCTCCAGCCGGAGAGATCCATCGATCATGTTCAAACCTCACAGAGATATAGGAAATGAAGTTTTGGAGGTCACAGCACTGAGCAAGAGTTATGATGGGGAGAAGGTTTTTGAAGACCTCTCTTTCAAGATAGAAAAGGGTGACAAGATCGCCCTGATCGGCACAAATGGTGTCGGCAAGACGACGCTTCTTGAGATATTGATGGAGAAGATCCCGGCGGACTCTGGGACATTCAAATGGGGACAGACTATTACCAGCAGCTATTTCCCTCAGAATGCGACAGATATCGTAACCGGTGATATGAAGCTCTATGACTGGCTTCAGGCCCATGACCCCAAATGGCATATCGATGAGCTGCGTAAAGTATTGGGCCGTATGCTCTTTTCCGGAGAAGAGCAGGAAAAGATGGTCGACGCCTGTTCAGGAGGGGAAAAACACCGTGTGATGCTCTCCAAAATGATGATGGACTCTGCCAATTTCCTTGTCTTGGACGAGCCCAACAATCACCTCGATCTCGAAGCAATCGTCGCACTGGGGGAAGCCCTGCATAACTATCAGGGCGGTGTCATCTGTGTTACGCATGACCGTGAACTGATCGACGCCTTTGCCAATCGTATCATCAAGATCAATGAAGATGGAAGCATTATTGATTTTGAGGGAGATTATGAAGCGTTTGTTGAAGCGTATGGGCACTAGTAAAGTATGGCTTTGCCATATTATAAATTAGTAATTAACAATTAAAAATTAGCAATTTTAGTATGTGGTGCAGTGGCTCCACTTTTTTAATCAGAAAAGGATTTTAAGTGATTATTGATTTCAAAGACAGAGCATTAAGCGAAAAATACAATCTCATGGCACAGTTGATCATCCCCCGTCCTATCGCGTGGATCGTGACTGAGGGGGAGGTGCTCAATATTGCTCCTTTTTCCTACTTTACCGGGCTCTCTTCGAATCCTCCTACGATGATCATCTCTATCGGGCATCGTCCTGACGGCAGACCCAAAGATACATTGAGAAATCTTCGGGGGCATAAGAAATGTGTCGTCTGTTTGATAGATGAAGCTCATCTGACTGCGATGCACTACAGTTCGAAGCCACTTGAAGCGAATCAGAGTGAGGCAGAAGTATTTGATATTGCTACCGAGAAAGTGTTTGATGACTTTCCTCCGATGGTAGAGGGTGTCAAGGCTGCTTTTTTCTGTGAATACCTTCAGGAGGTTGATCTCAAGGGGAGTAAAACAATTCCTGTGATCATCGAGATCAAGCATCTTTATATCGATGAGAGTATCATCAGTGACAGTGAAAAGATGAGTCTGGAATTGGATGCGATTGCACGTATCGGAAAGAGTTATGCAAAACTGGGAGAGAAGATCACTCCGCCGGAGATGCCCTAGCAATTAAAAATTAGCAATTAATAATGATGGTAGGTTTTTCTGCGAAAAACTTTTATTATCAAGGGGAAAAGCTTGACATTGCCATAAAAGTGTGTCAAAATTTTATAATAGCACTTAGCACTTAGCACTTAGCACTTAGCACTTAGCACTTAGCACTTAGCACTTAGCACTTAGCACTTAGCACTTAGCACTTAGCACTTAGCACTTAGCACTTAGCACTTAGCACTTAGCACTTAGCATTAATATCACGCAATATTCGTATAGACTGCCTGCACATCCTCATCGTCTTCAAGTTTATCGATGAGTACGTCAACCTCCTCCATCTCTTTTTCACTCAGTTCGATAGGGGTATTGGGGATGCGCTGCAGCTCGGCTTTTGTCACTTCGATATTTCGCTCTTCAAGCGCATGGGCGAGATCGCCGAAAGAGGCAAACTCTCCATAGATACGGATGATCGCCTTGTCATCTCCATGTTCCTGGGGCTCCAGATCTTCTTCGATCTCTTCCAGACCAAAATCGATAAGGTCAAGTTCAAGCTCTTCGACATCCAACTCTTCGGTTTTGTCAAAGGTAAAGACTGATTTTCGGGTAAACATAAAATCCAGAGAACCGTTTTTCAGGGCTTCTCCGCCGTTACGTGTCAAAACAGCTTTAATGTTGGCAATCGTTCTTGTATTGTTGTCTGTGGCGCAGTCGATAAAAAGAAGAACCCCATGAGCAGCTTTTGCTTCATAGCTTAATTCTTTGATGTCTGCCACATCTTTCCCGCTTGCTCGTTTGATCGCAGCTTCGATATTGTCTTTGGGCATATTTTGCGCTTTGGCATTGAGAATGGCTGTACGAAGTTTGGGGTTCATATCCGGATCCTGGCCACCGTCTTTGGCTGCCATCGTAATGATCTTCCCCAGTTTCGGGAAGACTTTAGACATCGTTCCCCATCGTTTCATTTTAGCTGCTTTACGGTACTCAAAGGCTCTACCCATTTTTGATTCCTTCAAAAATTATTTTTTGCCATTATATCCCTTATGGGCTTAAGTCATGTCAAAGTCTTCCTGTGTAGAATGGAACTATGAAACTCAATGAAATAGAATTGACCAACCCCTATTTGGAACTACCTGAACTCTGTTATACCAGAGTCAAGCCCACACCGCTGAAAAAGCCTTTTTTGATCCATGCCAATCAAGAAGTTGCCAAAGCGCTGGATATTGATGCTGAGGAGTTGCAAAGTGACCATCTTGTTGATTTTGTCAACGGGGCTTTGGAATTGCAGGGGAGTGATCCTTTTGCGATGTGTTATGCCGGCCATCAGTTTGGGTTTTATGTCCCGAGACTGGGCGATGGACGGGCGATCAATGTCGGTACGATCAAGGGAGAGCATCTTCAACTCAAAGGAGCGGGGCAGACGCGCTATTCCAGAAGCGGTGACGGCAGGGCAGTGCTGCGCTCTTCGGTCCGTGAATATCTGATGAGTGAAGCGATGCATGGCCTTGGTATAGAGACGACGCGTGCTTTGGCACTCATCAGCTCGGAGCAGGAGGTGATCAGAGAGGAGTGGGAGAAAGCTGCTATCGTCCTCCGCCTTTCGCCTTCCTGGATACGCTTCGGTACTTTTGAATATTTTGCGCACGAGAAGAAGTATAAGGAGCTTGAAGCATTGGCGGATTACGCTATCGCAGAGAGTTACCCTCATTTGATAGATGAGGAGAATCGCTATTTGCATTTTTTTACTGAAGTAGTCGGAAAGACCGCTATACTCATGGCGCAGTGGCAAGCCGTAGGGTTCAACCATGGCGTGATGAATACAGACAATATGTCTATCGCCGGACTCACCATAGATTATGGTCCTTATGCCTTCCTGGATGATTATGACTTTAACAATATCTGTAATCATACAGATAGGGGCGGACGCTACAGCTTTGGCAATCAGCCAAACATAGGGGAGTGGAACCTCCGTGCATTGATGCAGGCCCTGTCTCCTTTGGTGATGATAGAGAAGATGGAGAAGATGCTTGCCCATTACGGCAGGCTCTATACGGAACGTTATCTCTATCTGATGAGTAGGAAGATTGGCCTGGATAAAGCGGAAGAGGATGATTTGGAACTCTTCAAACACCTGCTTAGTGTACTGCAGGGGCTAAATGTGGATTATACTCTGTTCTTCCGGACATTGAGTCATTATGACGGTGAGAGGAAAGCATTGCTCACACTTGGTATGTATCACAGACCGATGAACGACTGGTTGGATGCGTATGATAAGCGATTGGAGCAAAACAGCAGCACTGTACAGGAGAGACAGGCACAAATGCTCCAAACCAACCCAAAGTATGTCCTCAAAAACTATATGCTCCAGGAAGCGATAGATGCAGCAGAGAAGGGCGATTACACTATCTTGGATGCACTCTTTGACCTTGCACAGGCCCCCTATGATGAACACTCTGAGTATGAGAGATGGGCTGAAGCTACACCCGATGAGTTCAAAAACGAGAAGTTGAGCTGCAGCTCATGATTTGCAAGGAGATAGAATGACGCTCGAAGAACTACAAAATACCATCAAAACCGAAGTAGGGGTTCTACTCTATTTCTCCGGAGAAAACTGCAACGTCTGCCATGCCCTGCAACCGAAGTTCAAAGAGGCATTTGACACACATTTACCGCTGCTGAAGCAAATCTACCTCGATGCCCATGAAAATACCGGAATCTCAGCGCATTATCAAGTCTTTTCAGTACCGATAATGATCGTCTTTCTGGATGGTCGGGAGTTTGCCAGAGAAGGGCGCAATGTCAGTCTGCATCAGCTGATTTCACAGCTGGAGAGACCGTATAGTATAATGAATAATTAGCACTTAACACTGTCACTATTTCGTGATGATAGAAAGATTCTGAAAGCCTTTGGACTTGAGGATATCGATGATAGAGACGAATTTTTGAAATTCGGTTTTCTGGTCGGTTTGGAGGGAGATGATATCTTTTTTCGGGTCGAGTTTTTTGAGTCTCTCTTCAAGTTCATTAAGTGGGAGTTCGGTTTTTTCGTAGAAGTATCTTCCCTCTTTGTCGATCGAGATCATGATACTTTTCTGCTCTGTGACTTTTTTGCTGCTGGCTGTGGGGAGATCGACCTGAACAGCCTTTTTGTTGATGAAGGTTGCCGTAGCCAGGACGATGACCAGCAGAACGAGGACGATATCGATGAAAGGGACGACGTTGATCTGGTCGAAGCGTTGGCGTTTCATACTTTGTTATCTGCCCTTTTCGTCTTGTGCGATTTCCCACTGGGAAATGATCCGGTCGATCTTTCCCAGAAGTGCATTGTAGATGACGGTTGCTGGTATCGCGACGACGAGTCCGGCTGCTGTGGCTTTGAGTGCCAGTGCGAGGTGTTTCATAATTTCACCCGTATCGATACTGTCCTGTTTATCACCGATAATATAGAAGGTAAGGATAATGGCCAGAACAGTACCCAGCAGACCGATATAAGGTGCATTGGAGCCGATCGTAGCGATGGTTCCCAGGCGTTTTGTGAGGTCGAGCTCCAATGCAAGTTTATGGGTGTATTCTGAAAGTTTCACTGAACGGTAAAAGAGGAGTCTCTCGATGGCAAAGGCAAAGGTGATAATACTCATCAAAACCAGAAGGCCGATGATCCCGTAGTCGACGATATTTTTGATCTGATCTATTGGCAAAGGTTGCTCCGTTTATGTTATGTTGATTTGGTATAGTGATGAGAATTATACAGCAAATATGTAAAAAACGGTTTACTTTAGTAAAACATTATTATAAGGTACGCCTTAAGCCATCCTTAGATATAATCTACCTTATTTTTTCAGGGCACTTGCCCCTTTAAAGCATCAAGGAGTCTTATGAGCGATCTGTTTGAAGAGAATGAAAATACCGGAGAGGTACTGATAGAAGAGAGTATCAAAGGAAGTTATCTTGATTATTCGATGAGCGTCATCATCGGCCGGGCGCTGCCTGATGCCAGGGATGGGCTCAAGCCGGTTCACCGAAGGATCCTTTATGCGATGAGTGAATTGAACCTCTCTCACCGTAGTCCCTACAAAAAATCCGCCCGTATCGTCGGGGATGTGATCGGTAAGTATCACCCCCACGGTGATACAGCTGTCTATGATGCTTTGGTACGTATGGCCCAGGACTTTTCGATGAGGGCGCCGCTGATCGACGGACAGGGGAATTTTGGTTCTGTGGATGGGGATAATGCTGCAGCGATGCGTTACACCGAAGCAAGAATGACAAAGATTTCTGAAGAACTCTTGCGTGACCTTGACAAAGATACCGTGGATTTTGTTCCCAACTATGATGACAGTATGAGTGAACCGGATGTCTTGCCAAGCCGCATACCAAACCTCCTGCTCAACGGCAGTTCCGGTATTGCGGTTGGTATGGCGACCAACATCCCTCCTCACAGAATGGATGAACTGATCGAAGCATTGATGATCCGTATCGACAATCCTCAGTGTGTGATCGAAGATTTGATGGGTGCCGTCAAGGGACCGGACTTTCCTACCGGCGGCGTGATCTTCGGGCGTAAAGGGATCACGGATGCTTATACCACGGGCCGCGGGCGTATCAAGGTTCGTGCCAAAACCCATATCGAACAGAAAGGGAATAAGGAGATCATTGTGATCGATGAGCTCCCTTATATGGTGAACAAGTCCCGATTGATCGAAAATATTGCCCAGTTGGTACGTGACAAGCATCTTGAAGGGATCTCAGAGATCAGAGACGAGTCTGATCGCGAGGGGATCCGGGTTGTTATGGAGCTCAAGCGTGATGCGATGAGTGAGATCGTTCTCAATAACCTCTTCAAGTCGACGCAGATGCAAACGACTTTCGGGATCATTATGCTGGCGATCGTCAACAAAGAACCAAAAGTTTTCAATTTGATGGAACTGATGGACCTCTTCCTGAGCCACAGAAAAACGGTGATCATCCGAAGAACGATTTTTGACTTGGAAAAAGCACGTGCCAGAGCACACCTCCTGGAAGGTTTGAAAATTGCTGTTGATCATATCGATGAAGTGATCCGTATCATTCGCGAGAGTGAAGACAGTGAGGTGGCAAAAGTATCATTGATGAGCAAGTTCAGCCTCTCTGAGATCCAGGCTACTGCGATTTTGGAGATGAAACTCAGAAGATTGACCGGTCTGGAGAGAGAGAAGATCGAGAACGAACTTGCAGAGCTGCGCAAGACGATCGCTTATCTTGAAAGTATACTCCAGAGTGAAGAGATGATCAATAGCATCATCCGTGAAGAATTGGTTCAGATCGGCGATACCTTCAAGAATGAGCGCCGTACGGAGATCGTTGATGATTATGATGATATCGATATTGAAGATCTGATCCCGAATGAACCAATGGTCGTGACGATCACCCACAGAGGCTATATCAAGCGCGTACCGGTGAAGCAATATGAGAAGCAGAGAAGAGGCGGCAAGGGAAAGATCGCGGTGACCACGTATGATGACGACTTCATCGAGCGCTTCTTCATCTCCAATACTCATGATACGCTGATGTTCGTTACGGATAGAGGACAGCTCTACTGGCTCAAGGTTTACCGCATCCCTGAGGGAAGTCGTGCTGCCAAAGGCAAGGCTGTCGTCAATCTGATCAATCTGCAGCAGGATGAAAAGATCAGGGCGATCATTCCGACTACTGACTTCAATGAAGACAAGGGATTGGTATTCTTTACGAAAAACGGTATTGCCAAACGCACAAACCTGAGCGAATACTCCAATATCAGAAGCAACGGTGTCCGTGCGATCAATCTGGATGAGGATGATGAACTGGTCGAATCCAAGATCGTCAAGCCTGATACCCAGTGGCTCTTTGTTGCAACGAAGAAAGGGCTCTGTATCCGCTTTAAGGTGGAAGATGCCAGAGAGATAGGCAGAGTAGCCCGCGGTGTGACCGCGATCAAATTCAAGATCGAAGATGATTTTGTCTGTGGTGCGACAACGATCGAGAATGAAGAAGACGAGATCCTGATGATCAGTGAGAAAGGACTGGGCAAGCGAACGACAGCCCTGGAGTATCGTGTGCAGAACAGAGCAGGGAAGGGTGTCATTTCGATGAAACTGACACCAAAGACCGGTGATGTGGTCGGCGTGGTCTTTGTCGAAGAGGATAAAGACCTGATGTGCCTGACCAGCATCGGAAAGATGATCCGTGTCGATATGGAGACGATCCGAAAAGCAGGACGAAACACTTCAGGTGTCAAAGTAGTCAATGTAGACAAGAAGGACAAGGTGGTCAGTGTTGCCAAGTGTCCGAAAGAGGGAAAAGAGGAAGAGAATCCTCTTGAAGAGAGTGAGAATAATTCAACAACAGGGCTGATAGATGAGTAAATATAATGTAGCGGTAGTCGGTGCCAGCGGTGCTGTAGGCGAGGAGCTTTTCAGGGTGATGGAAGAGATGGATTTTCCAGTCAATGAGCTGCTTCCTCTGGCAAGTGCCAGATCGGCAGGAGGTCAGATCGAGTTCAAAGGCAAGAGCTATCGTATCGAAGAGTTGACAGAGAGCGTATTTGAGGGAAGAGATATCGATATTGCCTTCTTTTCCGCCGGAGGCAGTATCTCTGCCAACTATGCAAAGTATGCCGTTGAAGCCGGAGCGGTTGTCATCGACAATACCAGCCACTTCAGAATGGACCCGAATGTCCCACTGGTAGTACCTGAGGTCAATCCGGAAGATATCGAACTCTGGAGAGAGACAGGTATCATCGCCAATCCTAACTGTTCGACGATCCAAATGGTACAACTTCTTAAACCGCTGCATGATCTTTATGGGATCAAGCGGGTCGATGTCAGTACTTATCAGGCAGCGAGCGGTGCAGGAAAAGAGGGAATGGAAGAACTGGTTAAACAGATGCAGGCATTTTTCGCTTTCAAACTGGATGAATATAAGCCGGAAGCTTTTGTCCACCAGATCGCTCTCAATGTCATCCCCCATATCGATGTTCCTCAGCCCAACGGCTATACGAAAGAGGAGATGAAGATGATCGATGAGACCAACAAGATCATGCACAGTGATTTTGCTGTCTCCGCGACCTGCGTACGTGTACCGGTGCTGCGAAGCCATAGCGAATCGATCACGATCACATTTGGGGACAATGTCGATGTTGACGTAGAGAAAGCCAGAGAAGTATTGGCCAACTTTGAAAATGTTGAAGTGATCGATGATATAGAAAACAATGAATACCCGATGCCGATCACCTCTACCGATACAGATTTGACTTTTGTAGGGCGTATCCGCAAAGATATTTACTCCGACAATATCCTGCATATTTGGGGTGTGGCGGATCAGATAAGAGTTGGTGCTGCGACAAATTCTGTCAGAATAGCACAAAAATGGATAAAATCGGAGGAAAATAATTAATGTTGGAAACATTCTTTGAAGGTGCCATTTGGCGAAGTCGGTTTATTGTCATATTGGCTGTAGTTTTTGGTTTGCTTGGCGCTATTATACTTTTTGTCGTAGCTTCTATAGATATCTGGGAGGTTGCAGTTTATACATTCGATACGATTACAACAGGCGCACATCCCGAACATTTTCATGAAGATATCGTTGCCGGTATCATCGGCGCAGTTGATTTATATCTTATTGCTGTTGTGATGTTCATCTTCGCTTTTGGTATCTATGAATTGTTCATCTCTGATATTGATGAAGCGACAGTCGGTAAAAATGGCAGTAATATTCTTGCCATTCATTCTCTTGATCAACTCAAAGACAAAATTGCAAAAGTGATCGTTATGGTTCTGGTAGTAAACTTCTTCCAAAGGGTTTTACATACTACTTTTGCAACACCTTTGGAGATGTTGTATTTTGCATTGTCAATTTTAGCTCTTGCTCTAGGGCTTTATTTTTTGGGTAAAGTTGGAAAATAATATAAGGAATTTAATTTGAGTAAAATTTTTGTAGATGCATGTCTCGGAAAAGAGACTCCCTATACTCCAGTATGGATGATGAGACAAGCAGGTCGTTACTTGCCGGAATACATGGCTGTCAGAGCAGAAGCGGGAGATTTCCTTAACTTATGCCACAACCCTGAGAAAGCAGCCGAAGTTACTCTTCAACCACTGGATATTGTGGGTGTAGATGCGGCAATTTTGTTTTCAGATATTCTGGTTATTCCGGATGAAATGGGAATGGACTTGAGTTTTGTCAAAGGGGAGGGGCCAAAGTTCTCTGATCCATTATCGTCTCAGGAAGACCTGGATAAGCTCATCGGTGGTGACGAGGCTGCGAGTAAATTGACTTATGTTTATGAAACCATAGAGCTACTGAGGGAACAATTGAACGCAAGAGGTGATGACAAAGCACTCATAGGTTTTACCGGAGCACCATGGACACTTGCGACCTATATGATCGAAGGCCAGGGGACCAAAACCTATAACATCTGTAAAAAAATGATGTATTCAAACCCAGAGCTTTTACATAATATACTGGCAAAAGTAACAGAAGTAGTCAAACTTTACATGGAAAAACAGATCCAGGCAGGTATTGATGTCGTTCAAATCTTTGATTCCTGGGCAGCAGCCATTGAGCCTTCCAATTATGATGAATTTTCCTGGAAATATATGGTTGAAATTGCAGAATACCTCAAAGAGAAGTATCCGCATATCCCAGTGATCATGTTCCCCAAAGGCATCCCGGCATTTCTGGATCAAGTCTATGGAAACTTCGATGTGTTCGGTGTAGACTGGGGTACTCCCATGTCACTGGCCAAAGAAAAACTGGGAGATAAATATGTACTCCAGGGAAACATGGAGCCATGCAGACTCTATAGCAAGGAAGCAACTACAGAATGTGTGGAAGCCATACAAGAGATCATGGATACAAAAAGACATATCTTCAACCTGGGGCACGGAATCCTCCCGGATGTCCCGGTAGAAAATGCCCAACACTTTGTGAGCGAGTGTCAGAGAGTTTCTGCGAAGCAGTAACTTTCTGGAACAGCGTTCAGCAGATAGCGCTGAGCGTTCAGAAAAGAGTACATATGAGATGTGAGAGACTTGATGTTTGGAAGCGAAGTTGTCGTTTGTCCGTAGATGTCTATAAATATTTTTCTGATTCCAGAGATTTTGGTTTTAAAGACCAGATTACTAGAAGTTCACTCTCCATTGCTAGCAATATAGCTGAAGGGCTTGAAAAAGAGTCTGCTAAAGAAAAAAAACGATATATTGATATTTCACAAGGATCAAGTGCAGAACTTATTACACAGATTTACATTGGTATAGAAATAGGATATATTGAGAAAGTTGTCGGTTTAAAATGGGTTAAAGAGCTGAATGAAATCTTAAAGATGCTTACTGGATTAAAGAAAAACTATGCCTAATATTTCTGAACGCTTAACGCTGAACGCTGAAAGCTCACCGCAGGTGATCTTCGGACCTGTTTATTCCCGCCGATTTGGAAAATCCCTCGGCATTGACCTGAGTCCTTCAAAAAAGCAGTGTAATTTCGACTGCCTCTATTGCGAACTCGACCCTGCAAAAACCATGGACAGCTATGAAGATGTGATCTCTGTAGGTGAAATCATTATTGCGCTGCAGAAAGCTTTGTCAGAGCACAAAGATATAGATGTTATTACCATCACTGCCAATGGAGAACCTACCCTGTATCCGTATCTTGGTGAGCTGGTTGACCGAATAGATGAGCTTAAAGGAAAGAGTGAAACACTTATATTGAGCAATGGCAGTACAATCGCAGATATGACTGTACAGGATGCGCTATTGAAACTTGACTCCGTGAAGCTCTCACTCGACTGTGCATCGGACAGTTGTCTCAAAAAGCTTGACAGGGCTCATAGCGGTATAACGGTTGAAGAGATCAAAGAGGGGATGCTGGCATTCAAAAAACGCTACAGCGGTCCACTCATCATAGAAACACTCTTTGTCAAGACGCTCAACGACAAACCTGAAGAGATTGCCGCACTCAATGACTTTTTTCTCGAGTTGAAACCGGCCCGTATCGATATCGGTACGATCGATCGTCCTCCGGCCTATGAGGTCAAACCGCTGTGCTATGAGGATCTCCATGCAATTGCCCATCGTTTTGACCCTTCGCTGCCGGTCTATATTGCATCACGCAAAAAAGTCGAGTCAAAGCCGGAATACTATTCCGAAGAGGAGATACTCCGGACACTTTCCAAAAGACCGCTCAGTCCTGATGATATCAAAATACTTTTTGATACAGAGAGCCAAAAGAGACTCCAGGTTCTCCTTTCTGAGGGGAAAGTCGGCATCAGGGAGACAAACGGTGTAAATTTTTATGTTTATGAAGGAATTTACTAAAAATCTCTTGACTTTAAAGTACTTTTTGACTATAATCTCCCCCACGAATTAAGCACCCGCTTTTTTCAAACATTCCGGATTAGCTCAGCGGTAGAGTAGGTGACTGTTAATCACTTGGTCGCTGGTTCGAATCCAGCATCCGGAGCCACTTAATCAAACAACCCCCTAAATACAGACTCT
>JAYEND010000047.1:0-7842 GCA_034721895.1 Campylobacterota bacterium | reverse complement strand
ATATGCATAAATACTCTGTAATTTGGACTGATAATGTCCAATATGATTTAGAATTAATCATTGAATACATTAAAATTGATAATGTAACTATTGCCAAAGAGATATTTTTTGAGATAAAAAATGAGTGTGATCAACTCTATTATATGCCAACAAGAAAAAGAATTGTACCAGAGCTACAACAAATAGGGATTACAAAATACAGGGAGATACTTTATAAAAGATGGCGTATAGTTTTTAAAGCTGAAGAAGATAATGTCTCAGTACTTATAGTTGCTGATAGTAGTAGAAATTTAGAAGATATATTGTTCCAAAGGTTAATAAAAACAGATAATAACAAATCATAGGAGCCTGAATTACCCAGTGATAATCTATTGACTCTATTCAGTCGCTATATCTCCAACACCAACTTCACTGGACAGTGATCACTTCCGGTGATCTGATCCAAAATATCCGCATCGACAATCTTCTCTTTCAAATCTTCCGAAACAAAGAAATAGTCGATCCGCCAGCCTACATTTCTTTCTCTGGCCCTAGTACGCATGGACCACCAGCTGTATCGGTCTGTTTCATCCCCTTTGATATGGCGGAATGTATCGATATAGCCGTGTGATACAAACTTGTCCATCCATTCACGTTCTATCGGCAGAAAGCCCGAAATAGTTTCGTTTTCTCTGGGGCGTGCGAGATCGATCGCTTTGTGTGCTGTGTTGACATCGCCACAGATGATGATCGATCTTCCCTCACCTCTTAATTTGTCAATGTAATCCAGAAATCGATTATAAAACGCCATCTTGTATTCGAGTCGCTCTTCATTCCGCTTGCCGTTGGGGAAATAGACATTGAAAAATGTGATATTTCCAAAGCAGAACTCATTGATGCGTCCCTCATGCAGTATATCCACCTCTTTGCAGTCACTGCAATATGCGGGTTCTATATCTGTGAACAGGGCGACACCGGACTGCCCTTTTTTGTGTGATGAGCTGACACAGAGATGTGCGAAACGGCGGCCAAAGAGTGATTCGGGTATCTGGTGATCCTCCGCTTTGATCTCCTGCAATGCAAGGATATCGACCGCTTCATCATCGACCCACTTCAAAGCCTCTTTTTTGTCTACCGCACGAATGCCGTTGACATTCCATGAGATAAAGGTCAATGTTTTCATCTATATTCCTTTGTTTTACTGCTTCATTTGGATAGAATAATACCCAAAAAGACTTACTAAAAAGGCTTGATAATGGCACAAGCAGACAAAGAGCGCTGGGATGAGAAATATCAAAACGATCCTATCCCGGATCAACCTATCAAACTTGTAACAGATTTTGCCAAGCTCGCACATGGAAAACAAGCCCTTGATGTTGCCTGTGGTATGGGAAGACATAGCAAATACCTCGCTTCCTTGGGGTTCGATGTAGATGCGCTGGATATCAGTTCTGTAGCCATAGAGACACTTCAAAATATCCCAAATATCCATCCAAAAGAGGTTGATTTTGACACTTACACTTTCCCAAAGAACAGTTATGATCTTATTATTTGTACATTCTTTCTCAAGCGAGAGCTTTTCCCTCAGATAACCGAAGCTTTAAAGGAGGGTGGAATACTTATCTATGAGACTTTTCTCTATCATCCGGATAATGAAAATGCACCTTCAAATCGTAGTTTTCTTTTAGAAGAAGGAGAGCTTAAAGCAACATTTATTGATATGTTTGAACTACTTTATATAAATGAATATTGGGATGAAGATATGAAAGGTGCCAAGACGATGAAAGTGTCAATGGTGGGAAGAAAAAAACAGAGTGAATGAGTGATAAGATTTTGCTCATTTCCAAGTTTGGCCTTGGAATGAGTATAGAGGTTTAATTATTGAACTACACTTACTTTTGTTCCTGTGCCTACAGAACTGTAAATCTTACCTACGACGTCGTATGGCACACGCACACAGCCATTACTATGAGGAACTCTAAAGATATATTTACTTCCATGGATACCGATACCATCACTTGTCAGGCGCATCCAGCTCTTCAGTGCGGCTCCTTGATATCTGGTGTATTTACCTTTGTATTTTCTTCTGTCACCTTTATAAACCATCTTTTTACCACGATAAAGTTTTCCAAAAATGCTTGAACGCTTATTTTGGATTTTTTCAGTTATTTTAAAATTACCTTTTGGAGTTCTTTTGTATTTCTTGCCTGTTGTTGCAGGAGAACATATGGCTACCTTGTCGTTTACATAAAGTTTGATGCGCTGTTCACTGATATCAATCTTCACTTTTGTGTTTTTCCCATTTGCCTTTTTTAGAAGTTTCTGATTTGTAAAAACCTCATTAGTTTTAGGAAAGTTCGTACCTTTTTTAAACTCTGAATAGCTTTTTGCATTTGCTGCAGAGAGAAACAGAAATGAAAAGAGTACAACAGTAAGCGTTACGATGTTGTTTGTCCTGGATAGAAGAGTCATATGGTTTACCTTGATTAGATTTTTGCACTGCTGTAAACATGTCAATGTGAAGGGTAGAATAATCTAATTGAAGAAACTGAACAAAACTATATTTATTCAGGCAACCCGGCGGTCTCCTATTGAAGAGATCCGTGGCTTTCCTTCCCTGCTTCACAACAGGTTTGGCAATAATATTTATGAAATATATGAATAGACCTAACGCTATACAAATGAAGCACCAAATCAAAATATTTGGTGGTAACCCGGCTATCTCCCTTCTGGAGACCCGTGGCTTTCCGTCCCCGCTTCACAACGGGTTTGGCCATAACACATAAAATTCAGACGGTATTATTACATAAAAAAACTTAATAAAAAATAAATTTATAAAATTCAGATTAGATTCAGTTTGATCCGTAACTATGGCAAAAGTTGACTTTTCAACTCCTTAACACTGTGAATCGCCTCCTGATGATCACTAAATCCCCAATTAACCATAAGATAGTCGATCGAAGCTCTCTTCGCCGCCATATGATCCCGGGGACCATCTCCGATAAAAAGTGTATCTTTCGAAGGGATATCTAACTCTTCCAGAATTTTATAGAGCATATCCGGAAAAGGCTTTCCATGTTCAACATCATCAAAACAGGCAATAGCATCGAATAGATCATAAATACCAAGGTGGGTTAATGACTCGATGGTTGACCCCCTGTAGGCATTAGTAGCTACAGCGAGACTAAGACCCTCTCCTTTCAATGCCTGTAACAGTTTGCCAATCCCCGCATAGAGTATCAATTCTTTATCATGATTGTTTGTGTAATACTCAGAAAACCACTCTTCATGGTGCACTTCAAAATGATCCGTTTCATAAAAATATTGAGCCGGATTGAGAGTGTGGTCATTGACCTTCTCTATGATCAGGACAGGATTCAGAGAAGGCAATTCGAGATTATGCCGAACATGGTTGATCGCATTGGCAATCGTCACGGAACTGTCGACCAATGTACCATCCATATCAAAAATAATCAGTTTTTTCTGCATCGTTGTCGTCCGAAATTATTTAGTTTTGCTCTCTGACCGGCTTGCTTTCAAATAGACAGAAAGCCCTATTATTAAAGCTGTTACACCCATGATAAGATAGACTGCATAGAGCAACTTGCTGGGATCTGTCAAAGCAAATTTGAAAACCAGCATCAATGCTTCAATAGAAAGTGCGATGATGATGGATCCTAAAAATCGCACCATTGTTTGATGCGAATCACCAGAAGCACCTTTTTTCTCTTTTCCCAGTACCTCTTCTTCAAAAATTGCTTTGACCAGATCGAATATCGCCAAAGAAAGAGTAAGAAGAATGGTTGATTTGAACATCTCATTGATATCGATCTCCTTAAAGCTTAAACCATAACCAACAAAACTGCCTACCCCCTTGATAAACAAAAGCAGTGCAACTGCAAAAAGTGCCGCAGAAAAAGCGCTATAGGTAATCTTGCTGAAATTGCCGAAAAGTGAATCAGCAGAACTCGGATGGACCATTTTGAGAATATTTTTAAGGGTAATATCCACACAAATAATATATAAAAGATTATTTTTTTCATCATAGATAGGGAAAGAAGAAGTCACGACCAGATGGTTGCTTACAAGGGATGGGTATGGATCTGTCAACACGCATCGATGCTCTTCCAATGCACGATAGTAATATGCCCTGTTTCCCCTATCGTCTCCCTTACCTCTGCCCTGAATTTCAGGATTGTCTGAAACAGTGTCTATGACCTGAACACCACGACTATCCAATATATATATCGCTTCACTCTTTGGCAGAGAGCGTTTAATGTCTTCTATCTTATTCAATACCTGCTCGATACCTCCACCTTCTATGGCAGTAGAGATATGTCGGCTCATGATATAGCATAAATATGCCCTTGCCTTGGTACGTATCTCACTATATTCCTGTATCTCTTTGATGACCATTTTTTACTCCTTATAGATAGCTATTGCGCTGCCAGATAATTACCTAAAAAGATTTTGCAATCTCTTCTCCAAATTTAACCTTCTGGTTGATGGCAACCTCGGGATTGAGCGCACCTTTCTGACTGAATAACAAAATCGTCGATCCCATCTCAAACCAGCCAAAGAGCTCCCCTTTTTTTAACTTCAAATTTTCATAGGTGTAGTGTTCCGGCTCAGTGGCATTACCGTTGGTCTTCACATGTTCTTCGAATGTCACAACCATCTCACCCACATTCAGTGCACCTACCAGTACTAACATATGCAGATATCCCTTCTCGTCTTCACATTCGATCACGACGCGTTCATTCTCGATAAAGAGATTGGGTTTGTTGCGCAGCAGAGGGATATTCACCGGATAGAGTTTTCCGGGAATATGCGTTAAACTCCTGATCGTCAGATCCATTGGCATATGATAGCGGTGGTAATCTTTGGGAGAGAGATAGAAGTTGATAAACTCCCCCTCTTCCAGTTCTGCAGCTTTGCCTGCATAATCACTTCCAAAGAGTTCATCGATCTGATACTCCATCCCTTTGATCTGATACGCTTTTCCTTCTTTGATCTTCCCATAATCGGTTACCAGAGAATCGGCCGGAGAGATCACGACATTTTTGCCCTCTGCGATCTTGCGGTCTTTTTCAAAAGCTCTGGTGAAAAGTGCATTGAGTGTAGGATAATCATCAGGATGTTTGAACTCACTCATGTCCAGGCCCATCAATGCGACATAGCTGGTATTAATAAAATTTTGTACAGATGAAGGAAATTTCTTACTTGCAAACTTGCCAAATACAGATGCAATAGCAGAGGTATAGTGCTTAGGCATTCTTTTCCTTCTTCCAGTGCTTCAGAGCATCTCTCATCAGGGCAATATGATAATTCTCCTGATTGTTGATAAAGTCAAAGAATTTTGCCAGCTCCGGACTGTTGGAAGCAACCGCCTCGGAAAGTTTGCGGCACTCCTCTTTGGCCGCAATCTCTTCATCGATACCTGCCAACAGAAAATCTTCAATATTCTCAACCTGATAGATCTCTTTATTGACGATTCTCGGTACGCCCAGTATCCCCATCTTTGCCATCATATCACCAAAACTCTTTAGATGAAAGAAACTCTCATCGACAAGGATTTGAAAAATCCGATTGAGAGTCGCATCATCACTATGTGCCTTAAGATAGTTATAGATCATGATCAGCTCATACTCTTTATAACTCTCTTCAAAAAGGAAAAGTGTCAGTGCATCCGTCGCTTCTTCGCTCAACTCGAGAGAATCCAGTTTTCTTTCGACATTGAAGGCAGCAATATCCTCATCAGGGAGATTGGCGATCACCTCTCTCATATAGTGCAGATCACTGCTGATTCGCTCAGAAATATCTTTGTCTGCGGCAACCAACTGCAGATCGATCTGATTGAAACGCTGTACAATATTATTTAGTATTACGCTAAGTTGCTCAACTTTGACGGGTATGGTATCGCGATCATAATCATACGACTCACCGTTTTTGATCAACTCTCTCTCGAGCCATGTAAAATGTCTGAACAGGATATCCGAAAAGTCAAAAAGCTTTTGTTTGCTCTCTTTCTTACTCATAAATCCTGCCATCAATGTTATGAGCCATGCTTCGTGTATTTTAATTGCCAGTGTTTTCATTTAAATTCTCCTCTTTTGGTGCACAACTATTTTCGATCTGATAGGTAACAGTGGGATATTCCGGGTCACCTTTTCTCTCCCGGTAAGTCTCCATCGCCGCTTTGAGTGCAATAGCAACCATTTCCGAACAGGCAGCATCCTCCGGAGGCACTCGTTCGAGCAGCTTCATCGTCACATCTATCAACTCCTCTGCTCTTTCAAAACTCAACCCTTTTGCCTCTTCAGTGATCATGGAGCCTGCCACAACGGTCGTCGTACAGCCGATCGCCTGAAAACGTATATCCTCGATTTTCGGTTTACCATTCTCTTCAGAAACCCGCAGATAGATCAGTACTTTCTCTCCATTTTCCGGATTCTTTCCGATTCCTTCGCCATCTGCAAGGGACATAGAACCATAATTTTTGGGTTCCATCATATGTTCGATCAACTGTGAATCGACATTCATCTCATTTCCTTCATATATATTCTTTATCAGATATTTATACCGTATTTTATCGTAAATAGATAATTTCAATTACATAGAGACTCTTTTAAACTTTTTTTAAAGATGATTTAAGATTTTATCTCCGATAATGGGCAACTATACATTTGCTCAGGCATAACGGGGAGTTGCAATCAATATGGCAGTCTATATACTTTTTGATACTGAAACTACAGGCAATCAAGATCAGGACAGGATAATTCAGATCGGTGGGATGATCGTCCGCAGTAAAGCACAGATAGAAATCTTTGACGAATTATGCAGCACCGATACACCCATCTCTATCGAAGCGATGGAGGTACACAACATCACTCCGGATATCATTGCAGAGAAACCTCCGTTCAGTGAAACGGATTTTTACCAAAAGGTCAATGAATACAATCAAAAGGAAAATTATCTCATCGCGCATAATATCTCTTTCGATCTGAGTATGCTGGAGAAGGAGGGATTTGAAAACCACTATACGCTGATAGACACCGTACGCTGTGCCAAACACCTCTTCCCCGATATGCCTTACCATCGCCTACAATATCTCCGCTATGCTCTCAACCTTTACGAAAGTGAAGTGCAGGAAGCTGAAAAACTGGGTATCATCATCAAAGCCCATGATGCCATCGGTGATGTACTGGTAATGAAACTGCTGCTCTCCAAGCTGGTACAGGAAGTAAAAACCCAGTTCCCCGATGAAGACATCATGCAGAAACTGGCTGAACTGACCAATACTCCGGTCTTGATGAAAATATTCAAATTTGGAAAGCATAAGGGCAGAGAGATAGAAGAGATCGCCGACGAGGATCCTGGCTATCTGAAATGGATGCGCAAAAATCTTGATCTTGACGAAGATCTGGCTTATACGCTGGATTACTATCTATAGAATAACTCTATCTTTAGCTATCAAAATCTTCAGCTTATCTACTCAATTAGCATCACCTTTGCTTTTTCCTTTTTTCTTCCAAACCAGATAGTAATTTTTATGTCTCTTGCTCTATATCAGCCGAACATCCCTTTGGCAGCCAATAACGTTACTAATCCTATAAACACCATAACTCCAAAAAATTTCATATAGAATTTATTATTTATCATTGTAGAAACGATTGTCCCTGCCAGTGCAGAAACAATAAAAAGGCCATAAAGAATAAACATCAGTCTAATGACATCTTCTGGTAGCTCCATTGGCTTTTCATCTGGTAGTACAAAAGTCTGTAAGCCTATAGTTACGATCCAAAGATAAAGTAGTACAGAAAAGAAAGATGTCCAAAATAAAAACTGTATTTTACCGCTTCG
>JAYEND010000046.1:0-7847 GCA_034721895.1 Campylobacterota bacterium | reverse complement strand
TGAATATGCCAGAAGTGATCTTGACCACTGGGGAAAACGTCCGCTCAGACATCTGGTCAACCGTATTACAACACTGGAAAATGAACGTGCAGAGATTTATCCAGATTATACGCCAACCGCCAAATCGACCAGTATCGCTGCATGGGCGGGGGGATCATTCCTGAAGGAAAAAGAGGGATGGGATATTCTTCCTATGAATGCCCCGGACGACCCCAATCTAAAGGGATTCAGAACAGCTTTGAGACTTCTTCCTTCTGAATACTCAATCGATGCTGTCAATGGCGGTTTCAGTTTTGCCTATGAGGCCTATTGGTATAAGGATATGGGTCTTATCAATGGTTTTGAGTTCAAACCCTCCTATACCTTCCATGACGAGGATGGAGATTTTGTCCGCATGGATGCCAATCTCTTCAAAGAGTATGATGACTTCGTCAAATTTGGTGCAGGTATCAGTGGTTTCGGAAATATAGAGGGCTCATTCTATGATCGTGACACAGCCTTTGGCGGCAATGTTTATGTTGACTTCATGGATATATTCCGCGCTACCTATGTCAGACGATATGGAGATGTCGAAAATAATAATTATTTCTATCTTGGGATTGAAAACTTACCAAGTCTGATTTATTGGTTAAATCGTTAATTCACAGGAATGACGGCTTATGCAAACCATCCCTGCACTGCAGCAGAAAAGTAGTAACTTAGAAGCCCCACAACCAATCCCCAGAGGATCGAAGCAAATATGTTAAGGATGAGAAACTTTTTCAAATCATATTTGCTCAATCCCATGATAACCGGGACCAGTGTTTTCACTCCGTAGACATATTTTTGTAAAAATACAACCATCCAGCCGTATTTTCGCATCATCAGCACTGTTCTGGCATGGATACGCCCTTTGAATTTTTTCATATACCCCATTGCTGTTTTTTTATTGGTTTGTGCCATATAGAAAAGTACATTGTCTCCAATATAATTGAAAATTGTTGCAACAGCAATAGAGGTAGTGATATCCATTTTTCCCATGGCTGAGAGTACGCCGGCACCAGCCAATCCAGCCATTCCGCCGCCAAATGAGTAAAGTGCCAGAATAATATAACCATATGTCGAGAGGGAGTTGAGTATCTCTTCCATTAAAGATAAGGCCTTTTTTGTTGAGATATTAGCCAAAATCTACTAAGAGTTGCCATAAAATACTATTCAAACCCAGTATTTACACGACCTGTACTATAGTTAGAAAAAGGCTTTTGGAAGAATCATGGGCGCAACATTGACATCCATTCTTTTTGTCTATATATTTATCATGCTGGGATATCTGGGCAAGCGATTCTTCAAAGAAGAGATGAACGAAAAAACCCTGACTCTCTTTTCTGTCTATTTTCTGCAACCCTTTGTGACCGTGTGGGGATTCTCTACGGCAAAACTACATAGCGAGCATATCCTCGTCCCCCTGATCTATCTGGGGATCATACTCATCCTTCTGATTCCTACACTTCTGATCGCACGTTCACTCTTTGCAGACAAAAAGGAGCGTGCGATCTTCTCTATTGCAGGCTTTGTGGGGAATACAGGCAACATTGGTATCCCCCTCGGACTGGCACTCTTTGGAGAAGAGAGTGTCATCTATACCACTCTCATCAATATTGCCAATGTCTTTATTGTCTACGTCATCGGCGTCTATATCTATTCACGCGGCTCATTCAGCATCAGACAATCACTGTTCAATATTGTCAAGATTCCCATCATCCCTGCTGCGGCCATTGCTATCCTTCTCAATGTTTATGAGGTACCTCTCTCTGAGCAGATCCGGGAATTTTTCAAGATGGGAGCCTACGGAGGCATCGTCCTCCAGCTTTTCCTGCTGGGAACTTTCCTCTATGGTCTCAAAATATATGAGATCAGCCGAAAACTTCTTATTGGTACACTGAGTCAAAAATTCATCATCATCCCTCTCGCAACATTCTTTATCCTCAGCCTGACCGATATACCCCTCTTTGTCCAGGCCGTTATCCTGATGGAGATGATGACACCGCTCGCTGTAGCCAACATCAATCTTGCTTCACTCTACGACTGCCGCCCCAAAGATGTCACCACACTGATACTGCTCAGCACCCTGCTCTTTATTCCGGTACTTTTTTTCTTAAGCTATATCGTCGAACACTTTTATATATAGGTGAATATGCCGTAGGTTTGGCAGTGCCAAACCTACGGAAGCCAATCAATTCTATGGAGTGAGAGTTCAAATATTTTATGCTAGAATTTTATCAACCCAAACTAGGAATTTTCTATGTCAAAAAAAACCCTGATCATCGGTGCCGGTGGTGTCGGCAATGTCGTCACCTTCAAATGTGCTATGAATGCTGATATCTTTGGAGAGATCACACTCGCCAGCCGAACCCAAAGCAAATGTAATTCGATAGCAAAAAACGTCAAAGAGCGTACGGGCGTAAATATCGTTACGGCACAAGTCGATGCAGACAATATCCCTGAACTGATCAGCCTTATCCAAAGCAGCAATGCCGATATTGTCATCAATGTTGCCCTTCCCTATCAGGACCTGGCCATCATGGATGCTTGTACCCAATGCCATGTAGATTATCTCGATACGGCAAACTACGAGCACCCCGATACAGCAAAGTTTGAGTACAAAGAGCAGTGGGGAAGAGATGAAGCCTTTAAAAAAGCTGGGATTATGGGGATTCTGGGAAGCGGATTTGATCCTGGAGTCACCAATGTATTCTGTGCCTATGCCCAGAAGCACTACTTTGATGAGATACATACCATCGATATCCTCGACTGCAATGCCGGTGACCACGGCTATCCTTTCGCTACCAATTTTAACCCGGAGATCAACCTGCGGGAAGTCAGTGCAAAAGGGCGTTATTGGGAAAGCGGAGAGTGGATCGAAACAAAACCAATGGAGATCATGCAGGTATGGGACTATCCCGAAATAGGCCCAAAAGAGAGTTATCTTCTTTATCACGAGGAGATGGAGTCACTCGTTAAGCACATCAAAGGGCTAAAAAGAATCAGGTTCTTTATGACCTTTGGCGAGAGCTACCTCACTCACATGAAATGTCTTGAAAATGTAGGGATGCTGGGCATTAAAGAGGTAGAACACAAAGGGCAAAAGATTGTCCCTATGGAATTCCTGGCAACCCTGCTTCCAGACCCGGCAAGCCTGGGACCACGCACCAAAGGAAAAACAAATATCGGTATTTTCGCCAAAGGGATCAAAGACGGTAAAGAAAAAACTATCTACATCTACCAGGTCAGCGACCATGAAAAATGTTACGTAGAAGTGATGAGCCAGGCGGTAAGCTACACGACAGGTGTCCCGGCTATGATCGGTGCCAAGCTCATGCTGGAAGGTAAATGGCAAGGCAAAGGAGTGTTCAATATGGAAGAGTTTGATCCCGATCCGTTTATGGAAGAGTTGAACAGGCAAGGACTGCCTTGGCAGGTGATGGAACTTGGGGCGGATAAAGATTTGAGAATAGAGACATAAATGGATAGCGTCCATGCATTTTAATGGCTTTCCCAAAGAGGGTTTGAAATTCCTCGACGAGATCATAACCAACAACTCCAAAGAGTGGCTTGATGCCAACAGAGACCGTTATGAGAAGTTTATCTTAGATCCGAATAGAGCCTATGTCGAAGAGATGGGGGAACATCTGCAACTCCTTGTGCCTTCCATCAATGCTATACCCAAAACAAACAAATCTCTTTTTCGTATCTACCGGGATGCACGCTTTCACCTCAATGATCCGATCAAAACACGTATCGGCATTATCTTTTGGCAAGGCGGTGGCCATCGTATGCAAAGCAGCAGCTTTTATATGCATTATGATGCGAAAGAGGTTTTTGTTGCAGCAGGAATACGCAACTTCAAGCCACCACTGCTCTCCACCTATCGGGAGTACATACAAAATAAAGAAAAACGGGCCGAACTGCATACCATTCTCGAAGTGCTGAGAGCCAAAGGATACAGCATCCCGGAACCTCATTACAAGCGCTACCCTTTAGGCTTTGATGCAAATGAACCCTATGCTTACCTTGCCCTCTATCGGGCAATGTATGCCTACACTGCTTTCAAACCGGACAAAGCATTTCACTCGGAAGCAATCATTGATAAAAATTTTAAGATCTATGAAGATATGCTGGATCTGCACGAGTGGATATATGAATTGACACTCTATGATAATATTTAAGATAATGGATTAGAATAATTCTCTCATCGTGCAATTAAGGGTATTTGAGTATAGTATCACCAAAAATTGAGTACAGCTCTAAAAGGATTATATATGGATGTCAATAAAATGAGAATAGTATGCAGGCCTATCAGAATTGTGGTGGGACTTGCACTGATCGGATATGGTGTATACTCTGGCAACGCATGGTTTTATCTCGGTGTGATTCCTCTGATCGCAGGCTTGGTAAACTTTTGTCCTGCCTGTATCATCACCAAAAAATGTGATACCTGATAACACCTTGCGATGAGAAACGGTTAGCACTGTTTCTCTTCCTCTCTTTACGTAAATCAACCCACCCTATTCACAAAAAAATTTCTCTTATTCCATAAATCATGCTAAAATAGTTTTATTACTATTTCTTTTATAAAAAGGGGAAACATGCACTCAATCTACAAACGCTTTCTTTTTGGCCTACTTCTTATGCTACTCTTCACTTCCGCTCAGGCAACCAGACATAAATGGGTCGCTGTCTTTGCCAAGGGAACCGGCTATACAGATCAGGCCTATGACAGTAGGGGTGATTGGAGAGAATTAGCTCAGGTCATCAAAAAGAGGAAGTCTGAAGGCTATGAGATCAGCTCTCTGGAGCGTGGTGCAGGACTCTGGTTTATAGTCTTCAGCAAAGGAACATCCTATACCGACAGCTTCCTGAAGAAAGCCAAAAACTGGGAAGCACTGACACAGCTTCTCCAGGAAGAGAACCAGGGAGGCTACAAGATGATCGATCTGGAGTATGGGTCAGGCCGGTGGGTGGCACTGTTCGCTAAGGAGGATCACTATACCGAACAGACTCTTTCTCTGGTACGTACCTGGGAAGATATCAATCCCATGGTCAGAGCTCAATGGAACAAAGGCTTTGATGTTATCGATATCGAACACGGAAAATCCACCTGGGTCGCACTCTTTACCAAAGGGGCCCCCTATACCAACCAAAGAGTCAGCATGAGCAGAAAATTTGGGAAATTTATGGATATCATCTCCAATCGATGGAAGGCTGGTGACCGCTTGATCAGTCTTGAATACGGATACAGGAGATGGATAGGCATCTTTGCCAAAAGTGCACCTTTTAAGGATCAGGGCTATGTCAGCACCAGAGACTGGTCTGATTTCAATGACGAGATCAAGCGTCGATGGAAGAATGGGTATTATATCATCGAAGTTGCGGAAGGTTGGTAGCAGGCCGGACCCCCAAATCCCGAAAATAGAAAACCTACTCCTTCTTCATCCCTATCATACTCATGAAACGACCGCTGCAGCCATTCTCTTTGCGATAAGAGAAAAACTGCTCTACCTCACATGCAGTACAAAGATCGCTCATCTCGATATTCTTTTCAACAATACCTGATGCGATCAGCTGTTTTTTGTTGATCAAAGGAAGATCAAGCATATATTTCGTATCTTTCTGATCCCAGACATCCGAATAATCCGGAAAGTGCAAAGCAACATCTTCTCCAACCTCATAACAGCATCTTCCGATCGCCGGAGCAATACCGGCAAGAATATCCGAGGGTTCCGAACCAAATCTCTTCTTCATCACCTCCACCGTCTTCATCACGATCTTTGCCTCTGTCCCTTTCCACCCTGCATGAGCGGCAGCCACCACTCTCCTGACCGGATCATAGAGCAATATAGGTACACAATCTGCTGTCAGGATCGTCAGCATCACACCTGCCTGATCTGTCACCAATGCGTCACAATCTTCAACTGCACCCTCCAGGCTCTCCCAGCCCAGCATTTCTCTTGTGTCGATGATCTTCACATGATCACTATGAGTCTGATTCGCTGTGACAAAGACAAAAATTTCTCCTTCAATGAATTGTTCAGCAAGCTTTTTCCTATTTGCTACAATTTTTTTGGAGTCTTCTCCAGTATGCAGTGCCAGGCTGAAAGAACAGGCTTCTTCACTGTTTTTTTTGCTAATGGCATGGAGTAGAGATTGCTCTTTTGTTAAGTGTTCAAAGCGGTAGAAAGACTTCATTTTCCCTCCTTCTCATTAATCTGGAAAAACACCTAAAATGTTTACAACTCTTTATTCGCTATAATACCCAAAAAATTAGGGTACCTCTAAAACTGTCAGGTACCCATAAGGGCATGGATGAATCAGTGGTTTCAGTATGACAGGCGCATACTTAAATATTTTAATTTTTCTCTAATGTTTCAGATCATCCCCCTCTTGGTGATCTCGTCTTATCTCATTTATGAAATCAATCCATTACTTTTTAAGAAACAGATGCTTTACTATGGGATTGGTGCAGTGGCGTTCCTCATCTCCTGCTTTATTCCCTGGAGAAAGATTTTATGGTGGTTTGTCCCTATTTTTTATACTGTCAATCTTCTGATGCTTCTTGCTGTCGACCTCATAGGGAAAAAAATTCTCGGAGCCCAGCGCTGGATCGAGATACCCGGTATCGGTCTGACCGTACAACCTTCAGAATTTATCAAAGTCAGCGTCATCATGATGCTCGCCTATATGATCAACAAAAAGCCTCCTGCATCAGAAGGTTACGGCTTATTCAGTTTTCTCAAACTCTCCGTGGTTATTCTGATCCCTTTTCTCCTGATCGCCAAAGAACCCGATCTGGGTACTGCATTGGTACTCCTCCTTGCAGGCTACGGTATACTCTTTTTGACAGGTGTCAACTGGAAGGTCTGGATAGCCATTGCCATTATTATGGGATTAAGTGCACCGGTACTTTATTCTCAACTCCATGACTATCAGAAAAAGCGGATTACCGATTTTCTCGGCAAACCAAGCTACCATGTCCAGCAGGCACTGATCGCTATCGGCTCGGGAGGTGTCGAGGGCAAGGATAAAGACGAAGCAACACAGACCCAGCTCAAATTCCTCCCTATCTCATCGAGCGACTTCATCTTCGCATATCTGGGGGAACGTTTTGGATTTGTAGGCATGATAACGGTCGTGGCACTCTATATATTGCTTATCTTACACCTCATTTATATTGCGATATGGAACAGTACCGATTACCTGGTCAGGACCTTTGCCTCGGGCATTGCATTTCTGATCTTCATCTATATGGGGGTCAACATCTACATGATCATCGGACTGGCACCGGTCGTCGGAGTCCCACTGCCGATGTTCAGCCACGGAGGCACCTCTTTCATTATTTTTGCCGTAATCTTTGGGATTTTGCAAAACCTCCTTGCTTTTAAAAAGTATTTAATGTATAATTCCGGTCCTGATTCAAAAGTTTCGATGACGCCCCATGAAAAGCGATCACCGAAAGATTAGGAATGCTTCCAGAACGGGTCTGTAGCTCAGCTGGTTAGAGCACTCGGCTCATAACCGAGTGGTCCGGGGTTCGAGTCCCCGCGGACCCACCATTCACATCCCCTTTATATACGTTGTTTGAGAGAGTTTGTGTAACTTTTTACTACAATTTACTTCTACAAATCATAGATACATTTAGGCGTAATGAAAAATTCGAGCGCCTAGATCATAGTTTTTTATTATAGGCTCAATTCGCATTAAGTGTAGATAGCATCAATCCTACCAGCACTCATAGCCAATACCTTTTGAGGTGTTAAGTCAGATTCACGATCAAGCATACGCATCCAACCCAGGTAATTTTCCAAATACTT
>JAYEND010000045.1:0-7867 GCA_034721895.1 Campylobacterota bacterium | reverse complement strand
CCCGTGACACCGGAACTCAGATCTGAGAGAAGATACATACCGGAGTTACCTACCTGGTTGATCGTAACATTCTCTTTCAGTGGAGCGTGCGCTGCATTCCATTTAAGCAAGAAAGAGAAATCACCGATCCCTGCTGCTGCAAGTGTCTTGATAGGTCCTGCTGAGATCGCATTGACCCGGATACCATCCTTACCAAGATCTTCAGCCAGGTATTTCACTGTCATCTCCAGAGCTGCTTTGGCTACACCCATAAGATTGTAGTTTGGGATATATTTCACACCACCATAATAACTCAATGTCAATACCGAAGAGTTCTTCGAGAGAATCGGCTTAAGCTCTCTGGCTATTTCGATCAGTGAGTAGACAGAGATATCCATCGCCACAGAAAAAGCCTCTTTAGGAGTATCCATAAATCTACCGCTCAAACCCTCTTTGGGCGCAAAGGCAATAGAGTGAACGATAAAGTCAATCTGGCCCATATCCTTCTCCAGCGACTCTTTCAATGCTTTGATCTCTTCAGGTTTACTCACATCACAGGGATAAAGCTTTGCGCCACATCCCAGCTCTTCTGCGATCGGTACCAATTTTTTCTCAAACCGCTCATTCAAAAAAGTGATCGCCATCTCGGCACCCTGCTCTTGACACGCTTTGGCAATACCGTAAGCGATCGACTTTTTGTTTGCAATTCCAAGGATTACACCCTTTTTACCCTTCATTATCATTCTTCATTTCTCCAAATAAAATTATTTCGGTATTTTACCATGATTGAGGTAGAATGTAAATTATGAAAGAGGTTTTGATCATTAGTACTGGTGGCACATTTAATAAAATCTATAGCCCTCTCAACGGTAAACTTGAGATCGACACAGATTCTACAGCTTTAGATGATATAGCCAGACGATGGCTTTGTGAGTTTGAGATAGTCAATATTATAGGGAAAGACAGTCTTGATATTACCAATACAGATAGACTGCTACTCCTGGCAACGATCAATTTGTCAAAACATGACGATATTATCATCATTCATGGCACCGATACAATGGAGTTAAGTGCAGCCTATCTGGCTGATTCCAACTTGATTAAGCGTGTTATATTGACAGGTGCGATGGTGCCCTACTTTGTTAACCCCGTAGAAGCCACTGCCAACCTCGCTTCTGCTTTTGGCTATCTTCAGGGATGTACAAAGAATGGTGTCTATATCGCGATGAATGGCATTATGGACGAGTATCACTCTGTTATCAAAGATAGAGAAGCAGGAAGATTTGTGAGTAGTACCTAGATGCGTATCTATCTTTTCTTTGGCCTTTTTGTCCTCCTTCTCTTTTCCCTGCATTTTCTCTTCTACTCCAGGGTAATTAGAAAACTGTTGGTCACACCGGCCATTAAAAAAATCCTGACAAGACTTCTGGGTCTTAACTTTATTTTCAATCTACTCTACATACTTGGCAGGTATACTGACGCCATTCCCGATACACTCTATTACCTCTTTTCACTTTCCATCGGCATATCCTTTGTCCTGCTTCTCTATCTGATCGTCCATGAGCTCATTCATCTCTTTCATAAAACATTGGGGCATGTCGATCAGTCAAAACGGGATTTTTTCAAAAAGAGCGGCGATGGGCTGATGCTTGCCCTGGCAACAGGTTATGTCAGCACTGCGGCTTATGAGGGTAAGAAAAAACCTATCATTAATGTTGTCGATCTAAAGCTTTTTGATTTTTCGGTTGTACAGATCAGTGATCTGCATATTGGAGGATTGATAGATAGGAACTTTGTCAAACATTCTATAGAAAAGATCAACTCGCTTAAGCCTGATATCGTTGTCATCACCGGTGATCTGATCGATACCAAGTTGGAATCGATCAAAGAAGCGGTATTTGAGTTGACCCATATAGAATCAAAGCATGGCATCTATTACATTCTGGGCAACCATGAATATTTCCATGATCCTTTTGGGATCATCAGGTATCTCCAAACGACCAAAATCAAAGTACTGCTAAATGAATCTATCACGATTGATGCACTAAGAGTGAATATCGTTGGTGTCACTGATCTCTTTGGCTATCGCATCAATCTTCTGGAACCGGATATACATCAGGCATTCAAAACATGCAACAAAGACTATCAGACCATTCTTTTGGCACATCAGCCGAAATTTATAGAAGAACTCGGCAGTTATCGCCCCGACCTTATTCTCAGCGGCCATACTCACGGCGGACAAATCTGGCCTTTTAACCATCTCGTGAGCCTGCAACAGCCCTATGTCAAAGGCTTGCATAAGCTGCCCAATGGAAGCCTCATTTATGTTAACAGTGGCATCGGGTTTTGGGGGCCGCCAATGCGACTGGGATCACAGGCAGAGATAACATATATCATTTAATATTACTCTATTTATGTAGTTAGTTTAACTTCCAGCTTCGATCCAGGCTGTTGCTTCATTCATCTTTCCAAAAGGAAACGTTTTGATCTCTGCTTCTACAAAATGATCCGCAAGCTTCTCTGACAGATCACCCAAGACAGAATCTGTTACAAATGCAAGACGTTTAATCTTTTTATGATGATTTTTGACAAAAGTGATATGCCGGCTCAAAGCAGCGAAATCATTCCAACCCGGAAATGACTCCGTAGAAATAATTAACCCATTCAGTCTCCCATTTTTTTCAATATAGGGATCGATGATCTTAACTGCTGCATCAAAATCATCTTTTTTCAAACTACCATGTGGCTCCAGGACAGCAATAGATTTATATTTATTCAATGTCACATTCAGCATAACTACTCCTTTGAAAAACTAGAACTATTATAGCAAAATAATCAGCCGGGTTTTGATGGAGTCAATGATTCTGTCACAGATGTGTAGATTAAATGATATCGTGCGGAAAACTTACTCTGATTCATTATCAATATCGTCTCGTCTTCGCTTCATACGCATTTTATGCTTTGCTACTTCCCTCATATCCGCATCACTGTCACTCTCATCAACGATCTCAACACCCAATATCGTCTCAACACAATCTTCAAGGGTAACAATACCTTCCGTCTGGTCATAGCTGTCAAGCACCAAAAACATATGCTCTTTTTTCTTGATGAACAGGTCAAGTGCCATTGAAACAGGGATGTTTTCATTAACTTTGAAAATAACTTTTTGGATACTTTTTAAGGGTACGCTATCATCAGTAAGTGCTTCTTTAAAAATTTTCTTTGTCATCACCATACCTGTAATATTTTCAATATTTTCATCAAATACGGGTACTCTGGAAAACTTAAAAATCTCCTCTTCGTTCTGTACGATATCTTTGATGGTTCTATTGCCATCTAAACCGAATACCACGGTCCGAGGAGTGAGTATCTCACGGATCTTTATCCTGTCCAATAGTAAAATATTTTCAATGACAAAAGACTCTTTCTCATCAAGCACGCCTTCACCTTTGCTCATAAGTGTGCTCTCTATGAGTTCGGCTTTGGTAAGGCTCATGCTCTCGTCATCTTTATTGATACGATTAGTCACAAAAAGTGTCAGCAGTATGATAGGATATGTGATCCAGATAAAAAACCTTATCACATACGCAGCGATAGGCGCAAGGGACTTCCAGTGGGTCGCCCCGATCGTCTTGGGAATGATCTCAGAGAAAAATAAAATAGCAAATGTCAGTACAATAGAGACATAAAATACAGCACCCGCACCGTAAATACTCTCTGCTTGTGCTCCAACAGCTGCCGCACCAAGTGTATTGGCTATGGTATTTAAGATCAAGATAGAAGCGATAGATTTATTGATGCTGATCTTGTGAGCTTTTAAAAGTGCTCCTGTACGTGGGTGTTCTTTTTCAAGTACCGAAATATACGCCATATTTACTGAAAGCAGAACAGCTTCCAGAATAGAACAGATGAACGATATCACCACAGCTAATACAAAATAGAGAATTAACAAATCCATGTACGTAAAATTACCTTATAACAAAATAATGGTCGCCAGCCCCAAAAAAACCAAAGAAGCCTGCGATATCCAAATTAGAGGGAGGTTTGCTTTTATGCATCTTTTCTATCTCTCTCTTCATTTTGGAATCGATAGTATATCAGAATTACAACAAATAAGTAAATTTTTCTTCAGGGGTTTTTTGAGAGAAGCAAACCTGCCGCCGACGCAATCAGTGCGGGGATAAAACTGATCACATAGATCAAGTACAAAGACCATATCCATGCCTCTTTGATATCACGGATCTGCTTTGACATGTGTTTTTCCTCCATTATAGAGCTTATTGCGGCATCATCGGGTTGCATAATTTTGTCAATCTATTATTTTCACCATGATAATGCCATCAATTTCACGAAGTTTATCAGGCACATCTTCAGACAGCTCCCCATCAACATCTATGATATTATAGGCATAATCACCCTTGCTTTTATTCAGCATATCACCAATATTAACACTGTTGTCTGCCAGCAATGAGGTAATCTCGCTGATCATATTGAGGATATTTTTGTTTGCGATGATAATTCTTTTATGTCCTGCCTTTACCGGCAATTCACAGGTAGGGAAATTTACAGAGTTTCTGATATTACCCATTTCAAGAAAATTCTTTACCTGCTGACACGCCATCACAGCACAATTATCTTCAGACTCCGCTGTAGAGGCGCCCAGGTGCGGTATAGGGATCACCCCTTTGACTCCGAGCAGATCAGCACTCGGGAAGTCGGTTACATAGGTTGAAACCTTGCCGGATGCCAGTGCTGCTTTAAGGTCTTCATTGTCAACCAGGCCACCTCGTGCAAAATTCATGATACTGATACCATCTTTCATCATGGAAAATTTTTCACTGTTGAACATCCCTTTTGTGCTCTCCAGGAGAGGAACATGAATGCTCAGATAATCAACATCAGACAATAGTGTCTCAAGTCCTGTCGCTTTTTTTACATCGCTGGAGAGTTCCCAAGCGGCATCTACGGAGAGGTAGGGGTCATATCCGACCACTTCCATACCCAGAGCGAGGGCATCATTGGCGACCATTGCCCCGATAGCTCCCAGTCCAACGATGCCGAGCTTTTTGTCTCTGATCTCCTGTCCTGCGAATTGTGACTTTCCTTTTTCGACAAGGGCTGGCACATTTTCACCCTCATCTTTGATGCTTTGCGTCCATACTATACCATCTACAATATCACGCGAAGCCAGCAGCAATCCGGTCAGCACCATCTCTTTGACCGCATTCGCATTGGCACCCGGCGTATTGAAGACAACGATACCCTTTTTGGAGCAGCGGTCTATGGGAATATTGTTCGTTCCTGCACCGGCTCTGGCAATAGCACTTAAAGTTTCGGGTAATTCCATATCATGCATTTTGAAACTGCGCAAAACAATGGCATCAGGATTTCCAATCTCACTGGCTACTTCATATTTGTCATGCGAGAAGAGGTCCAGGCCTTTTGGAGAGATCTTGTTTAATGTCTGAATTTTGAACATATTGACCCTTTATCGCTGATTTTCAGCTGCGAACTCTTCCATCAGTTCAACCAGCGCTTTTACACCATCTATACTCATGGCATTATAGATCGAAGCCCGAAGTCCACCGATAGAACGGTGTCCTTTTAGTCCTATCATCCCACTCTCTGTTGTACGCTTGATAAGCTCTGCTTCAAGCTCTGCATCTTTGTCTTTGATATTGAAAGAGACATTCATCAGCGAGCGTGAATCTTTCTGTGCATGACCGACATAAAAGCCATTACTATTATCGATCGCATCATAGAGCAGTGCCGCCTTTTCCTCGTTCATCTTCTGGATAGCTTTGATACCGCCCTGTCTTTCGATCCATTTCAGTGTGAGGTTGAGAAGATAGATGCCGAAGGTTGGCGGTGTATTGTAGAGAGAGTTGTTCTCTGCATGCGTCTTGTAACGCAATATTGTAGGAACAGAGTCTTTTACCCGGTCAAGCAACTCTTTCCTGATAATTACAATGGTAACACCTGATGGACCGGCATTCTTCTGAGCCCCGGCGAACAACAGATCGACTTTTGACCAGTCTACCGGATGGGAGAAAATATCACTTGAAGCATCTACTACCAGTGGTGCTTTCGTACCGGGGAATGTGTGGTACTGTGTCCCATAAATCGTATTGTTTGACGTAATATAAGCATAATCCACATCATCATCAAAGGCAATATTCTCAGGAATTCTGTCAAAAGCAGTCTCTTCCGAGCTTGCAACGATTTCAACATTCAGATCTTGGACTTTTGCTTCTTTGATCGCTTTTTTCGACCAGCTTCCCGTATTGGCATACTGGACTTTTCCTCCCATTAACAGATTCATCGGTACCATAGCAAACTGTAGTGAAGCACCGCCCTGCAGGAACAATATTTCATAGTTATCAGGGATTTCATACAACTCTCTCATCAATGCAATGGCGCCATTGTGCACTTCATCATACATTTTGGACCTATGTGAAGCTTCCATGATCGAAATTCCGGAACCATCAAAATCCAGCAGTTCTTTTTGTGCCTCTTCAAGTATCTCTGTCGGTATCGTAGACGGTCCCGCACCAAAGTTAAACGCTCTATTCATTCTCTATCCTTATATTAATAATTATTAGATTTCATTTTATCGAATGCAAGAATAGAGATTCCTGAAAGCAAGAAGCTGTTTCCTTGTGCCCTTAAGATAAAATACTTTTATGGCATATCTCATTATTTTTCTCTTCTCACTCAGTGCAGCAACAATTTTACCTCTATCAAGTGAAGCAACCCTGCTTTACTACCTCAACGAAGGGGAGTCTCCCTGGGTTCTTTTTATTGTAGCCGGGATAGGAAATATTCTTGGTTCTGTCATCAACTATTTCATTGGAAAAAAGGGAGTGGACTACCTGTTATCTCATAAAAAAATATCAGAAGAAAGGATTAAAAAGAGTGAAACGTTATTCCAAAAGTATGGTACTTATGCACTCCTCTTCTCATGGGTACCCATCATCGGTGACCCTCTGACACTCGTAGCCGGAGTCCTCCATTTTGATTTTAGAAAGTTTCTACTGATTGTCTCCATTGCAAAATTCGGCCGCTATCTTCTTCTGATTTTAGGATATCAAAGTATGATCTAAGCTCAAAATCTCAATATCTTTAGAGGCAGAAAATAACCATCATGTCCAAAAGATATTGTCAATTATCTTTAAGATTTAGCAAAAGAGGAGTTTAAAAAATCTTCAATGATTTTGGCATGGTCAAAACAGAGCTTCTTCAGGGGGATCTCATCAAGCGGATAGATGAAAGCTCTCTTTGCATCATCGGCACCTTTCGGAATCCCATTTGCCCTGCAGATGTAAACGCAGGAGAGTGTGTGGAAGCGCGGATCACGATTCGGATCCGAATAGACACCCAGCAGGCCCTCTATCGTCACATCCAGAGTAGTTTCCTCCTTCATTTCACGCACAAGGGCCTTCTCGCAACTCTCCCCTATATCCACAAATCCGCCGGGCAACGCCAAACCATGGGGAGGATTTTTTCGTTCGATCATGACGATCCCTTTAAAATTTCCTTTCTCGCCAAATAACTTAATAATTCCATCTGTAGCCGCATAGGGAGTTTTTATAGCCATTTCACTCTTCCTCCTAAAATATTGTTAAATTTCTCATCAAGGGTACTGCGAATATGAAATCGGATCTTTTACTCCAGCCTGTTCAAATCCGCGAAGGCGAAGGCGACAGCTGTCACATATCCCGCATGCTACTTCTTCAGACTGATAACAACTCCAGGTATATTCCAATGGAACAGAGAGTTCTATCGCTTTGGCAACAATTTGACTTTTCCTGAGTGCCACAAGAGGCATTTTGATCTCAAGTTTCGTCTCATCCCTTGTACCCAGATCGATCGCTCTCTCCATTGCCTT
>JAYEND010000044.1:0-24191 GCA_034721895.1 Campylobacterota bacterium | reverse complement strand
CGGCCCCGGTGATCTTCCCATAAAAACCCTTGTATTTGGGCGAAGTGATGGAGACCTTTGGGATGAAATAATACCCTTTGGAGTCTTTATGCCCTTTATTGATATCAGGATTGAAATTATAAGGAGAGTTACTGTAATCATAATTCACATATCCGGTGCGCAGGTCACCTGTGATCTCCCATCCCTTTGGTGTTTGGATGCCAAGCTCTTTAAATGCATAATAAAACGGATCAAAGGTGTAGTTGGGTTGGTTAACCCTGACACGGGTGGCTAAACTCGCCATAACTACATCTTCAGTAGGTTTAACCGTCTCATAAGCATGGTCAGGATCTACTGTATCGTTTTTCGATGCATCAAGTTTTTCAGTTGCCAAAAGCGATGTTCCCATCAAAGGGAGCAAAGCCGCAAGCAAGATTTTTGAATAAGAAATTTTCATTTTCATTCCTTTATTGTGCGAGTGGGTTGATACCTAACTGCTCGATGATATACGCAGCTGCCTGCTGTCCGCGGACACTGTTGCCATATTTATCAAGCGGCGGTGAAACAACACCAATACCCATTTTGCCCGGTACGATCGCGAGGATACCGCCGCCTACACCGCTTTTTGCCGGTGTACCTGTCAGGTAGAGCCAGTCACCTGCATTGTCATAGAGCCCGGCTGTTGCCATCACTGCCAGGATACGGGGAACGTATTTCTCATCAATGACTTTTTTCTTGGTGACAGGATTGACACCATCATTGGCAAAGGTCGCACCCATGACACCCAGGTCATGAGAAGAGATATTGACAGAACACTGTTTGGTATAAACTGTTGTTGCTTCCAGGGGATCCGAACCCATACGTCCATAGGCATCGAGTAGTTTCGAAATGGCCTGATTACGCTTGTTGTCATTGACTTCTGACTGATAAACATCTTCGTTAAAAGGAAGTTCCTTTCCGGCAAAATCATCCATATTGGATTTGATCTTCGCCCAGCGCTCTTTGGAGTCTTTGGCTTTTACCCACGATGTGGATTGGATCGCACCGGCATTGACAAAGGGATTGAATGCACTACCGGCTTGCTGCTCAATAGCAATAATGGAGTTGAATGCCAAACCGGTTGCATTGACACCGATCTTTTCCTGGAGGAATTTGTCTCCCTTTTCCTGTATGACTTTGGCTGCGGTAAAGACCTTGGAGATAGATTGGATGGAGACATTTGCTTTTGTGTCGCCGATCTCATAGACTTTTCCATCGGCAGTCACAAGGGTAATACCGAAGATCTTGGAGTCAACAATTGCAAGGGCTTTGATATAGTCAGCATTCTTTCCGTCCTGATTGTCCTTGAACTTCTCATAAGCATCTTTCAGCACTGCATTGATCCGCTCCTCTGTCAAACCGGTTGCTTTGGCTGCCTCTGTTTTGACTTCTGTCGTCAGAGGGCCTTTTGCCTCTGCCGGTGTGCCGCTCATCAGGATAAGGGATGCGCATGCTATAGAGAGAGTCATGAATCCTCTCTTTAGAACAGTCTCTTTTTGAGTCTTTACTTGCATTTGTTACTCCTTTTTTTATGATTTGTTTTAATTATAGCACAGTATCAACATCATCCATGCCGTACCCAAGGTGAGGAACACGACCGTATTGACCAGTGTAACAATACCTCCCACCCTGTAAACTTCACCTGCCTGGATGTAACCGCTTCCGGTATAAATCACGTTGGCAGAAGAGCCTTGCGGGGTGATGATCGCATTGAAGTTGGTTGCAAAAAGCAGCATATATGCCATCATCTCTGCCGGAACACCGGCTTGTATGGCTACGCCTAGAAAGACGGAAAAGAGTGCAAGCATCTGTGCTGTCTGGGAGACAAAGAAGTAGTGTATCAGGACATACCCTACGATCAGAGAGACATAAACAACAGGCCAGGAAAAACCTGTGACGCTGCTGGAGATATGGTCACCCACCCAGCCCATAAATCCAAGTTCGTTCAGATATTTACTCATGGAATAGAGGATCGAAAACCATACCAATGTCCCCAGTGCATTGCCTTCCCCGCGAAGATCATCGAGAGTAAAGATATTGGCCAGCATCAAAATACCCAACCCAAGAAAAGCAACAGCTGTTTTGTCCAGCCCCCAACTGCCGGACATCACCCACAGTGCAACCATTCCGATAAAAACTCCTGCCATGATCCACTCGTTTTTATGGACCGGCCCCATCTTGTCGAGAGCTTCCTGCGCGACGAGAGGCGCTTCGGGTGTCTCCTTGGTATCAGGCGGATAGATTTTGAAGATCACCCAGGGTACAAGAAAGTAGAGGAGCAATACAGGTATTGAAGCTGCGAGAGCCCAGGAACCATACGAGATATCGATACCAACATCTTTGGCCATTTTGGCTCCTGCAGGATTGGCAGCCATGGCGGTCAGCCAAAGGGTAGAGGAGAGGGTAATGCCTGCCATGGAGGTCATCATCAGAAAAGAACCCAGTTTTTTTCGGGTGCCATCAGAAACTTTCGAGCCGCTGTCGGCAGCCAAGGCGCTGACAATAGGATAGAGTACCCCCGAACGAGCTGTATTGCTGGGGAAAGCAGGGGAGATAAACATATCGGCTGCGACGATGGAATAGCCCAGCTTTAGACTGGAAGTTCCAAACTTTTTGATGATCAAAAAAGCAATACGCTTACCCAGACCTGATTTGATCACCCCGCGGGCGATCAGAAATGCCACGATAATGAGGAGTATGAAGTCCTCTGAAAAGCCGCTATAGGCTTGTTTTGTCGTCAAGGTTCCCGTCAATACTACCACAGCCAAAGCGATGATCGAAGAGGTAAAGATCGGCATAGCATTGATGATCACGGCAAAGATGGCAGAAATAAAAATAGCAAAAAGATGCCATGCCTGCGTCTCAAGGCCTGAGGGAGTAGGGAGAAACCAGAGTATTGTTCCAAAAACAAAAACAGCAATTTGCAGCCAATGCTTCTGTAGTGTTTTTTTGGGATGATGTGACATAAATATCCTTTAGGAGTCCCATTTAATGTCATTAAGCTAAGCTTTATCTCTTCGAAAGTGGAGACTTCAGTCACGCAGTCCCGTGAAATGGGATATTTTTGGTGGGAGTAAACTCTCCACTTCCGGATGCTGTACATTAATGAAGGGATAATTTCTTAGCTTAATGGCATTAGAGGTGCCCTTTATATTATAGAAAGAAATGATAACATATTGAATATGTTTTTAAGGGCACAATACTACTATGGCACAACAAACTCGCAAAATAGCTTTGGCACTCTTTTTGGCTTCGATCGCATTTTTATTGATGATCGCATTTTTTACAATGCAGCAATCCCTGCTTGTCGCTTCTATTGTATTGATGGTGACGCTATGGACCAATGAGGGATTGCCTCTTGCTGTCGTTTCCCTGCTTCCTATTATTCTTTTCCCTGCTTCGGGAATATTGACAACCAAGGCAACAACCATTAATTATGCAAATCCTATCATCTATCTCTTTTTGGGTGGATTTTTATTGGCTATTGCAGTAGAAAAGACCGGTTTGCATAAGTGGATAGCCAACAAAATGCTGGGGCTTTTTCCTAAAAGTGCACGGGGTATTATCTTTGCTCTGATCATTACATCAGGACTTTTGAGTTCTGTTCTGTCCAATACGACTACCGCACTTCTTCTTCTGCCAATTGCACTGTTTTTGACAGACGATATCAAGCTCAAGCTTCGTTTTGCACTGGGCATCGCTTATGGGGCAAGTATCGGGGGGATCTTGACTCCCATAGGCACACCGCCAAACCTTATCCTTCTGGGTATCATGGAGGAGATGGGCCTGGAAGCTATTCCTTTCGTCCAGTGGATGGGGATGGTGGCACCTTTGGTCATAATCATGTTTGCCTCTGTGGGCCTGGTGCTTGGAATAGGGTTGAAAGATGTGGTTATGGAACCTGATCTCTCTACGCCCGCATTGGACGGAGACCAAAAAAAAGTACTTTTTGTCCTTTTCGGATTGATTTTTGTGCTCTTTGTCAACGCACCGATAAAGCCTTACTACAATGGTTTGGGATTAAGTGAAACAGGGATCCTGCTCACAGCAGGTCTCTTGCTTTTTGCACCGCCTTTTTCTATTCTGGCTTGGATGGAAGACAAGGATCAGATACCGTACCGTATTATGTTTCTTTTTGGAGCGGGATTTGCTATCGCAGCTGCCTTTACCCAAACCGGCATGGCAGGAGAGATCGCATCACATCTATTGACATTGGCAAATCTGCCGCTGCTTATTTTTATGCTCATTGTAGCAGCCATGGTGACCTTTACGACTGAGGTGACGAGCAATACAGCACTCATTTCGATCATGCTGCCGATACTCTATGAAGTCGCCGAGAAAGCAGGACTGGATGCCCGGCTCTTTATGATGGTAGCGACTATCTGTGCCTCTTACGCTTTCATGCTGCCTATTGCCACACCGCCCAACGCTATCGCCATGAGTTCAGGCGCGGTAACTGTAAAACATATGGCAGCCTATGGCATTATATTCAATATACTGGGAATTATCCTCATTGTGGCCATTGCAAAAACTTTTTGGATCCATGTGATCTAAAAAATATTAAGAATTTTAGATTTGAAACCTCGGTCTCGGCCACCCCGTATATATGCTCTATTTCCCAGAAAATTGTGTTATTATTTCTTACAGGCAGTTTTTTATATATATTCTTGAGAGACCAAAGATTCCTTTTTGATTACAAATTTTACCATTTGGAGGTATGCACTCTATCTGGAAAAAGTTGATCGTGACAAGATCATTTTGCAGCTTCAGTCCAGACTTTCTGTACACTCTATAATGGAACCTAATGAGAAAAAACTGTTCAAGTATAATACTCCATCCAAACGTTTCAAATCACATGGGTGTATCCGGCTGGCTCAACCCACAGATCTTTTCAAGTATTTTGGAGAAAAGTATGCTGCCATACCATATTCCAAAGTCATCCAGAAGTATAATAGTGGGGAAATGCATCACATTGACCTCAAGCAGGAAATTCGTGTACACATAAACTACCTGACTGCATATGCGGGAGAAGACGGCACATTATTACCCCACCAATTAAATACCCAAACTTTTGAAAGAACAAGAGGAGGTAAGATGTGAGTAAAAAAAGCTGTAGGACTAACTGGTTAATTCAAAGATTTTTTTGCTTGCAGATTGCCTTCTCTCGTTCTTCCCGAAGGGTGCAGTGCTTTCGCCCATACTTGTATCCCAAAAATAGCGATACATTTAGTATCACTTGTTTTGTGATATTGTTAGATTTTTTCAACTTAGCTACGGCTAGGTTTTCAAAAATCTGCCTTGATTATGAACGAAATCACAGCATCAAAAATTTGGGTATTTAGTTGGTGGGGTAATATATTTCTTTGGAGACCAGTATGGCTACGACAAATTACAAAAGCTGGATCCCGTGACGCGCTAAAAGGTTGGGTTTCTCCTGGTAACGGATGATTCCTACGGTTCTCTCTTTTTGTAGAAATCTTTCTTAAACACATCAAACCGCTCTTCAAGAATGGCTTCCCGCATCTCTTTCATCAGATTGAGATAGTAATAGAGATTGTGTATCGTAGCCAATCTGAAATAGGTAAGCTCTTTGGCACGGAAAAGATGGCAAAGGTAGGCTCTGGAGTAGGTTTGGCAGACCATACAGCCACACTCGGGATCAATGGGTTCAGGATCCTCTTTGTATCGTGCTGCTTTGATGCTTACTTTGCCGAAGGTGGTAAAAAGCGTTCCATTTCTGGCATTACGTGTCGGCATGACACAGTCAAACATATCGATCCCCCGTGAGACATTTTCGACCAGATCTTCAGGTGTACCGACCCCCATCAGATAACGTGGCTTCTCTTCGGGCATAAAGGGCGTCGTCCACTCTACGGTATCGTACATCTCCTGATTGGCTTCTCCTACACTGAGCCCGCCTATCGCAAAACCGTCAAAATTCATTGCACAGAGCTCTCTGGCCGATTTCTCCCTGAATGCCTTGTTAGTTCCTCCCTGTATAATGGCAAAGATATTCTGTTTGCTTCCAATTCCCTTTGCCTGATTGGTACGGTGATGATCAATCGATTGCTGTGCCCAGCGTGTGGTGCGTTCGATCGAAGATTTGATGCGCTCCTGTGTGGCAGGCAGAGCGACCAGATCATCCAGGATCATCATGATGTCTGATCCCAGGTTGTTTTGAATATCAATGACTTTTTCAGGGGTAAAGTAGTGCTTTGAGCCATCGATATGACTTCTAAAGGTGATACCCCCTTCATCGATCTTGACATTATCGCTCAAAGAGAAAGCCTGAAATCCCCCACTGTCTGTCAAAAAACTTTTTTTAAATTGGGTAAACCCCTGCAGTTTTCCCATTTTTGAGACTGTTTCATCTCCTGGCCGCAAATAGAGGTGATAGGTATTTCCCAGAATGATCTCCGGCTGGATGAAGGTCTCCAGGTCAGTCGCATCCAAAGCCTTGACTGCTCCCACAGTACCCACTGGCATAAAGACCGGTGTCTGTATGGTGGAGTGCGCCGTGGTGATCGTGCATGCTCTGGCTTTCCCACCACATTTATCTATCTGAAATTTCATTGTGCTATAATTCCTCTAATTTTGATGATGTATTGTATCAAGTACCTACTAAAAGAGTTGAATGAAAAATATATTGATCCTCGCCGAGGGACCCATCGCAAGACACTTTCTTGAATGGATAAACAAAACGAGAATTGCCGAAAATCAGTATCATGTGGCATGCTACAAGGGAGGCGTACTCCCGGAGAAGATGAGCAGGGCTATCACAATGTGCCATACTGACCCTACCAGTTACGGTAAGCTGCTCAAAATGATGTCGGAAACCAGGTTCGCTATGGTCTTCATCGTTATGGATGACAAAGATGATGCGCTTTATTCACTGAAAAATGTCAGACAGATCGATGACAAAGTTTTCGTTGTACTATTGGATCAGTGGGATGAGACTTATGAAGATGTGCAAAATATTACAGTTGTGAATGAACGTCAACTGATGGCTGCCCATCTTTATGACAATTTACCGAATGTACCGGTCATAGCGCAAAATGTCGGTCTTGGAGAAGGCGAGATCATGGAAGTACTGGTTCCTTTCGGAAGCAGTTACTCTTATAGACATGTCGGTTCAATAGCGCAGAGGAAATGGAAAATAGCTGCGATCTATCGAAATAAAAAGCAGATCATTCCCACCAATGCTACGATGATCCAACCCAATGATATGCTTTTGATTCTCGGTAAGCCAATGGTTCTTGACGGTATCTACAGGTCTATCAATAAGAGAAGGGGGATTTTTCCTGAACCATTCGGCAAAAATCTATACCTCATCCTGGATCTTGAAAAAGACAAAGAGAAGGCTCTGGTTTATCTAAATGAGAGTATTTATCTGACTGATCGCCTGGAGGATAAGCAGCTTGTTGTCAGGATTATCAATCCCTCAGATTTTTCTCTCATCGATGCCCTGAAAGCAGAGCAGAAAGAGAATGTTTCCATCCATATCTCCTATTTCGATAAAGAGATCAGAGAATTGATAGAGTTTGATATTCAGCACTTTGATATCGGACTGGTACTCAACAGTATTAGTACCTTTGAAAAGTTGGATCTTAAAACACGGCTCTATGATCTCAAAAAACTAGTCTATCTATTTGGAGAAAAATCACTCTTTAATATTACGGACTGTGTAGCTTTAATGACAGATGAGGCTGAGATGGAGTCAATCTCGTCAACCGCCTTTGACCTCTCAGAGAGTCTTGATCTCAAACTGAGATTGTGCAACTATGATCCGGAAGGTGATTTCGAAAGCAAGAAGAAGATCATCGAACACTATGAGGCACTCTCCCAAATTTTCAACTATGAGGTCACGATCGACCAGGAGGCTGCCAATCCTGTACGGAAAGTCCGGAGTATGGAGAATGTTCTCCTGATTTCACCTTTCAGCGATAAAGTAAAAAGTAAATCCATCTTCAATCTCATTTCTACCCATATCACAGATTATCTGTTTACCTTTCAAAGACATCCGAAGATTCTTGTTCCGGTAGAAGCCTCTGTCAGTTAACCTGGAGATTTTTTTAAGATTTTTAAGCTAAAATAAGTGAATATTTACTATGAGCACCTTGGGTTATCAGAGGTGCCCTTATATAAGGCGCCCTGTTATGATCGTACCTATCGAGCTACTCAATACACAAACTATCACCTATGATATCACTATAGATACTTTACCGGATTTGAATTTTGACACCAAGGTTGTTATTGTTACCAACCCTACAGTAGCTGGTTACCATCTTAAAAAATTAAAACGTAAGATCAATGCCAGAGAGCTCTATGTTGTCACTATTCCTGATGGCGAGAAATATAAAACACTTGATACAATTGAAACAATTCTTGACCAGCTATTCCAATACAAGCTTGACCGAAAATCGCTGCTTGTGGCCTTTGGGGGAGGGGTCATCGGTGATATGACCGGGTTTACGGCTTCACTCTACCAGAGAGGTATTGACTTCATCCAGATCCCTACAACACTGCTCAGCCAGGTCGATGCCAGTGTCGGAGGCAAAACAGGTGTCAATAACCAATATGGGAAAAACCTGATCGGCGCTTTCTATCAACCCAGAGCTGTCTATATCGATCCTGCCTTCCTGGAGACACTTCCGCCGCGCGAGTTTGCTGCCGGTGTTGCCGAGATCATCAAAATGGCGGTGATGTTTGACAAAGATTATTTCGAGTTTCTGGAAAAGGCTGATCTCAAAGATGAGTCAAGTCTCAAAGAGGTGATCAGGCGAAGTGTAGAACTCAAAGCCAAAGTGGTCAATGAAGATGAAAAAGAGGCAGGCATCAGGGCAGTGCTCAACTACGGACATACCTTTGCCCACGTAATCGAGAATGAAACGAGCTATACCCGCTATCTCCACGGTGAAGCTGTAGCTATCGGTATCGTTATGGCCAATCAGCTCGCCGTTGAGCTGGATCTTTTCACTGAAGAGGAAGCTACACGTGTCAAATCGTTACTGGAAAAATTTGATCTCCCAACTTCTTACATGATTGAAGATATAGAAGATTTTTATGAACATTTTTTCCTTGACAAAAAGAGTGCCAACAACAGTATCAAGTTTATACTTCCTGATGGGATAGGCCATTACAGCATTCAAAAAGATATCGATGAAGTCGTCGTAAAAAATGTACTCGCACAATTTGGAGAGGAGACGTGATATTCCGATATCTTCTCCTGGCATTCTTTCTGGCCGTCTCTCTTTTTGCTGCTGGGGATGCTTCTGCCAATACTTCACCCAAAACAGAGAAAAGTAAAAAGCAGAGATCCGGATCTGATAAAAATGCTACAAAAGAAGCAAAAAAAGTTCTCTCTTCCAATGAGAAATATCTAATAGAGCAGTTGCTGCTGCGTAAAACCAAGCTTGACGAAGAACTGAAACAAAACAATATCTGGTCCAAGATCTACAGCAATTACCATACCTATCTTTTTCTCAAACAGGAAAAAGGTCTGATTGATGCCAAAATTTCCCTGCTTGAGAAAAAGAAGAGATTGACCAAGGAAGAGAAGAAAAAACTTCTGCAGTACAAGAAAGATCAAAAGACAATTATGGGAAAACTTCAACTACTGGAAGAGTATGAAAAAGATCCTTTTAAAAAACTCCTCAAGCCTGAACCGATAGAAGATATCCCCTCTGTCGAAAATCCTTTGGCTATCGTCTCTGCAGTCTCTTTTCAAAAGAAACTTCTTTCTCAACAGGAAGAGTATAATGCGCGTTATCAGTCTCTCAAGCAAATTGTATATAAATTTCAGGAGGAAAAAAAGATCCTCGAAGAGCTGATCAGAAGGGATAAAGAGAATGTCCACTACAAAATAAAATTAAATAATATTAATGAGCGTTTAAAAATCTTTTCTCCGGTTCTTGAGATCTTCGAAACAACGCAGGGTGTCTATATAAAAAAGATTGATGAGACTAAACTCAAACTTAGCTCTGATATTAAAAGAGAAATGGAGAAGGCTGCTACTATCGGCGGCGTGATACTCTTTTTTCTTCTTCTCTTTCTTTTGGGTAAACATCTTGCAAAAAGGTATATGTCTGATAATGAGCGCTTCTATACGATCAACAAGATCCTCAATATCTCCTTCATAACCATGCTGGTTATTATCCTTCTCTTTTCCTATATCGAAAATGTCAGCTATCTGGTAACTGTTCTTGGGTTTGCATCGGCAGGTATTGCTATTGCGATGAAAGATTGGTTTATGAGTGTGATGGGATGGTTCGTTATCGTGATAGGAGGAACGATCCATGTAGGCGATAGAGTCAAATTCGTGCGTGGCGGTATTGAATATGTAGGGGATATTGTCGATATTTCCATGCTGCGTATGACCCTGCATGAAGATGTAACACTGACGACCTATGCGCTGAATAGACGGTCAGGAAGAATTATTTTCATCCCTAATAATTTTGTCTTTACTGATATGATCGCCAACTACTCGCATGCAGGGCTGAAAACAGTCTGGGACGGGATCGATTTTGTCATTACCTTTGATTCCAATGTCCATAAGGCTACTTCAATTGCCAAAGAGGTGAGCAAAAAGTACTCCAAAGGATATACAGATATTACAAGAAAACAGTTGAATAAACTACGCAGCAATTATAGTATTCGCAATACCAATGTAGAACCAAGAATTTTTTCATTTATTGAGCCTTATGGCATGAAAATAAGTACCTGGTATTTGACAAACGCATACGCAACACTGACACTTCGCAGTACAATTTCCAATGAAATTATAGAGAGGATTCAGGCTGAAAAAGATATTTTTCTCGCCTTTCCTACACAGTCTCTGTATCTGGATAAAGATGTGAGAAAACCATCTCTTTCACTGGAAGATAGTGAACCAGACAATAGGACGCAACACTAATGCAAAAAGTCTTTTTCAAAACATTTGGCTGCCGTACCAATCAGTTCGATACTCAGGTGATGATGTCGAAGCTCAAAGAATTTGAACTCTCCATGAATGAGAAAGCGAGTGATATCATCATCGTCAATTCCTGTACTGTAACCAACGGTGCTGACTCTTCGGTTCGTCATTATATCAACAGCGTCAAGCGTAACAATCCTCAGGCCAGAGTTGTATTGGCCGGATGCGGCTCACATTCCAAAGGGGAATCGCTCTTTTCTGACGAGAAGGTCTTCGGTGTCATTGGGCATTCAGAGAAAGAGAAGATCAACGAGATTCTCAAAAAAAGTGATCGTTTCTATGAGATAGGAGATCTGAAGCATATCGATTCCACTATCGTTGAAGAGTTTGTCGGAAAGAGCAGAGCCTTTATCAAAATACAGGAGGGGTGTGACTTCCGCTGTTCCTACTGCATCATTCCACATGTCAGAGGAGATGCCAGGAGCCACAGGGAAGAGACTATACTCTCCCAGATCGAGAAGCTTGCAGGCAATGGTTTCGGTGAATTTATTTTGACAGGCACCAATGTTGGAAGCTATGGTCAGGATCAGGGAAGCTCTATGGCAAAACTTCTCAAGCGGATGAGTATGATCCGTGGAGTACGGAGAATCCGTATAGGCAGCCTTGAGCCGATCCAGATCGATGATGAGTTCAAAGAGCTTCTCTCTGAGCCATGGATGGCCAGACATCTGCATATTGCACTGCAGCATACCAGTGACAAAATGCTGGAATTGATGAATCGGCGTAACCGCTTTGAGAATGATATCAAGCTTTTTGAAGAGATCGCTTCACAAGGTTATGCTCTGGGAACTGATTATATTGTCGGGCATCCCGGAGAAACTGAAGAGGAGTGGAAAGAGGCTATAGCGAGGGTCAGGGCACTGCCGCTTACCCACATTCATGCCTTCAGTTATTCCAAACGTGACGGTACACCGTCAGCAAAGATGCACCCGGTGATCAGAGGAGATATTGCCAAAGAACGGCATAAGGAACTCTCCTCGGTTGTGAAAGAGAAGAATTTTGCTTTCCGGAAATCTCACAGGGATAACCTGGAGGTGCTTCTGGAGAATGGCAAAGAGGATGTCTATCAGGGGTTTGATCAATATTTCAACAAAGTACAGGTTAAATCAAATGAGGATCTCAGTAGCAACTGGGTCTTTCTTAATGACGTGGAGGTGAACCGTGAAGGCAATCAAGCTCAGCTTTAATGATAAAAATATACGGATTATTATCGGGTTACTGGCTATTCTTCTCAGCCTTCTTGCTTTTGCCTTCCTTCGAGACAATAGCAAGCCTATCAATGCAGCCGAAGCCAGTAAACTTTATACACAAAATCGTATCAGCAAGATAATTATCGACGGGGACTATCTGCGTCTTGTAACTCCTGATGAAACGTATAAGATTTACAAAGGCTCTATCAATACCAAATCACTTTTTCAAAAATATCCTGTAGAAGTGATCGAAAACAAAAGTTATATCATGGAGTTTCTCTATCTGCTTGTGATCATCGGTGCTTTTGCTTTCCTCTTCAGAATGATCAAGAGCAGCCGAAGCCAGCAGTTGGAACAGCTGCATCATGAGATCGATCGTGCCGAGGAGATAGCCAAACCCGAAGAAGTGAGGGCAATACGGTCAAAAATCAAATTTTCCGATGTTGCCGGGATCAAGGATGTCAAAGAGGAACTCGAAGAGATCATTGACTTCCTGAAAGAACCGCAGAAGTATCGTGACCTGGATATCAGACTTCCTAAAGGCGTACTCCTGATAGGACCTCCGGGTGTTGGCAAGACCTTGATCTCCAAAGCCGTTGCAGGAGAAGCTGATGTGCCGTTCTTCTACCAGAGTGGCGCTTCCTTTGTGCATATCTATGTTGGAATGGGTGCCAAGCGCGTCAGCGAACTTTTCAAAAAAGCCAAGCAGATGGCACCCAGTATCATCTTTATTGACGAGATCGATGCAGTGGGCAAAAGCAGGGGAGAGTTCCGCAATGATGAACGTGAAGCGACACTCAATCAGCTGCTTACGGAGATGGATGGATTTGAAGAGAGTTCAGGGGTGATTGTCATCGGTGCGACCAACAAGGTGGATGTGCTTGATGAAGCTCTTTTGCGTGCAGGACGCTTTGACAGGCGTATCCATATCTCTCTTCCCGATATGGAAGAACGGATCAAAACACTGGAGCTCTATCTGGCTAAAAAGCCTCACGATATTGATCTGGGAGAGGTTGCCCGTATGACGGTAGGCTTCAACAGTGCCGCATTGGCAACCCTGACCAATGAAGCAGCTATCCATGCGATGAGAGAAGGGAGAAGGATCGTGGAGATGAAAGATTTCGAAGCGGTTAAAGAGAAAGTCCTTCTGGGTAAACGCCGCATTCTCAGCTTTGATGAAGAGGAGAGAGAGATCCAGTCAGTCTATCAGGGTGCCAAAGCACTTATTGCTACCTGGCTGGATGTCGAATTTGAAAAGATCGGTATAGTGACCACAAGACTGCTCGAACATGATCATGAGATCATTTCAAAAAGCCAGATTCTCAACAGGATCAAAGTTTATCTGGCCGGAAGTATCGCTACAGAAAAAGCTTATAATGAAAAATTTACCAATGCAGGAAGTGACATTGCTCAGGCAAAGGCATTGACGCAGCAGTTGGTGCAGAATTTTGCCATGGGTGATCATTTCATCGCCCAGCCCAATGAGGAAGAGATGATCCTTCAGAGTGCCAAAGAAGAGGTTGATGATCTCCTGGATAAACTGCATGAGACACATACCAAGATCTCAGCATACCTTCTCAGGGAAGAAAATATTACCCACGAGCAGGCACAAGAGATCATCCGTGAAATATTTTAACGGTTTCTCGCTCAGAGGCGAAGAGGAGCTCTTCACATCCTATTTAGACAAGAGTGAATTTACCGTTGCGGGCTTCAGCTATGGTGCCCAAAAGGCCTTTGAAGCTGTTTATCATTCTAATGAACGCGTCGAAAAGCTCATTCTCCTCTCGCCAGCCTTTTTTCAGAGTGAAAAAAAGAGCTTTGTGCGTACGCAACTGCGCTATTTTGACAGTGACAGGACAGGGTATGTTCAGCAGTTTTTGAAAAATGTCACATATCCCGGTACATTGGATATGACTGCATATCTAAACACTGGCACAAAAGAAGAGCTCGATGCACTCTTGACCTATCACTGGGATTCTGAGAGGATAAATGAGGTGCTGGAGAAAGGCACACGGATCGAAGTCTATCTCGGTGGAAAGGATAAGATCATCCAAAGTGATGAAGCCTTTGCTTTTTTCTCAAAGCTCACTATAACTTATCTGATCAAAGAAGCAGGACACAGCTTGCAAAGGTAATAATCCTAGAAATCCCACTGAAGATAAACGGTATTATAGTTGCTCCCGCCCTTGATACGCCCAAAGAGAGAAGATTGTTCGAAAACAGATGAACGGTGGTGTACAGCTCCTCCGATCCAGAGCGAGTCAAGATTGTCATTGAGAAAACCGAGATTAAGATCGATACTGAAATCAAGATAGAGCATCAATCGGCTTGAATTATAGCCCTTCTCTTCCATTTCCTTCTTCTCTATATAGACAACATCACTCATGTAGGAGACCCCCTCAGCTGCCCCCAATCTCATATCGATATAAGGGAAAGGGGGTGTGTAATAGAATTTGAAGGCCAGGTCAAACTCCTGAGTTGCATCCTGGACTTCAGAGTGATGATGAAAAACAAAACCCGGAGTCAGATAGACCTCCAGCGGTAGGTTGAAAAGTGTCTTGGAGAGTGGAAGACCGTAAAAGATGGAGGTCATTTGATTGTTATAGGGGTCAGACTCTGTCTCACCGGCTAGAATTTCCCCCAGGTTTGACGGTGTCGCCCATCCATGTGCCAGACGGAAATACTGCTTCATGCCATCCACATCAATGAATTTTTTGTTTTTGTCATTAAGAATACCGATTCCTGCATTGAAATTGTATTCATAATCCTCATCTGTCACAGCTGACTTTTGGACATTGTGGCCTAGCAGTCTGGCTTCTGCTCCAGCCATCAAATAGAAATTGGACCAGATATGGTATTTTAGTTCAGTACCTACAGTGAAGTCTGCATCCCCCTCGACCACCTCTTTATTCAGACCGTAGTATTGTGTATTGAAGTCGGCATCTTTTATTCTTAATACGGCATAGGGCTCAAGATAGGCATCGCCATATTTGAGATTGGCAGAGTAGGTCAGGTTGGTATGAGTGCTCTTGTCCCGGTTCTCCATGACTTCAATATCTATATAATGATTATCATGAAGGAAATACCGCCCCCTTAAACCAAAATCCATGGTATCTCCCTGCACTGCATTCTGATACTCTTTGGGGATGTTGAGAAAACGAACCCTGCTTATGGCAGAAAATTGCCAATCCTCCAAGTCATAGAGTTTGACCCCGTAAGTCAAGCCATGCAGATAGAAGTAGTCGTCCTCATAATAAAAAAGAGGAACAAAGTTGCTGACACTGCTGTCTTCCACAACAGGATCATGATAAGGGATCGAAGCGATCCTGCCAACAAAACCCATCCCCCAAGTCTGATCAGCATATTCACTTCTCGCCAGTGACAGAACGGTACAGGCTGCCAAAGCCACTAAGTATCTCATTTTCTTCCTTGAAAGTAATATTATAATTTTAGCATATCAATCTTCACTCATACTATAAAGTTAATAATGATATACTTCTTTTATATTAAATCATAAGGATAACTATGAATATGACAAAAAAGATGGGCGCTGAATTTATCGGTACCTTTTGGCTCGTGCTGGGAGGCTGTGGATCAGCTGTTCTGGCTGCCGGATTTCCGGAACTTGGGATCGGATTTCTCGGTGTTGCACTGGCATTCGGTCTAACTGTTCTGACTATGGCATTTGCTATCGGGCCGATCTCAGGTTGTCACCTCAATCCTGCAGTTTCAGCAGGACTCTGGAGTGCAGGTAAATTTCCTGCAAAAGAGCTGCTTCCTTATATCGCTGCACAGGTAGCCGGCGGCATTCTCGGTGCCGTAGTGATCTACCTGATAGCGACTGGAAAAGCAGGCTTTGAAGTAGGAGGTTTTGCCAGCAACGGATATGGTGAACTCTCACCGGGTGGATACAGTATGAGTGCCGCACTCATTACTGAGATCGTCCTGACATTTATGTTTCTCTTCATCATTCTTGGTTCTACCGCTAAAAAAGCAGATACAGCTTTTGCTCCTATTGCTATCGGACTGGGATTGACACTGATCCACCTTGTCAGTATTCCTGTGACCAATACATCAGTCAATCCCGCAAGAAGTACTGCAGTGGCTCTCTTTGCGGAAACTGATGCATTGGGACAGCTCTGGCTCTTTTGGATTGCACCGATCGCCGGTGCCCTGATCGCAGGTATCGTCTGGAGATGGTTTGAAAGTGGGGAAGAAGCATAAAAGTTTCGAATCCGTATCATTGCTCTTAACGGCCTGAATTCAGGCCGTTCCCGCTCATTTTCCATAACTTTTCTTTTAAAATAATATCTCTAAGAAATTCTATATTCTGTTATTTTGATATCGGACCAGTTCTATTGCTCTCATTATCGTCTACACTGATATTGTTATCAGGATTTATTTTTCTCTCTGTACTGATATTATTTTCGAGAGTTCTGTTATGCTCTTCTGTTTCGATTGGCTTTTTGGTTGTATTCGATTCCTGAGTTGACAGCTTTATGCTGCTGGTGTTATTTTCTCTGCTTTTTTTACCCTTTTGTTCAGTTTTGACTTTCACAAGTTTGGCAGCCTTTGCCTCTTTGGCTTTTTTTGACTCTTCCTGTTTTTGTTTTAGTATTGCAATTCTTTTTGCCTCTTCTGCTTTTTTCTTCTCTTCCATCTGTTTTCGATGATTTTTAAAAGTTTTGATATTCTGCAAATGTTTGTCGTATGTCGCTGCAAAATTATGCTTGCCTTTCTCGTTGAGCATAAAGAAGAGGTAGTCACTCTCACGCGGTAATACTGCTGCTTCAAGTGCATCCATAGAGACAGCACAGAGGGGATAGGGCGGCAGTCCTTTATGCTTGTAGGTATTAAAACGGCTCTTATCATTGCGTATTCGCTCCGGTGTGACGATGGTGCGGGAATATTTCCCATAGTTGAGTGTCCCATCCATCTGCAGCTTCATTCCTTTTTTGAGCCTGTTGTAGATCACGGAAGAGATGTAGGGCATCTCTTTGGCATCGTTGCTTTCTTTCTGGATGATCGATGCAGTGATCAGTGCTTCCCTCAGTTGCGATACATTATAGTCACTGCCAAACTCTTGACCTGCAAAGAGATCAAGCCGGGAATAGGAGCGATCGAGAAGATACTGTATGACAGCCTCTTCATCTGCAGCTCTGGCCATAATATATTTATCAGCCAGGAGTCCGCCTTCCCTGAAATGTGAATACTTTTTGTAGTTGGCCTTCAGCCTCTCCTCACTCAATACCATATCCCGTGCCAGGCGATGCAGTATCTCATCTGTCGTATCTCCTGCAAAAATAACGATCCTCATTGTTTCTGCCTGCTTTTGATGAAGATTCTTGAAAAAGAAGAGTCGTCCGAGCTCATCCGGATCCATCCTGTACCAACCCGCTTGCGGCAGTTCCACCCAGTCCAATATAAAGCGGTCGACTCCACTGAGCTCATATCCACTTTTCTCGAGGCTCTCCGCGACATCATTCACTGCAGAAGAGGGGATATAGAATACCGCCTTCCCTTTTGTCAAAGGTGTTTCATTGTACATGATCAGCAAAAACAGGATAAAGACTATTGCCCCTGCCAAAATAGTAAAGAGACGATAAGGGGCAGATTTTTTCTGTTTCATTCTGAGCAACTCATTTGTTTACAATTTTTTCGATTATAGCACAAGAGGGTAGCCGGATTGTAAATTATTTCAGGATGTCATGCAATATAAAGTTCTTTAGAGTACAGAAGTGGATCAGCTTAGTAAAAGGTTGGCAAAAAATACTTTTAGTTTTTTGTCTCGCTTAAGCCATATCCGGCATACAGATCACTTTGTTTTTAAGCGATTCTTTTATTGCATAGTCCAATAGGCGAACCAGGCTGCTCCCCATATCCATGGCAGTCTCTTCCTGATATGCAGGCGACACAACCATATAGAGCTCTTGAAGATGATATTTCTCTTGATAGAATAAGAGAAGATTCTGTGCTGCTTTTATAGAATCTTCAATATCAACGACATCATAAGTGATAAACAGCAAATTATTATCAAACACTGTACAACTGTCACTTTTTCGGATATGTGATTCACAAAGACTGGCGTCAATAGTCTCATTTGAGTAAACGAACATACCGGTAAAATTGATTCCATAACGCTCAAACAGATAAATTTTTTTATCTGTCACATGCAATACTTTGTTTTTTAACATCGGCATATGATCCATTAACTTGGAATCAGCAATCATTATAGTCCCCTCTGTTTCTATCTAAATTCTTATTTTTTAAACAGATTCTCCCCTATATCTCTATGATATACTCAGTACCTTTGGACTTTCTGTTTAGAAAGTATATCAAAAATTATAATAATATCAAGACATATCCGGCCAAAGAATCACAAAACTAAAGGTTTGGGTATTTGGCCAGCGGCATAATGAATTACATACTCTGTCACTCCACATATGCCACATTACCTCCGCGTCTGCCGTCGCTACCACCTCTGAAGTCCCCGGTTACTGCATTGACACCACCAAAAAATATGCTATTCTCTTTGAATTCTGTGACAGGATAGAGCTTTTTGGTCGCCTCTATGATATCTTCCCTGAATCCCGGCTCAAAAAATGTATGACCCTTTTCATAATGTAACCTTGAAGCATCGATAGCACTCTGGATATCCTGTTTGAAGTAGATATGGTTGATGATCACTTCGCTAATCGCAGACCTGATACGATTGCTTCCGGCACTGCCAAGCACAAGCTTTGGTTTTTCATTCTCTATCACAATTGTCGGTGCCATCATCGAAGGAAGTCTGATGCCGCTCTCCCATTTGAAAAAACCATGGGGATTGAGATCTTCTTCGCCAAGCATGTTATTGAGCATAATGCCACTATGAGGCACGAAAAGCCCGCTTCCCTCTCCATTTGTAGAGGTGACCGAGACAGCATTGTATTCTTTGTCTATTATGCTGATATGTGTGGTATTTCCCCAAAAGTTCAGTTTTGAATTCTTGGAGAGCAGAAAATGCGAGAGCTGCTTCTCATCTTCAAGTATTTTTTCGAGACCTGCCTTATGCAGATGCTCATCGATATGTGTGATACGAAAATCAGCAGTGATAGCCATCGTCTCAATCAATTCCCTGATGTGGCCTAACGAACCGAATTTTCCAAGGTCTGAGCTATCCAGAAGTTTGAGGGCGAATGCGATTAGTATTCCTCCTGCAGAAGGGGGAGGGGTGGTGAAAATGGTATCGTTTTGGTAGTTAAAAATGATAGGGTCTCGCTTGATCACTTCGTACTGTTCGAGATCGTTTTTTCTTAAGAGGCCATGCTCTTTGCGGTTGAGATCGTCTATAGCCTGAGCTATTTCACCGCTGTAAAAGATGTCGGCGCCTTTTGTGGCAAAGCTTTCCAGAAACTCCGCATAATCAGGATTTTTAAATAGATGCTTTTCGTTGATCAAATGGCCATCTTTGAGAAAAACTTCTCTGGAAGAGTCTGTAGAGGTGAGCAACGGCTTCAACAGCTTAATGAAACTTGCCTGCATTTTTGAGAGATAGATCCCTTCTCTTGCATACTTGCAGGCAGGTTTGACGATCTCTTCAAGAGGAAGCGTGCCTTTGTCCTGGTGCAATTCAAAGATGCCCTTGACCATACCCGGGACAGCCGTCGAAGCTGCCCCTATATGAAACTCCTGCACTGTATTGCCAAAATCGACATAAATGGGAAAAAAGTCAGGATTATCTACACGGTTAGGGGGTACATCGACAAAAAAGTCATACAGTAGCGGTGCTTTGCCTATCTCGTACGTCAGTGCAAAACCGCCGCCCCCAAGGCTGGTAAGCATTGGTTCACTTAGCGGGGCGGCAAGCATACTGGCACATACTGCATCAAAAGCATTTCCACCTATTTTCAGCATCTCCGCTCCGGCCCTGGCAGTGAGCCTGTCTCCTGCTGCAACTACTCCCTTCATACTATGATTTCTGATCGGATGACTTCTTTGAAATCATCGCTTTTTTGATAAATCGCTCTGAGTTTTTGTGAAATAGGCTCCTGATCCAAAAGTGCCATCAGTGCTTCTGTGTCCCTCTCGCAATGCAGCTCTTCAAAGATATTCTCCTCGGCTATTTTCGCTACCAGCTCTTTGGCTGTCTCTCTGATAGTCGATACACGGTTGCCGTCTATAAATTTGCCATTGAGTGCATGCCGTACGGCATTCCATTTATTCTGTTTTGTGATCTGATAAAACTCTCGTTTGACAGGGTGCCGGACAGCATAGATCAGCAGAACCTGAAAAAAGAGTACGGTAAGCCTCAGCCTCTCATAGTCGTAGAACGCATCGCAGATCCTGAGTTCGATCGTTCCGAAGATCTCATGGATCCTGACATCCCACCAGACATCTCTGATGGTCTTGATCGTCTTTGTTGTTTTGAGCTGTTCTATCAATTCACAGTACTCTGCATAACTTTTAAAACTCTGCGGTATGCCGGCACGCGGCAGTTGCTGAAAGATCTCCGTACGATAGGAGTGCAGGCCGGTGTCTTCATCCTGTGCAAAAGGGGAGTTCGCCGAAAGTGCCAAAAAGATCGGCATATATTTGATCGTGGCATTATAAGCCCTTATGGCTTCTTCGCTGCCCGGCATACCGATATGGATATGCAGTCCGCTGATCAAAAAATTGGTCAGTACGATCTGAAGCTCTTTGGCGAACGCTTCATACCGTGGGTCATGAAATATCTTATTGTCCTCTTTTGTCTCAAAGGGATGTGTAGCGAGCGATGCCAAAACAATATCATCGCCTTCAGCTATCTTTGCAACTGTTTTCAGTGTACTCGCTACAAAGTCGGCAGCCTCTCTTGCGCTGTCACATACAGGTGTGACGATCTCCACCATAGACTGGAGCAGCTCTTTATGAACATTTTCTTTTATATTGTCAGGCAGGTTGGCAAAAATATAGGGAGAGGAGTTTTTTGGTTTCAGGCTCTCTCTGTCCAGTAGCCTGATCTCCAGCTCTACGCCAACACTGAACGCTCTCTTGGGGTTAAAAATAGTTTCATCCATGCTATACCTTTCGATATTTTAATTATAGCAACAAATTGCATGAAATGCTGTATAATCCTATTTTTTGGTAAAATTCGATAGAGTTATTTTTCTATCGAATATTGGAAAGCTTTTGATATTACCCGGTATGACAATAAGTATTTAGCAATAAGGATAAAAGATGTTAAAAATAAAATATATGGGACCAAGAGCTGAAATATCACAGCATGGTGTGAATTATAAAAAAAGTAGGGAGGATAAATATGTATATCTCTTGGTAGCCGCAGAGATTTTGAATCTTATCGATAATGATGACAGCAAAGAAAAGTCTTATCGTTATCTAAAAGAAGCGAAACCATTAACCGAAAACCAGATACACGATATACTTCAACACTATGAATCGCAACTTGAACAAAAAGTTGAAGAGAAAGAGAAAAAATATGAATTAAAGATCCAGAAAGAGATAGAACAGGTAGAAGCTAAAACATATCTGACTGAAATCGGCAAAGAAGTTTGGATTAAAAATCTCAAATTGATGGAAGCATATAGAATACAAAGGGCTATCAATAAGATTTACTATATGCATTGCATAAATGATATTAAAAATATAATTCTCAAAGAAGAAATAAAAGAGATTGCTATGCCATTTAATGAGCGTTTTGCTCATGTATTGCATACATTGCAGGGTGCTTTGGAGACTGATAAGCACCCTGTCGGAACAAAATTGGCTGTAGAGACCGACAAAGATGACAATTTGATTGTAATACTCTATGTTACTTAACTTTCGCACCTAAACCCAAGCATTTTCTGAGTGACATCCTGCAGCACAGCGATAATACTTACCAAATCCTCATTCCTATTGACAACATCATCAATTTTAGCTATTTCATCAAGTATGGAGATGAATACCTGCATAGCAATAGCCAATGTGTGAAGTTCGCACTCAAGATCTTTAAATAGTCCACCAATAGTTTTAGGTTCATTGCTGATTCTGTTGATATAGGAGACAATATTGTAGGTAAAAAATGAGAGTGTGATTCTGGCAATAAGCGCTTCATAGATTCTGTTCTCTTCCCTGCCAAAGCCAAAGTGCTCCCTTAGCTCTTTGTAGCCTTGCTCTATGTCCCATCTTCGTTTATATATCTCTATGATCTCTTTATCGCTGATATCAAGATCTGTAGATACAATAGGAATGAGTTTCTCTTTGGTTTTGATAAAAACTATTTTGAGCTTGCCTGCTGTTTTGTGTTCAGTTACAACAGAGAAATAGGTGAACTTGATCTTTTTTCCATAAGTGTCTGACTTTACATTTTTGATTGCTTTGAACCTGTTGTATATGTGCTTCAAGTGTCTTCTCTTTACCGATAAAGTTCCATATCCTGGTATTGTTTGCCATTCTTGATATTACTCTAAGTCCCAGTTCATTCATCTCTTTGATAAACGAGGGCTTGGAGTACCAACTGTCCACAAGCAGGTAATCAGCGTAGATACCGCTGTTTACAGCTCTTTTGATCATCTCTATAGCTATTTGTGATTTACCCTTCATCGTTTCTAGTCTTCGTTTATGGGCATTGGTTCTGTGGTCAACCTTGTTGGTGAAATCTTCTATGGCTACTCTTGCATAAGAGTTCATTGCTATGGCGAAATCCAACATGAAGTTTGAGAAGCCATCACTGAAATTGAGTGATACCACATTGATACCTCTGATTTTTCTTTTTTCCTTATTGCTATAGAGGCTGTCACAGGAGCCTTCTACATTTTTACCCACTTTGCCTTCTACTGTATCATCGAGTATAAAGACTTTGATGGCTTTGGAGTCTTGTATTTTGTGTAATAGTGAAAGTATCTTTAAAGAAGAGAGGGATAACAGGCTTCTCCAGTTATAACTGCTGTTGGCAAGCAGTCTGTAGTAGATATCTTTTTTGAAACTGTCATTGCTTTGCTTCATGAAAGTGAATATCTTTTTATTCATCACCAGCATATAGACAAAGTGCAATACCACCATATGTACTTCAACACCTTCTTTTTTAGTGAAATTGCTTTTTGCAAGGATGGTTTTCATATTGAGTAGTTGGAGTGTTTGGTAGATTGGATTTTTTAACTTGTCGTTGATGATGTTGACTATTTGGTTTTCTATTTGCATAAATATACCCCTTAAAATATAGACATATTATAGCTAAAAGCCCCGTATATAGGGATTTAGATTGGTGTTTTATGTTTACTTTTTTTATTCTCTCTATCTTAAAATCTATTCTGTTTCAAGAGGGGCGAGATGGAGGTATTTTGGCTGGGTGTTTTAGGGGTGATTGGGTATTATTTTGGTAGAATTTAGGTGCGAAAGTTAAGTTAAATGATTTCTGAGTAACCAGGCGATCTGCGTGAGATCCAAGGCTTTCCGTCCTATCCTCTCAGACAGTTTGGCTTTTTTACAAAAAACAATTAACTAAACCGAAAATAAAAAAACAGCCCTATGACCATCCTTTAAAAATTCCCGATAAAATAATGATTTCTGAGTAGCTTTGCGATCTGCGTGAGATCCGTAGCTTTCCGCCCTATCCTCTCAGATAGTTTGGCTTTTTACAGAGTGCTTAACTTCGTAAAAAGTATAAACATTGTGAAAGTATAAATAAAAAACTTTGAAAGTACCCTTAATTTCAAATATATATTTTAGATTGGTTGAAACTTACAACTTTATCACGATGAAGAAACAAAACAATCACATAATCCAAACTTGATTTGTAATCTATAGGGCATCATCATTGCAACCCTATTTCCCCAGGCAGAACTCCCCGAACATTTTGTCCAAAATCTCTTCACTGTCATAAGGCTTCGAAATAGAAGAGATCGCTTTGACGGCATCCTGGAGATAGTAGGAGAAAAATTCCAATTCACCCTTTTGAAGGGGGGTTCTGGCATGATCGATGGCTTCTCTGGCTTGCTCGACAGCCTCGATCTGCCGTGCAGAGATCAACATCAGCTCTTCCCCCTCCCCTA
>JAYEND010000043.1:0-7944 GCA_034721895.1 Campylobacterota bacterium | reverse complement strand
TGTTTCGTGAATCCTACAATATCATTGAAGACGATACACTTATGCGACAAGGAGTGAACTTGCTGCCAAAAGATAAAGCAGAACATTTTGATACACTTAGAAAAAAGTATAAAATTAGAAGAGAGTTAAATAATTTTGAAGTTTCATTCAATTCTGATAATGAAAAAGCAAAAAACCTGCTGGAGATATTGAGAATTTACCATTGGCAGCATTAGCAAATGTCAAAACCAACAATGCTGTTGTTGTTACAGTTAAGATTTTTTTCATGGGATTACTTTGTGATAAAAGTTAATACTAAAAATTAACTTTTAAGTATAGCACATTATCTTCCCTTTAGTATTCCACACCTAATCCAATACTGTCAGATATTCTGATATTTGATTCGCTGAACAGTACGCCGCCCCTCACAGGGTTAGTGTTGCAAAGACTTACGGCATCAAGGTCAAGCATTGTGATGATATTGGCTTTGGCCGAGGCGACATGAACCCCTGCCCCAACAGAGATAGGACCCTCAAGCATACAGCCCAGCATACAGTTTACACCATACTCTGCTGCGATATCTGCCAGCTTAAGGGCAGTGCTGATGCCCCCACATTTGGCAAGTTTTATATTGATAAGATCGACTGCTTTCATGTCCAATAGTCGTCTGGCATCGTTGAGAGTGAAGACTGATTCATCTGCGAGCAGTGGAGTTTCGACCCGTTCTTTGATATATTTCAATCCCTCGACATCATCTGCCTTGACAGGCTGTTCGACCAACTCCGGCTTGATCCCCCTGCTCTCCAGTGCAGTGAGTATCTCGACACTCTCTTTTGCTGTCCATCCCTGGTTGGCATCGAGCCGCAGGATGATATCTTTACCGACAGCCTGATAGATCGCTTCGATACGTTCGATATCTTTTTGTACACCATCCCCTACTTTGAGCTTGAGTATGTTGTACCCACGGGCAATGGCATCAAGTGAGTCTGAGACCATCTTCTCTGTCTCACCCAAAGAGATGGTGATATCTGTTTCAAACTCCCGCTGCTCTCCGCCCAGCATTTGATAAAGAGGAAGATTTTGGCTTTTGGCTTTGAGGTCATAGAGAGCTATTTCAAGAGCTGATTTTGCAGTGGTATTTTTAAGAATGCGGTGTTGAACGATATTGGTCAGGGCATCAAAATCCTCGAGCTCTCTTCCGATAAGAAAAGGTTTGAGATAGTCAATAACGGCTTGCATGGTACCCATCGTCTCACCGGTTATGACCGGTGTCGGTGCACCTTCACCATAGCCTGTCAAGCCATTGTTTGTATGGATCAACACTATCATATCTTCAAGGAACTCTACCCTTCTCAATGCTGTTTGAAAGGGTGTTTTAAGTGCTGCTCTGAGTGTTTTGGTTTCTATGGCGGTGATCTTCATCCTAAGTTCCTATAAGTTGCAATACTTTACCCACCATCAAGCCCCCGAAGGTTCCCAGGATGTAGCCCATCATTGCCATCAACACACCGATAGGGATCAGAGCCTGAGAGTATGCGCCTGCGAGGATCGGTGCAGAAGCAACACCGCCGATATTGGCCAGAGAGGCAACGCCAAGACTGAAGAGGTCAAGCTTGAAGAGCTTTGCAAAAAAGATCATGAGAATAGCATGAATGACAATGATTACAAAGCCGGCAATGATGTAGAGCGGTGCTTCGGTCAATTCAGCGAAATTGGCCCGCGAGGCGATCAATGCCACAATGATATAGAGGAAAATATTACCCAGTTCCACTGATCCGGCCACACGACTCAAAGGTGTCATGGCAAAGATCGTACCAGCGATAGTAGCCAGGATCACCACCCAGGTTCCGATTGTAACGAAATCACTGACGGGCAAGAGAGATGCAAGAGATTGGCTGAGAGCTGAAATGATCAGGGATATCCCCAGCAGCAGAAAGAGGGAGTGGAAGGTCATAGGCTCTTTGCCTTGCGCTGCAGAGAGCTTCTCTCCTACTTCATCGATCGCTGAGCTGTCAGCTTTGCTCCAGCGGTTGAATCTGTGGGCAAAGGGAACCAGCATAAGAAGGATCATCACCCAGATGGCATAATCGATCGAATCGATCAGGAGGGCATAGCCCATCTTGGCATCCGGCACATTAAGTGCTCCCTGTATGGCAACCATATTGGCAGTCCCGCCCATCCAGCTCCCGCTTAATGCGGCAAAAGCCCTCCATGCATCTGCTTCGAAAAAAGTATGGAAGAGTGTGAACATACCGATGAATCCCACAGCGATACTCAATGAGGCAAGAAAAAAAGTTAAAAGCATTTTTCTGCCCAATTTCATGATCTTGCGCAGATCAGCATGGAGAAGCATCAGGAAGATCATTGCCGGCAGTATATTAGACTTGACCGTTTTATAGGTAGCAGTGATTTCGCTGTTTTTCTGCCAGACACCAAAAGTAGAGAGAAGCATCACCACAAAATAGATGATGACGATAGCAGGTAGGTAGTGAAAGAGTTTAAGTTGATAGCGTTTCTCACCATAGACGATCAATGAAGAGAGAAAGATCAATAGTGCCAGATAAGAAAAACCGGTTTCGATCATCTAGGTCCTTTATTCACATGAATGTGATACATATCTTACCATGCCAACTCTATTTTTGCCTTTTTTGTGAGATAAATCAACTTATTTATTATGTGTTAACCAAAAAATCATATTATAAAATAAAAAAGAGCATTATCATGAATAAACGACTATTTTTTACCCTGTTACTATCAATTCAGACACTCCTGCTGGCAGACTATACACTGGTTGACGGGAAACGTGCTTCCAGCAAGATCGATCATATGCCCAAAAACAAAGTTGCCGACATGTCCAAAGTGCCTCAGGATCCTGCCTATTATGCCAAACAGATCAAAACGATGCCTTATAGCAAACAGTTGAAGCTTGACAAAGAGTACAATAAAAAGTTTTTTAAACCCTGGAGCCTTAAAAAGATGGATAAGCCTCTCAGCGAGATGACGTGGCCGTTCCGTTCGGTCAGCAAAGGAAAGATCTATGATAGCAAGGGAAGGATAATTTCATCTTCTACCTACAGACAATGGACCGGAAATGCCAATTTTTCCAAGTTGGATAGCATTCACCAACGGGGGATTACAACCAAACATATAAATGTCCGTGCACTTCCTACGCGTAGACCTTTTTATCACAATCCAAGAAAAGCAGGCGAAGGTTTCCCTTTTGACTACAATCAAAACACTTCTTATCATATGAACACCCCGCTCTACATTTCACATTACTCCAAAGATAGAAAATGGGCTTATGTTCGCGGTTCGGCTGCCTATGGATGGATAGAGGTTTCGGGCATGGCTGTAGTGAACAGTGACTTCATCAAAAAGTTTAAAAATAAAGATTATGCTGTCGTAGTGAGAGATAATCTCAAACTCTACAATGATAAAAAGCAGGTCTCAATCGTAAAACTGGGTTCGATCTTCCCTGTGACCAAGGTGACCATCGAAGTCAGCCAGAGTGAAAAAAAGAAAGGAGAAAACGAGAAAAAAAGTATTACAAAGACTGGCTATCTTTTTGCTGAACGAGGGAGTAACGGTAAAGCGATCCTAAAGACAGCAACTGTCCAAAAAAGTGGCATGTTGGCTAAGAAACCAATCGCTTTTACTCCCCAAAATGCAGCGATGATCGCCAAGCAATTTTACAACGAACCTTATGGATGGGGTGGATTGCTGCAAACCAGAGACTGTTCTTCGACTACCAAGGATTACTTTTCGGTTTTTGGTATTTTCCTCCGCAGAAACTCCAGCAAACAGGCAAAAGATGGATATACTACCAATATCAGGGGTATTTCAAAAAGCAAAAAGAAAAAGACGATCATCTCCAAAGCAAAGCCTTTCCAGTCACTTCTTTATGTTCCGGGGCATATCGTCCTTTATATGGGGCACTACAAAGGTGAGCCAGTCATCATGCACACCTATTGGGGTGCACGTCTGAAAAACGGCAGCAAACATGTTCTCGGACGTACTGTAGTCACAACAACCGAGCCGGGGAAAGAGCTTCGTAATATCAAAGAGACCAGTAAACTGGCCAATACCTTGCAGAAGATTGTGACATTCGGAGGATAATATTTACGGCTATTTTTACTATAAATCATACTGTTAGAAGGATCTTATATGATCACTATGTCTGAGTATATCGATGGACTGCCCAATATCTGCGGACAAGAGGAGCTTATAGAACAAAACATCCGTAACCGCAGCGGAGAACCTCTCTTTAAAGATTCCGGGAAGATTGATTTTGACAGTATTAAAAGTGCCTGTGCCATCGCGCTGCATATGCACCAGCCCCTGATCCCTGTCGGAGGCGATGATCTGCAAAGTGCAGCTGTGATCAGCAACCTCCAGCATATGATGGAACACCCGGGTATCGGGGATAACCATAATGCTCAGGTGTTTGCCTGGTGCTACAGGCGTATGGGTGAATTCATACCTGAACTTGTCGAAGAAGGAAAAAATCCGCGTGTAATGCTGGAGTATTCCGGTACACTGCTGCATGGCCTGAGACGTATGGGTGCTGACGACGTGATCGAGAGCTTGAAGCTCATCACTTGTGATCCCAGGTATCGGCACACGACTGAGTGGCTCGGGGCACCCTGGGGACATGCAGTCGCACCTTCTACGCCAGTGCAGGATTTCCGGCTTCATGTCAAAGCATGGCAGCACCATTTCGCTGCTATTTTCGGCTTGGAAGCACTCAGCAGGGTTCGCGGTTTTTCTCCTTCTGAAATGGCACTGCCCAATCATCCGGATGTCGCCTATGAATATGTCAAAACACTTAAAGAGTGCGGTTATACGTGGGTGCTTATACAGGAGCATACGGTCGAAGAGTCCCAAAGCGGCACAACACCAAGCCGCAGCCATATCCCTCACCGACTGTTATGCACCAACTCCGATGGCAAAACTGTCTCGATCATCGCTATCATCAAAACACAGGGCAGCGATACCAAACTTGTCGCACAGATGCAGCCCTGCTATGAAGCCCAATCCCTCTCACGATGGGAGATCAACGGCAAGTCGGTCCCTCCGCTTGTCACGCAGATCGCAGACGGAGAAAACGGCGGCGTGATGATGAACGAATTCCCGCCAAAATACAAAGAGGTCGTCGCACTCTCCTCCTGGTCAGATACACCGATGATGAATGTCACCGAGTATCTGGAACATCTCTTTGCTATGGGTATCGAAGAATCAGACCTGCCGACACTTCAGCCGATCTTTCAAAAGCGTATCTGGGAGCGTTTTACTCCTGGCGGAGGGAAAGAGCGGCTTGAGCAGACTATCGAGTCGCTCAAGCAGGAAGATGGCCGTTTCCATATGGAAGGCGGCAGCTGGACCAATGACCTCTCCTGGGTCAAGGGTTACGGCGATGTTCTGGGACCTATGGAAGAGGCAAGTTCACTCTTTTACGAGCAGGTTCTCCAAAAAGGGATCACACCTTCTGATCCATGCTATCGCAATGCACTTTTTCACCTGATGTGCTCAGAGACAAGCTGTTTCCGCTACTGGGGAGAGGGTCTCTGGACCGATTACGGCAAAGAGTTTATCCGCAGGACCAAAGAGATCATCCGCCATGACTGTTCATAATATTTGGGTAGTGTGGCGACAATCTACTTTTTATCAAAATGATAGATTGAATTTTTCTTATTTTGTTTTTGATTTTCCCAACCCAGGTAAGATGATTTGAGATGCTTGCCATTGTTGGATATTTCATGTATGATCTGATGCACATGGTCTTCATTTGAATTACATAACGCAGTCTTCATATTGCAATCAAAAACAATTCTTTCTTTAGTCGTCTCTTTGGTATTCAAGATAAATTGAGGTTGATTCATTTTCGTACAATAGTGTGTTGCCAGCAGCTGTGTACAGTCAATGACATCATTGCAATGATACATCGTTACCATCTGCTTCTTTGTGTTTGGCAAAAGATCCTCTTGCAGCGTAGATCCAAAACCGATGAGCTTGTATGCTGTTGCCGTGGTATCTGTCCCCACCAGAGGCAATACTAATTTATTTTTATAAGCCCCTGTCGTATCTATCTGCTTATCTTCCGGAGACAATGACCACTCGCCCTGCAATGTTTCAACCATATAGCTATAGACATCCTCAGGTTCCATCGCCTCTGCAAAACAGGATGATGCAGATAGCATTCCAATAAGTGATAAACTCAGTATAGTTTTTTTCATGGTGTAATTTCCTTTCGTTTTTGTATTATAGTTTAACCCGGATTTAATATTTTTTTGAGACATTTCTATTCGCCAATAAAACAGGATATTCTCTCTCTTTGCAAAGTTTCTCAGCATAACGTCCAATGCCACTCTCTGTTAAACTTTCAAGATATTTCATATCTCTTTTCCCATACACTGATTCATCTATATAGCCTAGCTTAATGAATTGTTCAACGATAGTATCTATCATGTCAATGACCGAAGAGACTTTTACAATCTCACACCTTGCATAATGCTTTGCAGGGAAAGAGACCTCTGCCACACGTAAATTTGGGTCATCACCGGGGATTTGCTGTGCTCCAAAAAGTGGCTTGGAGCTTACCTGTGCTTTTGAAAAGTCAGGGATAAACTGCGATAGGTGCTTAATAGCACTGGTAGTTCGTTGACTCGTCTCTTCTTTAGACCATGATTTTTCAATTTTCTCGATGAAGTTTTTGCCCAGTTTAGGTTGACAGCTAAGCTCTGTGTTTGCAACCAGTCCATCTTCATAAAGTGTAATCTCTTTCGTCATACCATGAAGCTGGAAATATCCACCCGGGTAAGGTGTAAATTGTCCCATACCTCGTGGTGTACCACGCTCACCATGAAAGATGATTTCAGGAAAGAGCGTATCTCTATAGCCTTCACACTTGCTCACATAAGCAGCTTTAAACTCCACCATGCGTTCACATTCAACACCGATCATATCATCAATCTTGCCTGTTCTGAAGCCTGCAGCATTGATAAGGTAATCAAAGCTCTCTTGATGGGTTTTACCCTCTTTGCTATAGGTAATTTTCCATAATTCTTCGCTATCTGCTTCTACATTGGTTACGGTGGTCTTTGTGCGTAGTGTGACACTCTCTATCTGCCGGAATGCCAGTGAAGTACCTGCAGCTAAACGAAAGAGATTGAGGCCATACTCTTGTACCATAATGAGTGGAAATTGTACTTTATCCAAGTCAATATTTTTCGCTACCGGTATCATCCACTCATCAGAAGTTTGCGGTTTAGTGATGATAGTTTTTTGCTTAAGGTGTTCTAATTGTTCTCGTTCATATAGTCTGTAGTACTCAGAACTTTCGCCCAAAACTTTGTTGTTTGGGTCAGCTTGGATGAGTGCTTCGTACTCGTTTGTTAGTAACTCCAAGCGTGGCAGTAACGTATCAGGTGTACCGCTATCACCAACAGGAAGAGCAATGACTGTGGGACGATAATCTACAATAAACGGATAAAAACGTAAAAAATCAATAGATTGTTTTAGCAGGGCAAGACACTGCTTATCAGAGATTTCTCGGTATAAATTACCTCCGGCGTGAAGATGGCAAAAAGGTGGTCCGCTCACCAGACTTGCTTCCTTCTCAAACAATGTAACATTCAAACCAAGCTGGCCCAGATAAAGAGCCATGCTTGCACCTGCCACACCGCCACCGACAATCGCTATTTTTGCTTCTTTTTTCAACATAAGTATTTACCTAATAAACAAGAGTCTTGAGTATATCACCAAAATCATCAAAGATAATATCAGGACTGTATACACCAATATCTTCACCATAATTATAGCCATAACTCACGCCAATGCTTTGCATGTTAACGGCATTTGCGGCCAATATATCATTTTTAGAATCACCAACCATTACACATTGTTCCACAGTGACGCCCAGTTTTTCACAAACATGCAGTATTGGCATAGGATCAGGTTTCTTCTGTG
>JAYEND010000042.1:0-47065 GCA_034721895.1 Campylobacterota bacterium | reverse complement strand
GAGTGACAGGTAGTGGATGGACACCTGGCCCTAAAGTTTTGGCCCTAAAGTTTTTTATTTTACACTATCCCGAATTTAAATCCAAAACGAAATTTATCTCAATCTGATATCAAGAGTCAACCCAAGGGCATCTGCATACTTCATCAGAGTAGAAAAATTGGGCATATAGGTATTATTCAAGCTCTCTAGTCTTGAGATGTTGGACTTGCTGGTGTGAATTTTTTTTGCGATCTGCTCCTGGGTAATGCCCTTGGAAAGCCTGGCTGACACAAGTTGCTTTTTGACAGTAAAAAGAGGTGTCAGCTTGTCATACTCGGTTTTGACATCTGGATTTTGCAGGGCTTTGGCTTTGAAGTCTTTCAAAGCAAGTCTATTTGCTTTCATTGTCTATCTCCTTTTTGCGCTTGAGTGCTATCTCAAGATCTCTCTTTGGTGTTTTTTGATCCTTCTTGACAAATGAGTGTAAAATAACGATCACCTGCCCCTTTTGATAGCAGTAGATACTTCTGCCTATACCCTCTTTTGCTTTGGCTCTCACTTCAAACAAGCCATTATTTAAAGATTTGGTATACGGTTCCCCAAGTCTGGCACCTGCCATTTCTATCAATTCAAAAATATGAAGCATCTTTGCCAATATTTTAGGAGGAAGCGCAAGCGTTTCAGCTTCTACACTTTCATTAAAAAATACTATAGTCCATTTCTCCATTAACTATGTTATCGTATTTGATAACTTATGTCAAGTTTTTGTTGCGGAAATGGTTCCAGATGATGATAAAAGTTCTGGTGACAGCAATATCTAAACTTTAGAAACTTTAGGGTCAGGTGTCTACCCACCACTAAAGCAAAAATAATCTATACTTTTCTCCACGATAAGGAGTAGAAAATGGCGCACAAACCCAGACTACAGATCAGGGGCCTGGTATCAAATCTCAAATTACATCACAGTAAAAAGAAATATAAAAAGATTTCCGAGTGATTTCATGTTTCAGTTGTCAGAAGATGAGTTTAAAAATTCGGGACAATTTGTGATCTCGACTTTTAGGACCTGGTGATGAAAATATACTTTTCTGAAAAATTTCGCAATAGTCGCTAATTCTGTATTAAGTACACTTAATAGTAAATAGACTATAATTGTTATATATACTTTACAATAAGAGAGTCGAACTATGAAGCTACCTATTTTACAAAAGATCTCATCACAGATTTTAGCCAAAGAGACACCAATCTATAGAAGATGGCTTTTTGAGAACATTGATTTTGGCAGCAGACTCATAGGGATCAAAGGCCCCAGAGGTTCAGGCAAGAGTACGCTGCTTCAACAATATGCCAAAATATCAAATATCGTACCCTCTAAAATACTTTTTATCAACTGTGATCATCCTGCTATGGCAGGGGTCAGCCTTTATGAAATTGCTGAAAATTTTTATGCAAGGGGTGGAGAGCTTCTGATCATAGATGAGATTCACAAAAGCAAAAATTTTTCACAAGAGTTAAAGTCGATCCACGATATTTTTGATTTACGGGTTATTTTTTCAGGCTCATCGGCTCTTGAGATAGAGCACTCCAGTGGTGATCTGAGTCGAAGGGCAGTCGTACATGATCTGGGAGTACTATCTCTGCGAGAGTTTATAGAGTTGCAGACCAATCAAAAATTTAAAAGATACACTCTGGATGAAATTATTGAAAATCATTTCGATATCGCTTCGGATATCATCTCAAAGACCAGACCGCTAGAGCAGTTTGCAAACTACCTGGAGTATGGGTGCTATCCTTTCTACAAAGAATCATTGGTGGACTATCCTCAAAAACTCTTGGAAGTTATCAATCTGACAATAGATTCTGACCTGTGCGGCATCTACAATATAAATCCATCAAAACTCGATAAACTCAAAAAGATTATCTATATGCTTTGTGTGACAAAACCTTACGAGTTGAATATCTCCAAACTCAGCTCTGCAGTAGGGTCATCGTGGCTAACGCTCTCTAAATATCTGGAAAGGATGGATGCAGGAAGTCTTATTCATGTCGTTAGGGGCGGTAAGGGAATGAGGGCAGTCAATAAACCGGATAAACTTCTGCTTGATAACCCAAATCTTTTCACTGTACTGTGTGCATCTCCCGATATCGGTTCAATAAGGGAGAGCTTTTTTGTCTCTCAAGTAGGCTTGGGACATCAGGTACATTATCATGATAGGGGTGATTTTATTGTTGATGATCAAATAGTTTTTGAAATAGGTGGTGCATCCAAGAAGGATGAGCAGTTAGAGGGTAACCTAAATGGATATATTGTTTCTGATGACATAGAGATAGGATTTGACAACAAGATTCCTCTTTGGCTATTTGGATTTTTGTATTGAAACCTTAGGGTGACAGCAATAGCACTATCATTATCACAAGACCCCTGTGTAGTCCCATTTGTTGACCACTTTTCTAAAGAGACCTGATTCTTGACAACTATAACACTATATGTTATACTATGCTATGATAAAAGAGTTTGCAGATAGAGAAATAGAGCGGTTTTACGAAACAGGAAAGAGTAAAAAGATACCATCTACCATTCTAAAAGTTGCTCTGAGAAAACTTGATTATCTGAATGCAGCACATATACTGGAAGACTTGCGTGTGCCTCCCGGCAATATGCTTGAAGCACTCAAAGGCAACTTAAAAGGTAAATACTCTATCCGCATTAACAACCAATACCACATCGTCTTTCTCTTTGAAAATGGAAATGTTTACGATGTAGAGATAATAGACTACCACTAGGAGAAAAAATATGGCAACACCACAAAGACAACCAACCCATGCAGGAGAGATACTCAGAGAGGAGTTTTTAAAACCACATGGCATTACGCAGAGCCATTTGGCAAAGGCACTACACACATCATTTCGTGCTGTTAATGAACTGGTCAATGAAAAACGAGGTATCACCACAGAAATGGCACTCAAACTTGCCAAATATTTTGGCACAACACCACAATTATGGCTAAACATTCAAAACCAGTTTGACCTTTATAAAGTAAGCATAAAAAAATATGATGCCATAGAAGAGATCAAAAAGTTTGAGGTTGCTTAGAAAAAAGAGCCTTTTCAATAGATCAGTACTTCCCAATGCTATTGTTTAAAAATTAATGATGATGCCATAAATCACGAAACGCAAGGTTCCGCCCAAAATTATTCTATTGCCCATCAGGAGCAACTATACCCATAGTTTTATACTCATCTAACGACAACAACTGCTTATCGTTGGTCACAAAGTAGTCGCTTTTGGCTCTCACGGCACTTTCCAGTATCATCAGATCCTCAAAGTCGTCAAACACTCCATCATAAAAACTGTTTTTTGCCAAAACAAAGTCACTATGCGTAAGATAAAACGGGAGAATCTCCAAAGAGAGTGCATCAACTGCAGCAATGACATCAGTAAAAAAGGGGCCAGGAATCAAATCTTAAATTACACATCTCGCCCGCACCAAAAATAATCTTATTTCAAAAAGAAAAGATTACCACACCGCATTTTCATAATGCTTCAAAATCATTCGATCTTTCGTAAGTAATTTTGCACCATTTACCATCGCTGTTGCAGTAATGATTCGATCAAACGGATCGCGTGTCCATAAAATTTCTGTTGATTGATAGGCAATTACTTCAAAAGAAATATCACTCACCTGCAAACCGATACTCTGCTGCAAACTTGCCATAATCTGCTGTGGCGAATAATTGATGCGCCTGATTTCATATAGCAGGCCGAGCTCGGAGATTACCATTGGCGATATAGCAAGATCGTTGTGTTCAATGAGTGTGATCGCTGAAGAAGAGAATCTTTCCATCTCTTTTGCAAATAGCCATACAACGACATGAGTATCTATAAAAATGGTTTCCACTCATGACTCCAATCTATATGCACCAACTCTTCAGGATCACCCACTATTGCATCTGGATGCGCTTTGAGACTGTCAAGCTTACTCTTTCTTTTCGGTGGCACGATCTTGATAATCTCTCCTTTGCGTTTAACTTCAAGGGTTTCTCCCGTCTCAAGAAGTTGATCTAGAAGCTTAAAAAGATTGGCTCTCAGCGCAGAAGGTGTAACTGTCATCGGTACTCCTTTTTTAGATATTGTACACTATTTTTAAAAAATGTACAACTTTTCAAATCTCCCCATATCGATAATAAGCATTGCACGCTCCCTCGGAACTCACCATACAGCTCCCCATCGGGTTGTTCGGCGTACAGGCTTTGCCAAAGACTTTGCAATCATTCGGTTTTGCCAATCCCTTGAGGATCGTTCCGCAAATACAGAGTTTGTGATCATCGATCGGTTTCGTCGGTAGAATATCGGCGAAGATCTTTTCTGCATCGTAGGCAGCGTACTCATCTCTAAGTTCAAGAGCGCTGTGGGGGATATCTCCGATGCCGCGCCAGCGAAAATGTGCCCGTGGCTGCATGAACTTTTCGATCATTTCCTGTGCTTTGGTATTGCCCTCCAATGTAACGGAACGGGTATACTGGATCTCCATTTCACAGCGGTTCTCATTCTTCTGCCTGACGATCATCAGGATACTCTGCAACACATCAACCGGCTCAAATCCGCTGACGACTACAGGTGTATTGTATCGCTTCGGCAACAGCTTATAGATCTTCGCCCCGGTAATGACACTCACATGCGCAGGGCCGATAAAGGCATTGATCTTTGCCTGGCCATCTGCCATGATGGCATCTACGGCCGGAGGAACAAGAACATGGTTGATATGGAAATAGAGATTGCCAATGCCGCGTTTTTCGGCCTGCTCCAGTACCGCCGCCGTCATCGGGGTCGTTGTCTCAAACCCTATGGCAAAGAAGATGACCTTTTTATCCGGATTCTCCTCTGCGATCCTGACAGCATCCAATGGGGAGTAAAGCGCCCGGATATCACGGCCTTTGGCACGCTCGGCAGCCAAAGAACTCTTTGACCCGGGAACACGGATCATATCTCCGAGAGTCAGCAAAATAGTATCCTCAAGCTGTGCCAGCGCAATCGCATGATCGATCCGCTCTTTGGGCATGATGCAGACGGGGCAGCCCGGTCCGTGAATAAAATCAATATTTGCAGGAAGCAGCTGTTTGAGCCCATATTTCATAACCGTATGGGTATGCCCGCCGCACACCTCCATGATCTTCAACGGTTCTTTGAGATTTTTTGCTTCCTTGGTGATCGTCTGTGCCAATGCCCTGATAACATCAGGGTCACGAAACCCGCCATAGAGATCTTTGAGCCGAAGTTTATTACTCACGCATTGCTCCGCTTTTCGCAGCGCTCATCCTCTTCAATCACCTGTCTCCGCTCTGATTCTTCCATCGCTTCAAGCATCTCCTGATACACTTGCAAACTTTGCAGCGCCTCCTCTTCATCGATCTTGCTCATCGCAAAGCCGACATGGATCAAAATATAATCACCGATACCTACCTCGTCAGGCATCAGATCGAGACTCACCTGGCGTTTGATCCCCATTGTATCGACAGTGGCAATATTGTCTTCATCGATCTCAACAATTTTTGATGGTATAGAGAGACACATTTGCTAACCCCTCATTTTTCGTTTGAACTCAATCCACTCGATCACTTTTTGGACAGTCTCATCATCTTTAATATTCACCTCAAGGATGTCAACATTGGGTTTGATCTTTCTTGCTTCAGCTTTTTCATGCTCGATATCATAGTCAAAATAGGGGAGCAGATCGGTTTTGGTGATAAGGATCAGATCGGCTTTTGCAAACATCACCGGGTATTTTTCGACCTTGTCTCCCCCTTCGGGGATGGAGACCAATACAATATTCAGGTGAGATCCCACATCATAGCTTGCCGGGCAGACAAGATTGCCGACATTTTCAATGAAACAGATATCAATATCAGCCAAAGGCATGGCATGCAATCCCTTATGCACCATGAAAGCATCCAGATGACAGGCAGACCCGGTCTGGATCTGATAAGCCGGAATTCCTTTGGCTTTGATGCGGTCTGCATCCCGACTGGTCTCCAGGTCACCCTCGATCACGCCGAATTTGAACTTTGCCAATTCAGCCATCTTTTCCAACAGTGTCGTCTTTCCGCTTCCAGGTGAACTCATCAGATTGATCGCCAAAACACCATGCTTGTCAAAATGACTGCGATTATGTCCTGCTTCGTGATCATTTTTATCGAGGATCTTTGTGATCACTTCAATCGTTTTTGTATCATTGAGCTGTGGGTTATGATGGAGTGTCTCATGGGCTTCATGATGCACATGGGAATGGTCATGATGATGTTCATGGTCGTGGTCGGTGATACTGCATCCGCAATCTGTACACATTTATTTTCCTTTATTTTGATTTTTATCCGACTAAGATATTGGCGCCTACCAAAAGAGAAACAAGCCCTGCGGTAACAAAGGCACGTCTCACATTTCGAAGATTTCCCAATAGATTTTCATTGATAGTGAGTATCAGCATTCCAAAAAGAACAAAAACAAGCATAACACCAACAGTAAAAGCAGCCACCAGTCCAAGACCAACCGTTCCGCCCTGTACTGCACCCAATGTGATCAGCATGCCACGCACACCTCCTATACCCATCAGCAAACCAAGGGCAAAAGAGGAGGCACCTTCAGCACTATTATGTTCATGCGATTTTCCAAACCAGATATGGATATGCTCTTTACCTTCATGCATGTGCTTGCGAAACTGAATACGATTCGTTGCCACCATAAAGAGCAGATAGAGCCCCATACCAATGATCACTGTGGCCGAGATCGTGTCACCATAAGCTAAAACAGTATCGGAGATGTTGACATGCTCCAGGACTTTGGCAAGCACAAAAAGGCTCAGCCCATGTCCAATAGCAAAGAGAAGGGTAATGAGCAGGGTTTTCTTTCGATTCTTTCCTATGGAGAAATCAGCGATCACCGTAAGGTGGTCAGGACCAAAGGCATGGAGTATTCCGTACCAGAAGATAATGACAAGCGACAGCTCCATTCTTTACCTCCTACTCTTTTTTGCATTATTCATACATTATACCCATTTACCGGATCTCATTCAAGCCAAACATCACCTGTCCCAAAGCAATTCCACCATCATTAGGAGGTATTTCATTGGGCAATATCGCATCAGGTATTTTATCCAAAACAAGCTCCAGAAGCACACGATTCTGGAATACTCCTCCACTCAAAACCAATGGCAGGTCAACCTGCTGATGCAGAGCATAAATGATCTCGACCAAAGTATGGAAAAATTTGGAAACTGCCACTTTGACATCGGGCTCCATCGTTATCTCTTCTATCATCTTCAAAAAGCTTATCTTGCCATATTCGATACTGAATGGATAGACCCCCTGCACCGATGCATCATAAAGCTCTTCGAGCAGCATCCCGCTCTCTCCCTCAAAACTCATCACTTGACAGACACCGGTCAGAGAGGCCACCGCATCAAAGAGTCTGCCGGTAGAGGAGGTGAGAGGTGCGTTCAAGCCTTTTTGCCAGGCTTGGTAGTGGAGTTTGAGTTCGGCAGGGGTAAAGGCTCGGATGGCAGGACTGTCCAGTTTTGTCGCTTCTCTGCCAAAGCAGTCAAAAAGCAGACTCAACGCGACTCTCCTGGGCTCCCTGATCGCTTTATCTCCCCCGAGCAATTTGAAGTAGTCGAAATGCGCTACCCGTTCATAGCCCTGGGGATCGCAGATCAAAAACTCACCACCCCATAAATGATCATACCCCAGGGCACCCTCTCTGGCTATGCCATTCACCTTGTCATCCCCGTAACCCGTACCGTCAAAAGCCACACCCAACACTTTTCCTGTGAGCTGCTTCTCTGCCATCACTCCCAGGATATGGGCATAGTGATGTTGTACGCCCTGTGTATTTTGATAATGTACAAGAGCATATTTGGTGGATTCATAGTTTGGATGGAGGTCATGCAGTACAATATCCGGTTTAAAATCATAGATCCGTTCCAGTGTCTGGATATTTTTCTCAAAATACGCAATCGAATCGATGGTATCCAGATCTCCAATATGTGGCGACAGGATAGCTTCATTATCAAATCCGATCGCGATCGTGCTTTTTTGGTTAGCCCCCAATGCAAGTACTTTTCGAGAAAGCCTGAACGGCAATTTGATACTCGAAGGAGCATAGCCTCTGGCACGGCGCAGGATGATGGTCTGGCCCTTCACCACCATCACAACACTGTCATCGCAGCCATTGACGATCCGCCTGTCATGATCGAGGATACAGTCATAAACCCCAGAGAGCTTTTCCAGACTCTCCCTGTCGGTACAGAGCGGTTCATCGGTCACATTGGCAGATGTGGCAACCAGAGGACGGTTCAGTTTTTTGAGCAGCAATACATGCAGTGGGGTGTAGGGGAGAAAGAGTCCTATGCGTGAAAGATTAGGAGCAACCAATTGGCTGATTTTGGGTTTTGGGTTTTGGTTTTTTGATTGGTCAAGGAGGACGATAGGCCTCTCTTTTGAAAGTAAAAGCTTTTTTTCCTGCGCATTTATCTTTGCAACGCCCAAAGCCATCGCTATATCCGCCACCATAACGGCATAGGGTTTTGAAGGACGCCGCTTCCTCTCTCGCATTTTCTGTACAGCCTCATCATTGGTCGCATCACACACCAAATGGTATCCACCCACCCCTTTCACCGCAACAATATTCCCCCCTAAAATCAGTTGTGAAACAACTCCAATCAACTCTTCACTCTTCACTCTTAATTCTTCATTTTTATCCCAAAGGGATAAACAGGGTCCGCACTCCCAACAGCCGATCGGCTGTGCATGATAACGACGATTGGTCGGATCGGTATATTCGGCTTTACATGCTTCGCACATCGAAAAAAAACGCATCGAAGTATTGGGCCTGTCATAAGGAACAGTTTCGATGATGCTATACCGTGGCCCGCAGTCAGTACAGTTGATAAAGGGATAGTGGTAGCGCCTGTTGGCCGGGTCGTTCATCTCTTCCAGGCAATGATCACAAGTTGCGATATCAGGGGGGATCAGCGCATGTTTCTCTTTCTCGATTTTACTTTGAAGGATTTGAAAATCAGTATATCCGGCATAAACACCTTTCCTGCTCTCTATCCTGTCGATACGTGCAAGTGGCGGCAGTTCATCCTGCAGAGCTTCCAGAAATGCTTCAATAGCATACTCCTTACCCTCAACTTCAAGCGTTACTCCTGTACAGCTATTCTGCACAAACCCTCTCAGGCCATAACGGCGTGCAAGCTGATAAACAAAAGGACGAAAACCAACACCCTGAATGACTCCCGTCAACTCGATCTTTCTATTCGCTTCCAAGTGTGATCGCTCCAAAGGCAATATTGGCATCATCCAGACCAAGCCGTTCATTTCTATAAATGGTATAGTTGGCAGAGATGGCATTGTAGGTTCGCATCAGCAACTGACGATTTTCAAACAGGGAACCGCCTAGAGTTGCTCCGGCGATTCCGATATTTGCATCCGCATTTTCTGCCTGCTCTGCTATAAAATCTGCCAACGAATCGATAAACCCAAAACTGAGCAGATACTCATCGACACCGGCCAGTTTAAAACTGATGGCCGAACGAATCGCAAGTCTTGGATCAAGCTGATATCCCTCCTCCGTACTGATCACCTTATGGTCGATTCTCGGGCCTGACTTCCCTCCAAATTCAATCGCTGTTGATTCAAGTACTTCACATGCTTTTTGCAGATCATCTCCTTCGTAGAGTCCGATAAACAGAGCCGCCATTGCCCAGAGTCGGGTTATCATAGAGGCGTCGGTATCGGTACTGAACTTTATCTGTTCTATCTTCTCGCAAAGCCCGGGGAATGTTTTTTTAAAATTATCAATAAGCCTCATCCCGCTCTCATCCATATCTGCTATTGCCTCAAGCATATTCCCTGGCTGAGAAAGCATACTTTCCGGAAAAAGCACCATAGGTGTATAGCCTATTTTGGGGGCAAAGCTGCATATCTGCGACTGGTTCTGATGGCTGAGATAGATTCCGCACAGTGATTTCTCTTCCAGATCATGCTCCAGGACAATAGAGCGCAGTGCCGCATGAGCAGGCTCGAAGTATATGGTGTTGGCAGCAGAGAAATTATCCCCGTTAGCAGCATAACGGATAAACGGTTCTTTAACGCTATCGAGCCTGCTATCGAGCTGTAATCCGTTTGCATCTCCAAATGCCTGAATACCATTGAATTCACAAAAAGAAGCTCGATCTACAACCAAAGGATATCTCCATGGCAGCATATCGCGTCCGACAGTGACGATCACATGCTGCTCCAAAGATGCTACGGCACATAGAGTCGGAGGGTGATCGCAAAAAACAGCACCGACACCATTATCCTTTAGCACTGCAGAAAGCGCCAGTGTCACTTTATCATCCGCAAAGAACACAGGATAAAAAGGCTCATCCAATTCATATTCGGAACGAAACTTCAATTTCGGCTTGAGGCGAACGGTAGGTTTTTCCACCATCATCAGCGTATCCAACTCTCCCTGTGTGATCAGAAATCTTTCGGAAATATCAGCAGGATCACAGATCAGGATACCCTTATTCCCATTGCCCTCCGAATTCAGCAAAGAAAAATGCCGTACGCCATTATAGGTTGGCAAGGTGAGCTCACCTGTTTCAAGCAACTCATCTGCCAGCTGCACAAAAAACATCTCATCCCTCTCTGCCGTGAAACCGGTGAAAGCACTCAGCTCCTCTCCGGAGAGTGATGATTCACTGAATCCGCAAACATGGCATGGCTCAAAAGGGTTCAATGTCTCAATCACCCTATTTTGACATTCAGGACAATAGGGGATTTGAAATGGTATATTTTTTTCCGGTAAAGCTGTAGATTCATTCACGGCACTGTTCTCTTCCCGATGGATCTCTTCTATAGAGTAATCACGCAAAAACAGTGAGCGGGGGATAAGCGACGTTATCAGCTCCGCGACAGTTTCCAGTGCAGCCTGATCACCTGAAGCTTCCAACCTGTAGTGCACTCCCTCCTGATGGAGTGAAAGCGGAAGTTCTGAGAGTTCGCGAATACGGTTCAGTAATCGGATAAAAAGCCCATTATCATGAATATAATGAAATTTAAACGCTATATGCATCGACAGACCGGAAAGAGTTGGGAAGAATGGTTTGGATATTGACTTCACGTTGCTTAACTGCTGCAACGCCTAAGGTTTCCAAATAGTTCAACAGTGTTGTCTCCATCAAAGTCACTGCGTCAGTCACAGCTTCTGAGAGAGAGAATTCTGTCGCTTCGATCACCGTCGGCACCACGCCCATGATCATCGTCGGAGGGCGGTCACCGGCAAGGTCCATCATGGCAAGTGTCTGCAGCATCTCAACCTCATGCGCACTCCCCTGCCAGTCTACACTGTCCGGAACTGCTTCGAAATCAAAAAAGTAAACTTCACCTGCTTTGACTCCAGGGGCATTGATAGTATCAATGATAATCAGGTGATCATACTCCACAATCATCGGTATGAGCCTCTGCGCAAGCGTTCCCCCGTCGACCAGGTCGAGCTGATGCTTACCTTCAAACTGATATTTCTCTCCCATATAGTTGATAAAATGAACCCCTATGCCTTCATCACCAAAGAGCAGGTTGCCAATACCAAGAACCAATATCTTCACTTCTTTTCTTCTTTAAATTCCTCTTTTTTGAGATGATAATCGTACCCGGTAAACATCACATCAAGTGCACCATGCTTGAACCGGATGGCAGACCAGATCACCAGATAGACATGGATGGGGATAAAGATCAGGTACCCCCACATCGTAATATGGTGGACCAGTCGTACTGTAGCCAATCCACCCATCCATGCCTCGATAGCACGCATCGGTTCATACAAGAATCCACCGATACCCTGATGATAGACATGCACATATAGAATCAATCCAGTGATGGAAGCCACAACAACCAGCACCGAAATGGCAAAATAGGTAATAAACTGTAGTGGGCCATAGAGTCCTTTTTTCTTTAGCTCACCAACAAAAAAGTAGGATTTTAATTGTGTTCCCCATGAGCGCAGACTGAATACATCTTTCAGTGAACGCAGTTCACCGTTGCTGTCTCTACCAAAAAAGAAAAGGTAAATTCTCAACAATCCCGCCGAGATAAGAATAAATCCAAATAGATAATGCCAAAAAGCCCACTCAGCAAAAAGCAGCTTATCACTTGATCCTTCAGGCGAAAGAAATGGTTTGGCAATATAAAAACCCGTTATGGTAAGACCGGTGATGACCAATGCACGAATCCAGTGCAAAATCCGATTAGCACTACTGTAAACAAAGTCGGGGTATTCAGTGATGCATATTTCTTCTTCAGCCCATTTTTCTTCTTCTATCATGGCATACTCCTCAAAAACTTCTATAAATACTTGCTTCCTAGCATGTTGTTCCGCTACTCATCGGATTGACTTTAAATTCACTGATCTCTAACCCTTTCATATCCATGACGTGCACCGAACAGGACATACAAGGGTCAAATGAATGAATGATTCGAAGCACTTCAAGAGGCTTCGAGGGATCTTCAAGTTTCAATCCGACCAGAGATGCTTCATAGGGCCCAACAACGCCTTTGGCGTCCATCGGTCCGGCATTCCATGTGGTCGGCACCACAGCCTGATAGTTCTCTATCACACCATTTTTGATTCGTACCCAGTGACTCAGCGTACCACGAGGCACCTCGCCGATAAAGCGGCCCTTATACTCTTTGCCTGGATCTATTTCAAATTTGCTGTAAGTGCTATCATCACTCTTGATATTCTCCACCAATGAGTTAAAGGTAATGATCGCGTTATCTGCGACCAGCTTGGTTTGCAGCATACGCGCTGCTGTACGGCCCAGCGTCGTAAAGAGTGCTCCAACCGGCAATCCGGTTCGCTTGAGAAAATCATTGACCGCTTTTTGCGTTTTTTTACTACCGCGTCCGTAACTGACCAGCAGACTTGCCAATGGGCCCACTTCCATCGCCTGATTATCATAGCGTGGTGCTTTGACCCAGCTGTATTTTTCTTTCTCGTTAATGATCTTTGCCGGACCGTTAACCGTATCACCATCAACAAAACCGGTATAGTCAGGGTCTGTTACTCCATCATATGGCTGAAGCGGCTTATTCCCTTTATACCAGGCATGCGTCACATCCTCTTCGATCTTCATCTCATCGATATCATACACTTTGCTGAGGTCACCATCTTTAATGTACCCGCTTTCAAAAAGCGTCTCGGTTCGATTGAGCATAAAGGCATTGCCGGCAAGGAAGTTTTTGACGCCGACCCCTCCCAAGACACTCTCTTCTGTGCCATACGCTTCAGCTGCCATCACTATATCTGCATAGTAGGCACGGTTGATGAAATCTTTGACGATCTCATATTTTGCCTTCCACTCTGCCAAACGGGTCGGGCTCAAGATGTCGCGCACACTGGTCACACCACCAACTACAAGACTTTGCGGGTGTGGCTGCTTGGCTCCAAAAATGGCAAACATCTGTGCTGCAATACGTTGTACTTCCAACGCTTTGAGATAGTGTGAAAGCGCAATGAGATTCTGCTCAGGAGAAAACCTGTAAGTTCCATTGCCCCAGTAGGCATTGGCAAATGGCCCCAGTTGTCCTTTGTCAACAAAGCCCTTGACACGTCGCTGCACCGCTGTGAGCTCATCTGCTCCTGTGGCGATCGGAATATCCGCATAGTTAAATGCCAACTCGGATGCCGCTCTTGGATCCGCACTCAGTGCCGATACGATATCCACCCAGTCCAATCCGTGCAAATGATAAAATTGAACGATATGATCATGCATATAGAGTGATTCATTCAAAAGTGAACGCACCAGTTTGGCATTATAAGGCGGCTCTACCCCCAAAGCATTCTCGACGGCCTCTACTCCGGCTTTATAATGCGAATAGGTACAAACACCGCAAATACGCTGTGCCATAAGACCGGCATCACGCGGATCACGCCCTTTGAGGATCAGCTCGATCCCCCGCCATAACGTTGAAGAGGAGTAGGCTTTTTGTACGACATTGTTTTCATCTACCTCGACTTCAATACGAAGATGCCCTTCAATTCTTGTGATCGGATCGATCACTACACGTTTATTGGCCATAACCTACCCCTCCTTCTCTTCTTTTTTACTCATTACCAGACTCGCAACAGCATGTGCTCCTATGCCGATAACAGTTGCAGTCAGGAGCGTCGTCCCGATCTTGTCGACCGTAGAGTTGAGCCCCATAACCAGATGTGACTGGATCGGTTTTTCCAGTGGTCCCATCGTATCCCAGAAATTCGGTTCACTGCATCCCATACAGCCATGTCCTGCGCCGACCGGCCAGTGGGTATGCTGGTTGAAGCGTTCGATCGAGCAGTTATTAAAGGTATAAGGCCCCTTACACCCCTGCTTGTAGAGGCACCATCCTGCTTTCGCTCCTTCGTCACCGAAGCTCTCGACAAATTCTCCTGCATCAAAGTGTCCACGACGCTCACAAAGGTCATGGATACGATTCCCGTAAGCCCATTTTGGTCGGGCATAACGATCAAGTGCCGGCAGAGTACCAAAGAGAATGAAATGCATCAGCGTGCCGACGATATTTTTCGCACTCGGCGGACAGCCAGGCACATTGATGACCGGCTGCCTGATGACTTTCTCTACCCCTTTTGCTCCCGTAGGATTCGGTGAAGCTGCCTGAATACCACCAAAACTGGCACAGGTGCCGATCGAAAAGATCGCTGCTGCATTCTCTGCTGCATCCCGAACAATGTCAAGTCCTGTTCTTGCCTGCGCTCCAAGCGTCAGAAACTGACCATCCATCGCCGTTGGCACACCACCCTCCACCAGAAGGATGTAGCGTCCTGCATATGTTTTCAGGGCATGTTCAAGGTTGGCCTCCGCCTGCCATCCTGACGCAGCCATTAGAGTTTCATGATATTCAAGGGAGATATAATCAAAAATAAGTGAGTCGACAGTCGGTGAATCAGAGCGAATAAATGATTCACTGCATCCTGTACACTCTGCCATATGCAGCCAAACCAGAGGAATACGATCCGCCAGTTTCGCTGCTTCGGCAAACAGAGGAGTAAACTGCGCCGGCAAAGCGAGCATCGCTGTAATACCGGCAGCCCATTTCATGAAATCACGCCGTTCGATGCCTCTATTTTCAAGCATCTGTTCTATAGCCTCTTCTTTAGTGGAAGGCAACTCGGACAAAGCCTTAATACGATCTTTTGCTTTCGTATAGAGTGCGTCAAAACCGCTCATGATTGCTCCTTTATTAATATAATGGTATAAGTATATCATATATTTTATTGAAAATATACTAATCTTATAAAATTATATAGACTTAAGTAAATATAGCTACAAATTGCTAAAATTAATAATGTTGCCAAGGGGAATATGGATATACTTACTATAACTATTAGGCTGAACACAATAAGTGTGAAAGTTGGGTAAATATGAATCTGGCACAAAAAATACTTACTCTTGATGCAGAAGCTGAAGCTGAATTACAAAATGTCAGTCTATCGACTCTGAAAAGAAGGCAAGAGGCTGATGCCCATGCTGATCGCATGAGGGAAGAGCAGCAGCAATTTTTTGAGGATCAGAAGAGGAAGGAAACCGCAGAACTCACAAAAAAACTTGAAGAGGATCGACAGAAAGCAATCGCCGCATTGCGACAAAAGATGAAGGCTTTTGACAAAGAGGTTGAGATCAATAAATTGGCTGAGTATTTGCTTTCCATGGCAAAGGAGCGGGCATGCCGCTAGGGAAAGCTGTAGAATATGGTTCTCTCAGTGCCCGCTGCCATGTGATCCGTTCACAATTGATCGACCCTGAAACATTGAGGCAACTCACCGCATCAAGGAGTATCGGAGAGTTGGCGAGTACCCTCTCGGCAACTCTCTATGCCCCCTTCATCACAGACACTTCAGCAGTAGGCATTCACCAGGGGCTTTCGGAGGCATTTGAATATCAACGAAACAGAGTCATTCGTGAGCTTAACAAGAGGCACAGAGAGATATTCAGGCTCTTTTTTACTACAAAATATGCACTACTGGATGAGAAAACAGCAATGATATCTACCTCCGATCCGGAAGATGTTTTTCGACAGATCGACAGGAACTACATCGCCTTACTGAAAAAGAGTATGCTTCAGATTCCTCCTTCTGAACGACGTCAACTCAAAAAAATAATTGGAAGCTATTTTGATCTTCTCAATCTTTACAATTTGGTAAAATCTCGCCTGCTTTACCGTCAAACAATAGAAGAGACACTCTCCAATATGCTTCCCTTTGCCGAAAAATTTACTATCGGAGCACTGGCTGAATTTTGTAATGTTCAGACCCTGCAGCAGCTTTCCCGCGCTATCGAACCGGTATTGGGTGAAAAGTTTAATGACTATGAAACATTTCGGTATGTACTTTACCGCTATCATCGAAAACAGCTTTTATCGGTGTGGAGCGGTTACCCTTTTTCTATTGCACTTCCTTTTTCGCTTTTGAGATTGATAGAGATCGAGATCTCGGATCTGAGAGCAGTCACGGAAGGTATTGCTTTTGGTCTTAATAGTAAAGAGATCATTACAATGACGGTGGGAAATTAATATGCTCTTTCCGGAAAAGATGCTTCGGACAAAGATCGAGATCGAAGCAAAATATAGTGATATCGTCCTTGAGGCGATCGGAAAAGAAGGAGTTCTTCATATTGACAAGACCAGGCCCCTATTGAAAAATGAAGCTGAAGCAAGCCGGGTCAACACCCTGCTGACTCTTGTACAAAAATATATGAAACTGCTTGAGGTCAAGCCAAAAAAGCAGGCAGCAGCATTTGTTTCAAATATTGATAGCCAACTCAACGAGATGGAAAATACACTGCTGCTTTTCGGAACAAAAATAGATGATATTTCGCTTCAGCTCAAAGAATCAGACCGGGAAAGGGAACATTTTGATCAAGCTTTTGCCGTGAAAGCAGCACTTGCTCCTGTTGTGGCTATTGATAACTTATCTGAAAGTCTCAAACATATCAGGATGCATATTGGCATAATGACCATGGAAGCGACAGAGCTGCTGCGGCTTTCCATGAAACAAAAAGAGCTCCTGCAGGTTGACCGGCCACTGTTTGAGCAAACCAGTGCCGTCGTGGTCTTTTTTGAAGAAGAGGATGAAAGCGAGGTTATCAAAGCATTCAATACAGTGAAAGCTATCGAGATTCCGGCAGACTATTTTTCGGAGCAGGCAAATAAACTACAGAAGATAACAGGGAAGCAGCTCTCCCGGGATTTTCAAACACTGGTTGATAATTATGGGGAACAATTACAGCATATTGAGAGTCGTTTGCGTGATCTTCAGGCACTTGAAGCAGCTAAATCTGCACTTAGCGAAAGTGATAGAGGAGTGATGCTTGAGGGGTGGATCCCTGAGAAAGCGGCTAAAAAGTTCGCAGCGGGTCTCGATCATGCTTCGGTCACATTTTTGGCAATGGAAGGGGAAGCACCGGTACTTCTCAAAACACCGCCGGCACTTAAACCATTTGAAAAACTTATCAGCAGTTTTTCCTATCCCAGATATGGCGAAGTCAACCCGGTGATGCCATTTGCATTCTCTTTTCTGCTTCTTTTTGGAATCATGTTTGGTGATGTCGGCCATGGCCTTGTTCTTGCGCTTCTTGGATGGCTGGTCAAAAAACAGAGCACTGACTATACTGATCTGGGGCAGATCTATTACCTCAGCGGACTCTCTTCCACCCTGTTTGGTTTTTTGTACGGTTCGGTTTTTGGCGTGCATAACCTGCTGCCCTCTCTTCTTTTTACTCCCATTGAGAATATTCAGGCAACCATCATATTCAGCATCGGTATCGGTATCGGTATCATTACCCTTAGCTTCTTCCTCCATATGATAACGGCAGTCAAACGAAAAGAGCCCAGTCTGCTGTTTATCAGCGAAGGAAGTGTTCTATGGCTTCTTGTCTACTGGTTTACTATCGGCATTTTTATTAAATCGATTGTACAGAATCTGGATATCACTTATGAACTGATGATACTCTCTCTGCTTCTGCTTGTTATTTTTGTTCAGATGCTGAGGAAGACAGCTGAGAAGACCCAGGCAGTGATCGATCTCTTTAGAGAATTTATGGATACCATTACCAATACGCTCTCTTTTCTTCGCGTGGGAGCCTTCGCACTGGCACACGGTGCTCTTTTTATGGCAGTTTTCAGTATTGCACGCATGATCAGTGAAACCTATGGAGAGTCTTTTTTCTACTGGATATTGATAATCGTGGGAAATGTGGTTATCATTGTACTGGAAGGTGTGATTGTGACGATACAAACGCTGCGGTTGGAGTATTATGAGTTTTTCAAACGCTTTTTTAAAGGAGGCGGTACGCCCTATCGACCTTACAGATTAGGAGGGAAAAATGAGAATTAAACATTGGCTAATGATGGCTCTGTTAGTGATGCCCCTAATAGCATCAGCATCCGAGTCAGGTATTTCAGATGAGGGCATGGCTTATATTGCTTCAGCCCTGGCAGTAGGATTTTCGACGATCGCAGGCGGTATCGCAGTTGGCTTGGTCGGCGCAGCAGCCATGGGAGCCGTCGGAGAAAAGCCGGAAATATCCGGTAAAGCATTGATCTTCCTTGGCCTGGCTGAAGGGATTGCAATTTATGGGCTGATCATTGCCATTATGATCCTTGGCAAAGTGGGATGAAACTGGTCATTGTCGGGAACGAAGAGGAGTGCCTTGGTTTTTCGCTTGCCGGAGTTGAAAGCAGGGTCATAGAAGATGATGGCATGTTTGTTGAGCAGATGCAGCATCTGTTCGATGATCATGATATCGGTGTGATCGCTATAGCAGATCGGTACTTTTCTCTTTTTTCTGAGCGCTTCAGCTCCGTGATCGAAAAGCGGGCAATCCCTGCCGTTGTCTTTATCCCGTCAATGGACGGCACCCACCATGAAGAGAGTTTAAAGGAGTATCTTGCCAGTATCCTCGGTATCCGACTTTGAACGTTTTGCACTAAAAGTCAAAAAACATATCACTGACAAAGTAAAAAAGAGCGAAGAGGATGTGTCTGCCTATGCGCTCCAGGAAGAGGAAAAATCACTGCGGGAGACAGAGAAATGGCTGCAGCAGGTACGCTCTGAATGGGAGCATGAACTCAATGCCAGAGAACAACAGGGGCTCAGGACTATTTCAGATGAAGTAAACCGGGAGTGGTCGACTTTCAGAAAAGAACGGGAGATGGCACTGAAGAAAGCAGTAGAAGAACGGCTTGGGCAGTCCTTCCCGCTGTTGGCCGAATGCTTTATTGCATGGGTATTGAAAAACTATAAAACAGGGAGTTTTACTCTGCCGAAAGCTTATGGTATGCTCATTAACAGAGAGGGGTTTGATGTACGTACCTGTGAGGAAAAACAGGTTATTTTTTCAAGCGAGAATCTCTATATCGAGTATTCGGTTGAACGCATCATTGAGGAACTTAATGATGAGATTGCTGTCTGTATGCACTTTGAGGAGGATCTATGGCCAGTATAGTTTCTATTTCGGGTCCCATTGTCAGAGCACGTCTTCACGGTGAAAGTGTTCGCATCCAAGATGTAGCCTATGTCGGGGAAGCCGGATTGACAGGTGAAGTGATCGAGAGAGATTTAGAGAGTGCCCTGATCCAAGTCTACGAAGAGACAGAGGGGTTGAAACTCAATGAAAAAGTTACCTTCACAGGCAAAATGCTCTCTGCAGAACTTGGCCCGGGACTGCTGGGATCGATCTATGACGGTATTCAGCGTCCATTGGATCTGGTGGGTACCCGTATGCAAAAAGGACTCAAACTTGACCCTCTTGACAGGGAAAAACAGTGGCATTTCAGCCCCTCTGTAAAGGTGGGTGAAAGGCTTGAAGCGGGTGAAACGGCAGGTATCATCACCGGAGAAAACAGCTTTGAATACAGGATAATGATACCGCCGGAGAAGAATGGAACGGTGCGTTTTATTGCCAGGGAAGGAGAGTATTGTCTGGATGACATGCTGATCGAGCTGGATGACGGTGAAAAACTATCAATGGTTCAGCAATGGCCGGTTCGTATTGCACGTCCTTTCAAAGAACGGATTCTTTCAGAAAAACCGATGATCACCGGACAACGGATCATCGATTTTCTTTTTCCGATCAGCGAAGGCGGCAGTGCTTCTATCCCCGGTGGATTTGGTACCGGGAAGACGATCTTGCAGCAGACATTGGCCAAATGGAGCGATGCCGATATTATCGTTTATATAGGCTGTGGCGAACGAGGCAACGAAATGACTGAAGTACTGCAGGAGTTCCCTGAGCTTGAAGACCCAAAAACCGGCAAGCGGCTCATTGAACGAACTGTACTTATCGCCAATACTTCCGATATGCCTGTCTCCGCACGGGAAGCTTCCATCTATATGGGGCTGACGATCGCGGAATATTTCCGTGATATGGGGTATACAGTGGCATTGATGGCCGATTCGACCTCGCGATGGGCTGAAGCGATGCGCGAACTCTCCGGGCGGATGAATGAACTGCCTGCTGAAGAGGGATTTCCCTCTTATCTGGCCTCTCGTATCGCTTCAGTATATGAACGCGCAGGAGCGGTCAAAACACTTGGCGGCAACTCGGGAGCGGTTACGATGATCGGTGCCATTTCGCCTCCGGGTGGAGACTTCTCCGAACCGGTAACGCGCCATACGCAGCGTTTTACCTCCGTATTCTGGGCACTGGACAAAGAGTTGGCCAATGCCCGCTTTTACCCTTCGATCAATCATCTTCTAAGTCATAGCGCTTATTCTGGGAGTGTCAAAGCCTGGTGGGAAACAACCTACCCGGAATGGGGTGAGCTTCGGCTCTGGCTGATTGAACTGCTGCAGCACGACGAGAAACTGCAGCGGATTGTGAAACTTTTGGGAAGCGAAGCATTGCCGGAAGATCAAAAACTTACACTTTTCATGGCCGATCTTGTCAAAGAGTTCTTTTTGCAGCAAAACGCATTTGATGAAATAGACATGTACGCTTCACCTGAAAAACAGATGCATATGGCTAAGGCGCTCAGGGCTTTGCATCAATGGTGGAAACGTTGTTTTGAGCAAAAGGGTATTCCCGTGAAACTCTTGAAAGAACAGTCTGTTGCGCAGGAATTGCTCTTTGCCAGGCTAGGGGTGCCCAATAGCAAGACAGAGTGGTTTGATAAATGGCATGATCGTATGGAAAAACAATATGAAACACTGCTGATGACATTTGGAGAAGTCCCATGATTATAGAATATACCGGAGCCCAGAAGATCAAAGGCTCACTACTCTTTTTTGAACCGATCGCAGATGTTCAATATGGAGAAAAAATCGTGATCCGTTCGGAGGGGAAAATACTGAACGGGAAGGTGGCAGCACTTTCCGAGAGTGTTATGCTGATCGAGATCCTGGGAGAGCCCTATGGTCTCGATGTTGATAAGCTCAAAGTGCATTTTACCGGCAATCTGTTCGAGTTGGGTGTCAGTGAAGCCATGTTGGGCAGAGTGATGAATGCATTTGGCGAGCCGACAGATGACGGCGGTAAAATTCACCGCGATAAGCCATTGCCCATCGGAGGATCGGCCTATAATCCGGCCCGAAGAGCATATCCAAAGGATTTCATTCAAACCGGTGTCTCAGCAATCGATGGCCTGAATGTTCTGGTCAAAGGACAAAAGCTTCCTGTTTTTTCCGTTGCCGGAGCTTCTACCAACGAACTGGCCGCACAGTTGGTGCGCCAAATCCGTCCTTCCAACGAGAAAGGGGCCGTTGTCTTTGCTGCGATTGGTATAAAATACGAAGATGCCAGATATCTGATGCAAAGCATCAATGCCGGCGGGAACTTTGACTCCACTGCTATTTTTCTGAACCTGGCAGATGAACCAAGTATCAATGCATTGATACTGGCACGTTCGGCACTGACATTCTCTGAGTATCTTGCCTTCGAGAAAGGTTATGATGTCATCACGGTTTTGTATGATATGACCAACTATTGTGATGCCCTGAGAGAAGTCTCTTCACGACGCGAAGAGATCCCGAGCCGAAAAGGATATCCCGGATATATGTACAGCGACCTTGCTTCTATCTATGAGCGGGCTGGAATCCTGCAGGACGAAGAAGGATCTCTGACGCAGATCCCTATACTGACAATGCCCGATGGCGACATCACCCATCCCATCCCTGACCTGACAGGCTACATCACCGAAGGGCAGATCGTATTGGATCGGGAGTTGCAGCAAAAAGGGATTTATCCACCGATCGATGTCCTGCCTTCTCTTTCCCGTCTGATGAACCATGGGGCATCTGCACAGCACAGAAGATGGTCAGCAGAGATTTATGCAGCTTATGCCAAAGCCAAAAAAGCGCAGATGCTTGCCGCCATTATAGGTGAAGGAGAAATGGGCGAGGTGGAACGGGATTATCTGGCATTCGGCAAAGCATTTGAAGTCCGTTTTATTACGCAGGGAAACGAGGAAGTGCGTACACTTGATCAGACACTGTCCATCGGATGGGAACTCCTGAAACTGCTGCCGGCTAAGTCATTGACGCGTCTCACGCCCGAAGATATTTCGGAGCATCTTCAATGATCCATGCCAAAAACAAAACGGCACTCCTGGAACTGAAGAAAGACTTGGAGTTGGTGCACAACGGGGCACAGATCCTCGAAGAGAAGCGAAATATCCTGCTCAAGGAGATCATCTCTGTGCTGGATGAAGTTGAAGAGGAACGCACAAAGCTGAATGAAGCAGTACGGCAAAGTTACCGTGCCCTGATAAAAGCATTTATGGAGAGCGGGAAAGTTCAGCTGAAAAAAGAGGCGGCACTGCCGGTTTTTAATGGAAAACTCCATGTGTATGAAAAGAGCTTTATCGGCATACTGACACCAAAGATCACCTACGAATTACAGCAGGTACGCTTCCCTCTTGACATCAGCGGGGAGACGCTCTTCCTGGAAGTGGCAAGAAAATCGTTTATTGATACAGCATCGCTTATTCTGGCATTGGCCGAAATCGAATTCAAAGCATGGCGGCTTGCAAAAGAACTCAAAAAGACCGTTGTCAGGGTCAATGCCCTGCAAAAATACTATGTTCCCGAATATGACAAAGCCATTAAAGAGACGGCCACTGCACTCGAAGAAGTTGAACGGGAATTTCTTCTTGTCCTAAAAAAATCAAAACAAATAATTTAAGCTGTTTTGCTCTCCTGCAGCATCCTGTCTGCACTGAAACTCGCCAACATGGACAGAATGACATAAGCAAGAAAAAAGTAAAGCCCCACCTGGACCTCCGCACGGCTCATCTCCCCCTTGCTCCCGGAGAGATAAACCAAAAATGTTGCTACGACAAAGACATCTGCCATAGACCATTTACCCAGAATTTTAAAAAAATGTACGATCGCATGTGCCGGCTTGCTTTTAAGAAAGAGTGCAACAAAGAGCATCGAGAGCGTTTTGAGCAGAGGGAGGATGATCGAGAAGAGCAGCAGCGCACCCCCCACTACATAATCACTGTTTTCAAAAAGCTTGGCGATCGATCCCAGCACCCCCTTGGACTCCATCGTCAGGACAACATCCCCAAGATACTGCACTTCTTTATGGATACTCATCATCATAATCGGGGTGAAAAGCCCCCCGGCAAGAGCGATCAGGGCACCAAGACTCACAACAATGGTAAATTCCCGGAGGGTCATCACAAAATAAAGCAGTAGCAACAAACCCGCAGCAACCATAAAGTACAGAGTATAATCTATAGCTCTCTTTTTGAAAAAGGATTGTACCTCCAGCAGTTTTTTCTGCTCTTTCAGCACCTCATCATATCCATCATAGAAACCAAGCGAAATAATATCTGCCAACTTTTTGAGCTGTTTTTTACTTAATTCGGTCACATTATGTTTCTCAACAATAACCTGTGACATCTCTTCGTAGGATTTGGCATTTTCATAAGCTTTCAAGCCAAAAAATCCCATGGCAATCAATAGTATCAGGGCAATAATGTAGGTAATTATCTTTTTCATAAGGTCATTATAACAAAATGGGAGCTTGGGTATAATAATCCATGGAAAAAATTGAAATACTCAAAAGCATTGCCCTTCAGGCAGGTGAAATTGTCAAAGAAGGCTACCATGCCAACAAAAAGATCGTCCACAAAGGTCTTGTCGATCTGGTCACCGACTATGATGTTCGGACAGAAAATTTTATTCTTGAAGCTCTGAAAAAGGATTTTTCGAACTACAAACTGATCGGGGAAGAGAGCCATCAGGGAACCTACCACTATGAAAAGGCGATCTATATCGATCCGATTGACGGTACCACCAACTTTGTGCATGGCATTCCCTATCTGGCTATCTCGATAGGAGTCTGGGAAGAAGGCAAGCCCTCGATGGCTGTCGTCTACAACCCTATTCTGGACGAAATATTCTGGGCTGCAGCAGGAGAAGGAGCATACTGTAATAGAACCAAGATTTCCGTCTCTGCCCAGACTCAGCTGCAGCAATCACTGATCGCCACCGGTTTCCCCTATGCCAAAGTCAACAAAGGGGTAGAGTACCAATGGGTTATACAATCGATGGCAAACCTCCTGCCAAACATTCGGGATATCAGACGGTTGGGAGCGGCAGCGATCGATCTTTGTTATCTGGCGGAAGGCAAAACAGACGGTTTTTATGAGATCGATCTGAAACCCTGGGATGTGGCCGGCGGCATTCTCATCCTTCTGGAATCCGGAGGGAAAGTTACCAATACTTCAGGAGGGGAATTTAACTTTGACGATAAAGGTATCGTAGCCAGTAATGGAAAAATTCATTCGCAACTGCTGAACCATCTCGGGATAATTTAGCCTCTATTCAATAACTTCAAAATAGACCAGCAGTGTTCTTTGGAAAAACTTGTCATTGTCATCACTGACGATAACATAACGATTCTTTCCTACCCTCGCCAATCCTTCAAAATTATCAATACCCCAGCCATCGGTATTTCTAAAACGGGCTAAAATTTCTGTTTTGCACTTTTTTTTCTTTTTGCAGCCCTTTAGCCAAACCTTCTTGATTGTAATCACCAACGGATTCATCAACCCGCTGAAGGCACGCTCCAACACCAGAAGATTTCCATCATCCATCACTTCCAGACCGACAACCGCACTGTTGGTTGCCTCTTCTGCCTTAAAGTGCCACTCTCTGCCAGAGAGCGAATAAATCGTCTGGCTTTTTTTTGGATAGCGTTTCAGGGGATACTCTGTTGCCGTTAAAATTCCATATTTTGGATGCAGCGCCACTGCTTCGAGTGACTTGTTTTTGCTTCGGTAATTCTTCACATTAAGCAATTTGGCCGGAAGTCTATATTCCTTCTGCATTCTTCCCCTGGTATCAAAACGTCCGATTTTGGCACGACCCTCAAAAGAGATCAGCAGTTTTCCGTTTCTATCCAGAGTCATCCCCTCACTGTCACGTCGCCAGCGTCGAAACTCCTTGCCATTTTTTCCCGTTAGCTCGACAGCATACAATGGTTTGAAGTTTTCAACTTTTTCTCCAAACTGCGCATTAAAAACAAAGAGCTTTCCCTCTTGATCACCAACCAGATAGAGACGCTCCTTTTTTTGATCATATGCCAAATCAGAAAGACCAAAAAAATGATGATCATTGATATTGGGATAAGAGAGAGACAATTGATCCAGGATCCGGATCTTCATATACTGATTTGTATCAATGCCATAGGGCGCCATATCTATCCGTGTTGCGCCGCCCCAAAGCAGAAGAGTAGTCAAAATAAAAAGAAGAAAGTATCGCATTGGTGACAAGCTTATGCTTTCTCTTTTCCAAAATAGGAAAGCAGCAAAATCCAGACGATCGCGATGTCGATCATCACATCCGCATAGTTGAATACAGCAAAGTCAAATCCGCAGTGCCAGGCGACATAATCCACCACCCCGCCATGAATAAAACGGTCATAGAGATTACTGATCGCTGCGCCGATCAACAGCCCCAGAGGGAAAGCGTACTTTTTTAGATATCCCTCATACAAGACATAGCCTGCAATCCCTGTGATCAATACCGCCTGTATCCATTTCAGGTAGGGGCCAAGGAAGGCAAACATTGAAAATGCCACTCCCTTATTGTAGTGCAGCTCCAGAGAGAAACACTTACTGTCCCAAAAATAGCCATGCACAAAGAGCGATTTGATATTCTGATCGATAATAAATGTACCGATCGCAACCAGAAGAAAAATGGCTATTGCTTTGATCATTAAACCAGTGCTTTTTTAAAGAAGCTTATACACTCCTCCATCATCTGCTCCAACACAAACTCATCTTTGCCTTCGAGAAGAATACGCAATTTATTCTCTGTCCCGGAGTAGCGGAAAAGTTGTCTCATCCCTGCCTCTTCTACTTTTTTCTCCAACTCCTCCAACCCTTCAATCGTATCAAAATCTCTTTTTTCCTCGATTGCAAGATTTGTGAGCATTTGCGGATATGATTCATACGGGTCAAATGCTTCGCTTGCTTTCTTCCCGCTCTCCACAAAATATGCCAATGCCTGCAAAGCACTCGCGATGCCATCCCCTGTCTTTGCATAATCACTGAAGACAACATGTCCGCTCTGCTCTCCGCCGAAGTTGATCCCTTTCTCCTGCATCATCTCCACGACATTCTTGTCCCCTACTGCACTGCGATAAAGATTCAGCTTATGTTTTTTGAGGTATTCACCCAATCCCTGGTTACTCATGACTGTAGCAACGATACCGTCACCTTTCAGTGTCCCCTGATTCTTCATTTGCAGCGCCAGGACGGCCATCAACTTATCCCCATCTATCACATTGCCTTTTTCATCCACCACGACCAGCCTGTCCGCATCGCCATCAAGCGCAATACCGATATCTGCACGATATTCTCTTACCTTATTTGCAACATTCTCAGGATGCAATGCGCCGCACCCTTCGTTAATATTGAAACCATTTGGCTCATCCCCAATAACAACCACATCTGCACCAAGTTCAGCCAAAACAGTCGGGGCGACAATATATCCTGCACCATTTGCACAGTCTATCACTATCCGTTTACCCCATAGCGTTGATGTCCTTGGGAAAGAGTTTTTGATATGCACGATATACCGGCCTATCACATCATCGATTCGCTTTGATTTTCCTATCGCATTGTCCGTTGCCTGTGCAGCTTCAATACGCCTGTCATCTTCGTATATAGTTTCAATTTCCTCTTCTTTTTCATGGTTCAATTTATTACCATACCAATCAAAGAACTTAATACCATTATCATAATATGGATTATGGCTTGCAGAGATCATGATCCCCGCATCACAACGCATGTTTGCTGTCAAAAATGCTACTGCCGGTGTAGGCATAGGTCCTATCTGTATCACATCAAATCCTACTGCCGTCAATCCGGATACAATAGCATTCTCTATCATATAACCACTTCGACGTGTATCTTTTCCAACAAGAATTTTATTGGTCTTGGCAAACTGCCTAAAGTAGATCCCCGTTGCCATTGCCAGCTTCATCGCATTTGCTGCACTTATTTTTTTGCCTGCTTTTCCTCGTACACCATCGGTTCCAAATAATTCCACAACACTATTCCCCCATAAAAAATTATATGATTTTATCTCATTCTAGATTAAAGACACCCTCTTCGCCATTTTATGCTGATTTTAATAAAATTTTAATCTTCTTTTTGATATTATTCGCGCACTAATTACACTCCCAATGGCTCCAATGGTCTATCCAGGTAGCCAAATCAGAGAGAAACACAGTAAAGGAATTGCGTAATGGCACATAATAAATCAGCAAAAAAACGTATTTTGCAAACAGCTGTAAGAACTGAAAGAAACAGATATTACAGAACAAGAATCAAAAACATCACAAAAGCGGTACATACAGCAGCAGAAGCAGGCGATAAGGTTGCAGCCCAAGAGGCCTTCAAGACAGCAAACAAGCAAATCCATGCCTTGGTAAGCAAAGGCTTCATCAAAAAAGAAACTGCTTCCAGAAAAGTAAGCCGCCTTCACAAACTTGTAAACTCACTCGAAGCTGCCTAACGCTTCCTCTTCTCGACTATCTCCTTCTCACTTGCCTGAGCGGGAGACAAGCACACTCTAAACATAAAATAAAAATCAACCAATTGGAACGCCTATGTTCAAAGAAAAACTTCAACCCTTCATCGACAGATATAATGAGATCAGCGAACTGCTAAGTTCGCCCGATATCGCTTCTGATATTCAGAAAATGACCGAGTTGGGAAAAGAACAATCTTCTCTTGCTACTCTGGTAGAAAAAGCGGGAGAATACATTCAGACATCCGATGCCATTGAGGAGAACAAAGAGCTTTTGGGCGACCCCGAGCTTGGAGAACTTGCCAAGGAGGAACTGGGAGAGCTTGAGCCAAGACTTCCGGAACTGGAAGAGGAGATCAAGGTCCTGATGCTCCCCAAAGACAAAAATGATGACAAAAATATTTTCCTGGAGCTAAGAGCCGGCGCAGGCGGAGACGAAAGTGCCCTCTTTGTTGCGGATGTCTTCAAAATGTATATGCGTTTTGCAGAGCAGATGGGATGGAAAGTCGAACTGGTCAGTTCCAGCGAAGGAACAGCCGGCGGATACAAAGAGGTTATTGCGCAGATCAAAGGTGAAAATGTCTATTCTCAGCTCAAATATGAAGCAGGAACCCACCGTGTCCAGCGTGTTCCCGAAACTGAGACACAGGGACGGGTCCACACCTCAGCGATTACTGTTGCGATTATTCCGGAGGTTGATGATGTCGAAGTGAATATCAAACCCAATGAAGTCAAAATGGATGTCTATCGATCCAGCGGGTGTGGTGGACAATCTGTCAACACCACCGACTCTGCAGTTCGCCTGACACACATTCCCACCGGTATTGTCGTTGCCATCCAGGATGAAAAATCCCAGCACAAAAACAGAGATAAAGCAATGAAAGTCCTCAAGGCAAGGGTCTATGAGGCGCAGCTTCAGGAGCAGCTTGACGAAACCTCTGCACAAAGAAAACTGCAGGTAGGTTCAGGTGACCGATCCGAAAAGATACGAACCTACAACTATCCGCAAAACAGACTCACCGATCATCGTATCGGCCTGACACTCTACGCCCTCGATGACATCACGAACAATGGAAACCTAAAGCTGGTGATCGACCCATTGATAGCCCATGCCCAGGCAGAAGCGATCCAGGAAGCCGGACTGTAAGTTGCTTCGCAAAGTGTTAAGTGTTAAGTGTTAAGTGTTAAGTGTTAAGTGTTAAGTAAAGTTTACAAAATTGAAAAGCGTTGTCAAGGCCTTTGACAAACAAGATAGTATTTTTCTCAATCCTCTTTCCTGAAACCAAAGCATTGCAAAGCATTGCAAAGCAATGCCTGCCAAAATTATTAATTACCAAGGTCTCTTGCCAAAGCAAAGAGATCCTGACTGTTATTTACAAAATCAATGCATCGGTTGCATATCATTTCATCCCCTTTTTGAGGAAAGGCGGTCTTGCACTCATCACAGACAACAAAACGGTGCTCGATAGCGATCATAGCCCGGTCAAAAGCCATGGTGACCAGATCCAGCTCCGGCTTGTCCGAAAAAGACCGTGGTTTACAAATATCATCACAAATACTGCAGGCGATACAGCGCAGATTTTGAAACAGAATACGCGACTTGTCAGAACTGTAGGTCAGCGCATCGGTCGGGCAGAATTGTACGCATTCACCGCAGTTGCTGCAGCTCTGGAAATCGATCTGCTTATTGGCTGTAAAACTGAATGTGTAAGGCAGTGTTGTCTCTTCGACATTCTCAATGACTCGCTTCAAACTGTTTTGCAGCAGTTGACGATGTACGGGAAGATTATCACTCTCATTAAAGATTTCACCGATTTCTACATCACTTTGCAGCTCATTGATACCTTTGGCAAACTTGCTGAAGAGTTGCCGTCGCTCTACTTCGACAGGCTCCTCATAATCAGATATGATCCGACTCTCCTCTCCCATCACTTCGAGAAAAGTGTTCGCTTCATCAATGTGTACCTTGATCGATGCTTCTACCATACCGTTTTTGTTTATTTCACACCCCTTGCAGTGCGACATGTCGCAGACAATAGATTCATTGCGCAATCCCAGAGAGATCAGTTGTTCGACATTAAAAATATTCAGACAAGGAGTATTGTCTTTGCAGGAAATCCGTTTTTCATCTCCCGTGCTGAATGTCAGCACAAACATATTAGGGTCAAATTCTGTATTGCTGATCGCAGAAGTTGGACAAACACCGATGCAGGCACTGCAGTCAATACACTTTTTGGTATCAAGCGCAACCCGCTTATTGTTCCCAAGAGTAATCGCCTCTTCCGGACAGATATCTATACAAAGAGAACACTCATTATATAAATACTCTACACGCAAACATTTCATTCCATCGATCAGAATTTTCTCATGACTCTCTACTGCATTAAACATCTTCGCTCACTTCAAAGGTCAAATTGCCATAATCTTCCAATAAAAAATCGATGGTAAAATCACACATATCTTTATAAAAAAGATTCTCCGTCATCTCTTTGACACCTGTCAGGAATTGGGGGATCCAAGTCAGCAAATGTTCCTTGTAGAACTTCAATTGTGCCTTTTTATCATCCTGAAGTACCAGTTTCTGCATAAAGCCGAATTCAATCGCGATATGGTCAGGAACATGCAATGAGGAAGTTTCGAGATTGATCTCATAGCCATGGTTGAAATAAAACTGCATCACAGGATTCTGCAAGCCGACCAGGATCTCATTCTTGACATCCTGTATGGATGACTCGATCGGATGATTATTCATAAGAAAAAGCGTATTGTACTCGATATTCAACTCATCAAGCAACAGACTTGCCTCTCCGTTTTTCATATACTCCAATGCGCCCTCTCCAATAGTGGAAAGAAGATCTTCGTTTGCTCGAATATCACTGAGAAGTTTTGTATCGATTTCACTGGCATATATCCTTGACAAAAAAGCAAAAATATAAGCTCTGACTTTGTTTTCCATTCTATTCCTTAACCATAGACTTATCTCATGGATTGTACAAAAAAAGTGATAATATGGGCTTAAAGATGATGTAAAGTACAGTATGAATTTAGAGATGCCCTTAGTTTGATTCTCTCCCGGGCGGGAGAGATAAAAGGATTAGAGACAACCCTTGAAGAAGGACTTCTTCGGTGGTGGCGGGGCTTTAAATTCTGTTGCTAAAATAGTATTTGTTTTAGCATCATATTTGCCCTTGATCGTTACCAGGTTTCTGTTGATACCTGTTTCGATCAGTTCAGCCATTTCGAAATGCTCAGTCGGTTTGATTTGATAATATTGAAGATCATCATGGACAAAAACGACCAGTTCAGTCTTCATTTTGTCACCAAACTCCCAATTCTGAAAACATCCGCCTTCACCACAAACGATACTTTCCATACGGCAGTCAACAAAAAGCCCCTGCTCTGCACACCACTTCGTAGTCAGAAACCCTTCCTTTTCGAAAGTAGCTTCTTCTGCGTGTGCAACCGGAGACTCTTTTGTCGGTGCTACGGTTTTTGCAGAAGCTTTTGCTCCTTCGGATGCATAAGCCCCTGAAACCATTGCAAGCGCTACGATAGCAGCTAATAATACTTTTTTCATTTTGTTACCTCCGCTTTCAATGTCATGAGATAAGCAACTGCATCATTGATCATTGCTTCATCCGTCATCATTGGTGGCATGGTTGATGCTCTTATGCCTTTATCATCTACATTATACCATGCAAAGTTCTTATGTGCATTTCTATTATATCCGGGTACAACCACTGCACTTGGATCAGTAATAGACTCAGCGAGATATGCAGCTGTCGAGTATCCGCCGATATTGCTAAGGTCCGGTGCCATAAACGGCGTGGCAACTTTCTCGGCATTGAGCGTGTGACAACTTGCACACATCGCTTCTACATTTGGTTTTCCCGCCTCTGCATTACCTTTGGGTGCCGCTGTAAGTTCAGCCACTAAAGCCTCATTGCCTTCTTTACCTTCAAAATCAACAGCGATCCAGGTAGAGAGATGCTTCAGTCCGTCCCGCCCCATTTTCTCGCCATCCCAAACGGCAAATGCGACGGGAATAGCGCCGGCAGCTGAAAGGTCAATGTTCTCATCTTTAAGATGTCTACCCATAGTACCTGACCAGCTTTTGCTGTCTTTGTTATAATCCATAGCCATATTAAACTTGCTGCTTCCATCTTTGATCTCAGTCATTGACCTGAAGCCTTCAGAGATAAATGAACGCTTATAAGATGTTTCCGCAACATCAACAACTTTTTTATCGAAGGCTGAAAGATCTTCAGCAAATGCATTGGTTTGGTGTCTATTGACCTGCAGTGAAACATCTTTGTTGCCATTTGGCTCAAAATGTTCTGCTACTGCTTTATTCAAGTGAACCAATACCGGCCTGCCGTCTGATCCCATGCCAATATATGGCAGTTTTTTCGGATCATCAAATTTCGTTGCAATCTGCACTGCAAATCCATCCGGATACTCATCCGATTCAAGACCAGCCTGAATACTTTCTGTACCATCAGCCCAAACAATTTTAAAAGCAACACACTTATCATTGTAAAGTGCTGATACTTTTGCTATCTTACCTTTGTCCTTCGCATTAGCGGCATTGGCTTTTTTGTCATTCAGTCTAATCGTTGTTTGAGGGTAAAGCGCTACATCTGTAGCTTTTGCTGTATCCCATAGCTTATCGGTTGTAGCAAGCATTGCTGGCTTAACATCATTGCCTACCTTAACCGCCGTAATACTTCCCTCTGCACAGAGTGCAGACGCAACAAGAGATGTTGCGATGATTGATTTAGCTATTGTTCTCATGCGTGCGCCTTAAAATGAGATATTTCTTTTGTATGCTTGCCTTTGATATACCGGTGATCTACAGGCTCAAGAGGTTGTAAACCTTTCGCCTTGGCAACATCCTGATAATAGTTGTTGTCCAGTCTGAACATCTCTGAGTGCTGATAAGCGATCAACAGGTCCATCACTTCACTCTCTCCTGTTTTCTTTCTCTTGTCCATTTCGGCCCTCAATGTTTTGACCGCTTCATGAACTTCCTGACCAAAGAGAGTCTCAAGCTCTTTCATCGGAATTCTCTGAGACCCCTCAATGATCTTGCCATCAGCATCAAACTTCGCCGGAGCTTCTGTCGGCGGTACATAGTAAATATTTGGTTGCGTACCGTAGTCGCTTCTCAACGGAAGTGCTACTTTGTACTTCTTGACCAGTTTAAAGACCTGACTCTCCTCATCATCCAGAAAACCGACAAATCGGATACGGCCGACACACTGCTGTGCACATGCCGGCGGAAGTCCCTGCTCGATTCTTGGGAAACAGAGGATACACTTCTCTGACTTGGAGATTTTTGGATTGAAATAGATCTTTTTGTAGGGACAACCTGCGATACAATATCGATACCCCTGACACCTGTCGAGGTCTACGAGAACGACACCATCTTCTTCTCTTTTGAAAATTGCATCTCTCGGACAGGCACTCAAACATCCCGGGTTTGTACAGTGGTTACAAATCCTTGGAAGATAAAAGAAATAGTTGTCACTGGGGAAATTCCCCGCACCTTCATCCTCGTCCCAGTTTGGCCCCCATGTAGGCTCTACATTCGGATGAAGTCCCGGAGTCTCTGCTCCGTGCTTACCGTAGCCTGACGCATCCGGCCCAAGCAGATTGGACTCAGCCAATGAGTCATAGTTGTAATCCCAAGGCACACCGTAGTCTGCTTCGATATTCGGGATCACACCCTCCTGAAGATCACCGGCAGCGTCAAATCCGCCGCCCAACTCCATCCATTTTTTTGGATATCCTTCGCCTGGATACGTTTCTACGTTATTCCAGTACATATACTCTCTACCATTTCTATTGGTCCACTGAGTCTTACAAGCGACAGTACAGGTTTGACAACCGATACACTTGTTAAGATCCATAACCATTGCTAATTGTCTTTTTGACATCAATCGTCTCCTTATGCTTTCTCTATATTTACTGCGCCATCGTAAGCGTACTGGTTACCGTCCCAAAGACCACCGAATTTCAGGTGGCCCCAACCATCTGCCATCTCAAGCAGGTTCAATGCAGTCGGCACACACTCGTTGTGCCCTCTGTTGTATTTATACATGTATGGTTCCCATCCATGCTCCATGACCAAACTGTCCGGCGGACAGGAGCTGGATACTTTTGCCATGACATAGAATTCACCAAGAGTATTGAATACTTTGACAGTATCACCATCTTTGATTCCTTTCTTCTCAGCTACAATACGGTTGATCTGCATATAAGGCACCCCTCTCTGGAGTCTCTGCAGCGTTCTACTTGCTTTATAGTTTGAGTGAATGGACCATCTCGCATGCGGCGTCATCAAGGTAAATGGATAACGTTTCGGATCTTTCGGCCTGATACCCTCCATACCTGTGTTTGTCTGAGCACCCATTCTGATATACATATCATGGTCCACATAGAATGTCTGGCGACCGGAAACTGTTTCAAATCTTTCAAACTTATACAGCATATTTTCAAAGCCGTTATAAGGCCTGTCAGCATAAAGTGGTGAGATTTTCCCAGCTTTTTCATTGATCTGGAGGAAGCCGCCTGCCTTGTACATTTTCTCGATCGTCCATGGCGCATACTGCTCACATTTTTCGAGTGCCGCTTCGAGTGCCAGCTTGTCTGTACCAAGGTACGGCTCCATCGCTGCTTCCGACTCTTCATCTGTGTTGGTATACTCTTTATACGCGATTGTCAGGTCATGGAAACCAGGCTTGGCAAATCGCTTCTCATCTTTGACTTTTGCTCTGTCGATATTCTCCGGCTTGTTCGCGATCTCTTCGAGCTTCTTCGCGATCAATGCCATCATCGTCCACTCATCTTTGGCTTCACCGACCGGCTTCATATTTGCGATAGGCTGTGCCAGGTTCGTAAATCTGTGATATCCCGGAGAAGTTCTCAGGTCCCATACCTCATAGTGAGACTTCGCGGGAAGGAGAAGGTCAGAGTAAACTGCCGTTTCGCTCATTCGATAGTCTGCATACGCAAAGTAGCTGATCTTTTTGAAGAATGCTTCACGGTAATCAGATCCTTTGTTTCTTCTGAACTTGGAGTCAGCGACGACCAGACAGACTTCCGGATCCCACCATGGCTTGACGACATTGCCATGCTTGCTTTCAACATTGGCCTTACCGTGTTTACCCTGAGCGAGCATCTCTTCGATGATCTCCATATACTCTTTTTTGCTCATACCGTTTTGAGCACGCTTAACATCTTCATCACCGAAGTATTTATCAAATGTTTTCATTCCGTCACCGAAGATAAATTCACCGACAAATCCGGAACCAAATCTAGGACTGTACTTGCCAGAGAATCCTGAAAGCGCTCCAAGGCCGGAGAGCTGGAATTCATTTTCTGTATTGAGTCCACCGTATGGCCCTAGACGTCCTGTCAATCCGCAGATCGAAGCGATATTCCAGACACTCATCAAACCGTTAAAATATTTATTGAGCGAGAATCCTGTTGTGATCGAAACTACTTTTGGTAGTGCAATATCTTTTGCCAGCGTCTTCACCGTATCAGGATGTACACCCGTAATCTCCTGCGTCTTCTCAGGAGCAAAGTCAGCGATACTTACTTTGAGCATCTCAAAGGCAGTCGTAACAGTCACTTCTTTTCCGTCAGCAAGTTTTATTTTCCACTCACCCTCAAGTTCCGGGTCGATTCCCATCTCGTCGATTTTGAGTGATTTATGATGACTTCCTTCTGTACCAGGCATCAATACAGGCTTGCCTGTCGTTTTATTCATGGTATAGAACTCTTCTTCATATTTTTCATGCGCTTCATCATTGGGCGCTTTCTCCATATCGGATCTTCTCAGAAGCTTCTTGCTGTCCTTGATAACCAGGAACGGAAGGTCTGTGAAAATCTTCATAAATCCTGGCTTGTAAAGTTTTGCTTTTAGGATCTCATGAATAACGGATGCCGCAAGGATATTATCCGAGCCTGGCTTGATAGGGATCCAAAGGTCTGCAGATTTTGCTGACGCGTTAAATTCAGGTGTGATCACAATGATCTTGGCACCGTTATATTTACCTTCCCATACGAAGTGGGCATCCGGTATACGGGATACAGATGGATTTCCGCCCCACATGACCGCCGTGTCAACATTGTACATAAAGTCCCATGTACTACCGACATTACCTTCACCGTAAGCGACAGCTGCACCGGAGAACATATCCCCCAGGTAGGAAGAAGGATAAATTCTGTTTGCACCCAGCATCGTAGAGAGTCTCAGCGGGCCGCCACGACGGCCTTCAGTCAAAAGACCTGTTCCGGCGTGTACCATGAGCTTATCCGGACCTTTTTCCGGATCGGTCATCACATCAAAGATGTTTTGCGCTACATCTGTAGCAGCCTCATCCCAGCTGATTCGTTTCCATTTACCTTCACCGCGCTTGCCCACTCGCTGCATCGGGTAGAGAATTCTATCTTTCTCATACATGATCTGTGAGTGCTGGACACCTTTGTTACAACCACGTGGATTGAAGTCAGGAATACTTGCATTGATCGTCGGGTATCTTGCAGACTGGTTTTCTCTGGTGACGACACCATTGTGAGACCAGATCTCCCAGGCACAGTTACCCTGACAGTTAACACAGTGATAAGCAAACCCTGTATCTTCTACCTTGCCTCTTGTAAATCCAAACTCATTACGATACATCTCTTCCGTATAAGTTGTGTTCGGATAATCATTTTTACCATTTTCCACTTTCATGACACCTGTTTTTGCAAACAGGCTTCCCTGAGAAGCAACCATAGCGGCTGTCACACCAGAAAACTTCAGAAAGTTTCTTCTTTTTTCGTTTGTCATATTCTTTGTCATATGTTCACTCTCCTCTTATCTTCTGATTGGCAAATTCATATCATTGCCCCAGGTATCCCAGCTGCCTGTAAATACTTTTACATTTTCATACCCAAGAAGTCTCAAAGCAGTAATGATATGCGAACCACGCCCTGCCCCTACCATACAGTAGGCATAGACTGTCTGATCTTTGGTGATTCCTGCTTTGTCAAAAACTTTTTGCATTTCAGCAAGCGACTTAAAGCTCTTTTTCTTTTCCATATCAGTAATGTTTTTCCACTCAACGAATTTTGAACCCGGAATATGCCCGCCGCGCGCAACATTATCCATCTTTCTTTCACCGATGATCTCGATCATACCTCTGGAGTCAACAATGGCAAACTTACTCTTATCTCCATTTTTGAGGATATCATCCATCGCTTTTTTGACCTCTACCTTCTCTGCAATGTAGTGCAAGTTAAACTTTTTATCGTCGAGTACATAGTTACTGTGCTCATGCTTGGGCTCTTCGCCGGCCTGGACGAGAAGCTTGGGTGTCAAAGCATCCATTTTGGCTTTGATCGCTTTGGCATCTGCTTTGAACTTTTTCTCCTCATCAGCCTTGCCTGCCTTTTTGGCAGCCTTCGCCTGCTTTTTCAAAGTTTTTCTTTCAGCCTTCAGTTCATTAAAAACCTTTTGATTTGGATCCAGTGCCTTGATACCATCAAATCCACCATTGAGTATTCTGACATCAGCATGACCGAAACTTTCGAAAAAACTTTGAACTCCAGTCGCATTCGGTCCACGGAAGTTATCATACGCGATAATCATTTGATCATTACGGATCCCTTTGCTTCGGATATACTCCTGTGCCTCTTTAGGACAATTATAAAGCGGCGCACAGTGCATATTCCCCATCAGATCTGAATGGTGCAGGTGGTGCGCATACATCTCTACAGAGCCTACAATGTGGTTATTCTTGTATGTATCGTGACTATCTCCCGATATAAATATCACCTTCTTGTCACCTATCAACTTGATCGCTTCTTCAGGTTCAATCAATTTGATATCCGACGCAAAAAGTGTCGTAGACGCTACTGTCGCAATAAATACAACAGCACTGATCAATCTTTTCATACTCTCTCCTTATGACTTTTTTAAGTTTGTATTATCCATAGCAAATGCCCATAGAATCGAAACCTAATTAGTATAAATTATAGATTTCAAATACTTAAATGTGCTTAAAATTCAACCCAACTTTATAAATAATCTCCATTGGTGGACAATATAATCTCACATTTTGACTTTCTTCATTCGTATTGATACAATCATCAAATAATTTTGATGATATAGTCTCTTTCTATCGATTCTAATGATTAACCTCTCAGGTCTCTGAAGTCCATACAATCCCTATAATAAGGACTACTTTACTCCTATTTAACGTTTTGCTCCCCTCTGTTAAACCCTTTTTTAGCCTAAGATGCTATATTCTCTTACATTAATTACCGCACCTAATAGGGCTACTTAGAGAAAAGGCAGAATATGACACATGAAAAAGCCATGGAAGAGTTGGATAATATCGATCTTCCGATCGAAACCGTACGACAACTTTTCGAAGAGTTTAAAGAGGATGGCCAGGTTGTCGGCATGGTTGCGATGAACCTGAGCAGACGTACCAGTGTCTATGACGCAGAGGTGGGGAAAAGCAATGAGCTGATCGCTCTGCTGAGGGACCTGAGTGAAGTCGATGATATGGGAAGCCGCTGGGCGGTGGCAAAAAACCACCATACCCCTTCCGATATCCTGGAGAAACTGTCCCATGACAATATCAACCTCGTTCGTGCACTGGTTGCCACCAACCCCAGTACCCCGGTATCTCTCCTCAATACTTTTTTCTCCGACGAGAAGATCGTGAGGGATGGCCTCTCCGGCAATCCCAATACACCCGAAAAGCTTTTGAAAATTCTTGCTATGGATGTAGACAAAATGGTACGGATGCGAGTTGCCGAGAACCCGAGTACCCCAACAAATATACTCAAAGAACTGCTCGATGACAGCGACAAAGATGTTGTCAAAGCGGCAGAGACCAAATTGGAGAAGAAGTAATGGAAAAGACCACACCGCTCAGCGCTGTAAAACACCAAAACCGTCAAAGCGACTACGAGAGTCTCGAGAAGCATATCCTCTCAGTTTATCACAGCGGTGTTTATGTCTCTTCGCATGATCTTGTCGTGATCGGCAAAGAGTTGGATTACGATCTTCCGCTCAAAGAACGTGATATACTCCTGAGAAAGATGCTCGGTGATGCCAAGGTTGAGGGGAAACTCTCTGACCTTTTGGGAAAACTCGCACTTCTTCTCAAGCGAAGAGCACAGATCTATACCCAACTTGGCAATGAACATATCGAAGCCAGAGAGGTGATCTCGGGGTGGTTGCACAAAGCAAAAGCGACCGATCTTCTGATCAAAAGGGAAGCAGCAAAGGCGCAGTATGAATAATCGGCTGGCAGAAAAGCATCTAGTGGAAAAGCGTCTCGAGAAGGTCATCTACCCCAATCTGGACAAAGATATCTACTCGCTCAAAGCCGTCGATAAGATCGAAGTCAATGGAAAGAAAGTCAGGATATCCCTCTCTATCTCCAATGAATCGGTCTTCAAAAATATTGAAGATCAGATCCATGATCTGCTGTCTGACAGTTTTGATCAAATAGACGTCCGCTTCATCGCCAACAAAAGCCAATCCACCAGCTATGGAAATACAGCCAAACCCAATAATCGGGCATCCTATGCCAAACATATCATTGCCGTGACCAGCGGAAAAGGCGGCGTGGGAAAGAGTACGGTCTCAGTCAACCTCTCTGTCGCTCTGGCACAGCTTGGATACAAGGTCGGACTGCTCGATGCTGATGTCTATGGGCCCAATACGCCCCGAATGCTTCAGGTACAGGATGAGAAACTCCAATGGAACGATGAGGACAAGATGATCCCCAGTGAAAACTATGGGATCAAAGTGATGAGCGTCGGCCTGACGACACCCAGCTCCGACACCCCTCTGGTCTGGCGAAGCTCCGTGGCAGTCTCCGCACTGATCCAGTTCCTCGAAGATGTGGCCTGGGGAGAGCTCGATTTCCTGGTGATCGATATGCCTCCGGGAACAGGTGATATCCAGCTGACCATGGCACAAGAAGTACCGATCACTGCCGGCCTCATCGTCACTACGCCGCAAATGATCTCTGTCGATGATGTCAGCCGTGCCATCATGATGTTCAAGGATATCGGTGTGCATATCGGCGGACTGGTCGAAAATATGAGCCACTTCATCGCTCCGGATACCGGCAAAGAATATGCCGTCTTCGGCGAAGGCGGCGGAGAGGAGACTGCAGAAAAATACAACATCCCCCTATTGGGGAAAATCCCTCTCACCATGAGTATCAGAGAAGCCTCTGACCAGGGAACCCCTCCGGTTGCCATGGGATCAGACGAAGAGAAAAAATATTATAAAACTATTGCCAACAACCTCTTGGCAGAGATTGGGATACTGTAGATAGCAGAATGGGTCTCCCGACCCATAAAATAACATATCAAATCCACCAAATATTCAAAAGCCCATTCCCCCCGGAAGCGGTGACTTCAGTCCTGCCGATGCTCTTGGAAGTGGAGACTTTAGTCCCACATAAAGTTTATATGCTGGAAAAAGTTTGTGTTTTTGTAGTTTATGCTTTTTTTGGAACAATAAAAATACTTTTATGCAGATATTCGGTGGGACTAAAGTCTCCACTTCCATGGGTTTTTGCATACTAAAATAAAAAAATATAAGTGTGAAAATTGGAAATAAAAGAAGAAGGGTTAAAAAAGCTCTGACAAAAGGAAAAACCCTTCGTCAGAAAAAAGATCTTAGAATCTATATCTGAGATAGAATCTGAAGTCTTGTGCACTTTCAACAATATTGGGAAGGAATAATGCTGCTCCAGCCAATTCTCCAGCAGTTGCCTGTGCAGTAGCCTGATCCATTCCTGAAGCCATCAGGTTTCCAGTAACAACACCTAAATTACCTGCAGTACCGGTTGCTGCATCATATGTTCCGCCTAGCTGTGTAAATGTCGCTGCGCCTGTTTTGACATCATCGATATTCTGAGATGCGCCGGAAAGGTTACCGAAGAATCCTTGACTTCCTGTGTAGTCATAAGAGATATCTACATATCTTGCCTGAAGGCTCAATGCTTTGGTGAAGTGATAAGTATAGTTGATTTCCCATGCATCACCGCGAGCAGCGATCTTGGAACCGATCATCGTATCTTCTGCATACGTAAACGGTCTCCAGTACTCATCACCATGGTTGTATTCAAGCCCAACCGTACCATAGTTTTCACCTTCACCATCACCGACTGGAAGATAAGCACCGAACCAGTAAGAGGTACCAGTCTGATCTTCAGTAGAACCGAACATTGCCTTGCCGGCCTCCGGGTAACTCTTGGTCCATGCAAAAGATCCAAAGAGTTTGACATCAGCACCATAACCATCATCTGTCACACCATCCACAAGAACAGAAAGGGCAGCCCCGTCCATATCTCCATACTGCTGAAATTGAGTTTGCCCCATTGTTACGCTTGGGTTCAGAGGACTGCCGCCATCTGGAGTAAATACGTCTGCAATCGGATCCATGCCCGGAACATTGAATGCTCTGTAATACGTTGATTTTACAATAAACTGACCGTCATCGTATGGTACAAAAATAATTCCGGCGAGATCGATACTGTCAAGTCCCGCAGGATCCTCTGCATAAGGTGTTGCATTATAGAAGAGAGGTACGGCATTGGTAGATCCCCTACCCACGCATGCCTTGATGCTCATACCGCTAATACCGGTCCATTTACTAAAGTCAAGTTTTGAACTCAATCCGTCAAACTCAACATTGATAACATGTCCCAGTGGCGAGGAAGCAGGGAGGTCCTGGCTGAGATTGGCAAGGAAACCGTTACCCGAAGGTCTTCTACCGATACTAAATGTCCAATCGACTCCCTGGCCGAAGGCATCATCACCCATATAGAGCCAGTATGCCTGTCTTACCCTGAGGTTGTTATCGGAAAGTGCTTCATTGCCTGTCCAGTCAAACAATGATCCCATTCCAAATCCTCTCAACGATGACAGTTCACCATTAATACCAAAATCTGCGCCAAAAGCTTTATTCATAGAAAGCTGGCCCTTGAAGATATTTTTGCTGTCAGCGGCATAAGCCATATTCAGCCAGAGCCTCATCGACATGAGACTATCATTGCCAGCAGTTGTACCATTTGCCATATCATAGTTGATATTGTCGACAGCAGTTCTCAGGTCAACACCCCATTTGATATTATCTCCTGAACTCTGTGCTTTGTTTTTACTTACCTGTGTTTTGAGCTTATCAATCTGCTTCTGCAGATCTGCAATCTCATCTGAAGTGGCACCAAATGCCATTGTTGCTGCCACCACTGACAGTACTACAATTTTCTTCATAATTTTACTCCTTTTTTTGCTTTTTATCCAAAAACATAATATAAGCTTAATACCATTTAGCTGATACAGCACTTAAAAGTAAATGAAAAGTAAATAAAGGATTAATAAAATAATAACAGGTTAAATTAGTTATAAGTTTAATTGAAGATTATAATTTAATCCTATAGTTATCATTAAAATTCTGCATAAAATATGTTGGTCATGCCTGTCCGATTTGGAATTATTACCGCAGCAACTAAATAGCTGATTGGTGTATTGTAGAAAGCAGGAGAGTATAAAACACCCTGTTAAACAGGGTGTTTAAATTTTTAGTAGTCATAAGTGATAAAGAATCTTAAGTCCTGGGCTGTGATATCAACTTCTTCCGAAGGAATCCAACCGGCACAGTTTACATTTGGGGTGTAGTCATGCTGCGCATAGGTATATCTTATCTGCGACGGCAGGTATTCCACACCAAACAGATCAAAGTTCCAGTATGCCTCGTAAACGTCACCGCGAACAGCTATTTTAGAGCCCATTGCAGTATCTTCTGCCCAAGTCATCGGAGTCCAGTATTCTGAACCATGGTTGTACTCAAAACCAATCTTTCCATTCTCGGTAATCATGTCCGGAATAATCACGCCGGCCCAGAAAGAACTACCGCTTTGGCTTCCGCCATCTTCTGACCCAAGAAAACTATAACCCTCGTCTGCGCTGTAGCGAGTGTAAGCACCTGATATAAAAAAGATTGTATTATCCAGGAAGTCATTGATACCATCACCAATACCATCTATCTTAAGGCCTACAGAAAATAGATCGGCATAACCGGCTGCGGCTTTTTTTCCACTGGGCAGATCAGCTGGTTTGCCTGCAGCTATCCATGCATCGTTTTCTGCGATATTTAAACCTTTTGAATTGAAGATATGCGCCCACTGATACATTATTTGGTATTGTCCGTTATCGTAAGCACTACCCGGCACGACAAAAAAGTCAACATTATCATCATCGCCATCTACTTTGGCATACGGCCCCCACGGGTTACTGCCCAGTCCATACACATTTTCCACATCACCGGTATGCGCACGGCCAACGACGAACTTGGTATAAGCACCCGGTACAAAACGATCCCAACTAAGTTTTACCATAGCTGCATTGACTTCCATGTTTGTGATATGCGCCAGCGGTGATCCCATATTATCTTCATTTTGCCTCGTATTTGCCAGGAAACCTTCGTACGATGGTCTTCTACCTACCGAGAAGCTGATAGGCTGCTCTCCCAACTCGTTCGAATAGACAAAATAAGCCTCTTTTACCCGCATAACCGAATCAGCCGGCTTTGAGCTGCCAGACCAATCTTTTAGCCCCGCCTCATCATAATAAAGATGCGCTCCCCACATACCATAAATAGCAAGCCTGCCTTTAAAGATCAAGCCTTCCATAGGTGCGGCAGCCATATCAAGATAAAGTCTGCTCGTCAAAAGCGAGTCGTTTGAAGATTCTTCACCAGTCTCATTGTCCTTGTAGTTTAAAGCATCAATAGCATTTCTAAACTCGATACCAAACTTTATATTGTCGCCTGCATGATGCGCCTTGACCTGGTTAAGCTTATTGCTTGTTTTAGACTGCTTCTTCTCCAGCTCTACTATTCTCTCTTCCAGCTCAGCATTTGTTGCTGCCTGCAAGCCTGTTAATGCAAGCGCTGCTGCCAACGACATTGCTACAAATTTTTTCATTTGTTTACTCCTTATAATAAACACAACTTAATAAAGTCATGTGACTAAATTATATTGAATTGGCCATTAAAAGTACTTGATTTATTTGAAAAAAAAATAGACAATAGAAGGTTAGATTATGGAAGAAAAATTGAGAAACCCCAAAGCGGGGTCTCTAAGGCTTAACTTAACAGCTTGGAACGTTCCCTGAGTCACTCGCATACTCATAAGCGAAGTCATAAAGGTCATTTGACCACTTGTCTTTGTAGCCTTTTCCCATTTTAGGACAGATCTTCTTTACTTCATCACCGAATTTACCGGCTTCCTTGATCTCTTCCCACTGATCTTGTGTATGCTTTGCAGCAAACTTTGCACCTGTAACACCACAGGCACCCTTCAGTTTCTTGGAATAAAGCTTCTGACCTTTCGCAACATCCGCAGATGCAGTCGTACCCAACATTGCAACCGCAAAGAGAGCAGCTACAGCCAATTTTGTAAATTTAGTCATGTTGTTTCCTTAATGTAAAAATTTTTAACAAATAAATTTTATCCAAGTAATGTTAATCATTACCTAAAACCCAAGCCTAAAAGATCCAGTTGCTGCCAACTGTTTCTTTATGCTTCAAGTATAAGGGATAAATGTGGAGAAACTGTGAGGAGGATTATAATAATACCGTGTACCTGCCCATCTATTTTGAAGGTACACTTTTTTCACTTTATATTCTATCTATCTTCTACAATTTCTCCTGAAGCGATTGCTGGTATTGTTCCATTGTATACAGCTTCATATTTATCTTTGTAGCTGTACGCTTTCAGTTGAAAGCTGTTGCCCGGAACTACTTCGATTTCAAAGACACCATCCTTGTCAGTAGAGAGGTCGGTACTTTTCCATTTATCTCCGACAGCAGAGACTCTTATATCTTTGGCAGGCTTCCCATTTTCATAGACGATTCGTCCTCTATAGATACCGGGAGCTTCTTCGATGGGTTTACTCAGACTCCAGGTACCAGGATGTGATATTTCACCCTTATATGTACCATCCTCCTGTCGTTCTGCATAACCATCCTCGATCCATTTTCCCTGATCATAATCATAATACCACAAAGGAATAATCTGTTCATCTAATGAATCAACGGCATCAAATATCAATGTTGCAGTAGCGCCATCAGCAAAGTTCAGTTCCTTTCCTTTAGTATCTTTAGGTGATATATTAATCATACCGTAAGCGTTAAACTTGACATCCTCTCCATTGCTGTTCTCTCCTTCAAAAGAACCCGGAAAAAGTACTTTACCTCTTTCAGTGGTGGGATCTACTATTTCTACCCCGGTAGTCACTATACCCTCATAGGCAGCACCCGATCCATCCGTATAGACATCGGCCGGGATTTCGATATTGTCGCCGACAGCTTCTGTCTCACTGTCATAACTTGGCTGATAATCATAAGAAGTAAGAGTATACTCCAGATAGTTTGAAGAAACTGTGCCGTCTCCTGAGCGTGCTTTGATCTGAATCAGGGCACTGCCCGGAGAATATCCCTCTTTTTCAAAGTTGACGACAGCTTCTTCGGCTTCGTCAAGATCAGTCAACGTATAAAACCCATCGGCATCAGTTGTTGTGCTTGTGTCGCCTATACTTACTTTAACGTTTGCCAGACCTCCGACGGAACTGTCTTTTACCTGCCCTTCATGGATGGCCTTGGCTACTGGAGCAGGTGCAGTATCTGAAGCAGATCCGGAAGTACTCCCTGTTGTATCAGATCCGGAAGTACTCCCTGTTGTATCATATCCGGAAGAGCTTGTACTTCCGCCGCATGCGGAAAAGAAAAAGAGCACTATAGTTAGCGCAAAGATATTTTTTATTTTTGATATTAAATTCATATAATTTACCTAAGTTTAAATTTTTTGAGATGGCTTATTTAAACTCGCAAAAGGGTAGTGAGGAACAAAAAGCTGTATTTGGTAAAGTTGCAGCAAGCATCTAATTAAAGAGACTAAACATAAGTTTATGCTTAGGCAACCCGGCTATCTCCCCTGAAGAGATCCGTAGCTTTCCGTCCTCATTTCACAACGAGTTTGGCCGATCTGTAGACAATATGTATCACACATTTTTAAATAAAAATTAAATATTTAAATCTGTGATATTTCATATTCGGCGCAATTATAGGCTAAAGGTATTAATCATTAGACAATGAGGAGTTAATGAATCATTAACAGCCTAACGTGAAGAAGAAATAATTACGGTGAGCGCTCTCATTGCGGTACTTTTTATGCATGAAAAAAAGAGAAAAAAAGTACTTTTTACAATATTTCTCATTTCTTATTTTTAAATATCAAACCAGAAGAACTGCGAAAACGAACAACATCTTAGACAGGGAGTAAAATGGTTTCCATTCCATGAGAGAGCAATGTAGAGTTGGAACTATCTTTCAATGGGGATGAATCAGGAGACCATCACAAAACAGCAACCATATACCATATTATAAAAGAATAAATGTAGAGAAATGTTAAAACAAGCGATGAATTTTAACAAATAATTAAAAACATAAAAACTCTCAAAAATAGTCGTAGCTTCAGTGAAATGAATGGAAATTCAGCTTTTCTGAATTTTAAGAAGAAAGTATATTGGTAGAAACTCAATGCGGCAGCGACCTACATTCCCACAGACGTAGCCTGCAGTATCATCGGCGATGAGAGGCTTGACTTCCAGGTTCGGAATGGAGCTGGGTATGACCCTCTCTCTAACCCCACCACAAAGAGAAAGAAGAACACCGTGGTGTGCTTGTTTCTCTTGGCTATTGAGATTAACTTAGTATTGTTAAGAGTCCAGGCAATGATTACAATTTGTTGCATTCAATTTTTGCACTTAATAAGGCAGTGCCTTAATGTGAATAAAGAAAATACAGACGATCTATTAGTACTGGTCAGCTAAATGTCTTTCGACACTTACACACCCAGCCTATCAACGCAGTAGTCTTCTGCGGATCTTCAGGGATGATTCATCTTG